>JACPVC010000152.1 GCA_016191955.1 Chloroflexota bacterium
CTCTTGCCTCGCGACCTGTTTGGCAGACACAAACGGCTCAATCATTTCCTTCGCCACACGTTGTTGGCTATTCAAGCATGCCTTTGGCTGTTTGATTTTCTCTCAGGGTTCAACTCATTTGAAACACACCCAAATCATTTAAACTCATTAAACAAAACCAAGCAAAGAACATTCTTTGGGGAACAACATACAAAGAAACAAAAAAGAAGGCCGAATCGAATTTATATGAAAAACTTATATCCCAGCTTTTTGCAATTTACAATATGCGATCAGGCGTAGCAAAAAGGTCGATAAAATATTTTTTGTTGAATTCTACAATAAACGAAGTGTTTTCTTTCGCCGAATCTTTAGATTTTGACGGACGATTTACCACTGAACTTAATACGATCAAAGGCAATAGATTGATTGACATTCAGATTTATCCAGAATCGCCGAATGGAAATACGAATATCGATTCAGCATAATTCCCAGCGCCGATAAATCTATTACTTTATATATAGACTGGGATAATTCACCCGACCTGTCTCTTGTTATTCCAACAATCCCTTCGCAATCAACCCTGATATTTCTTCATTATAAGCAAAGAAGATATCTGTATCATTTGTATGTTTACAAACTCCGATAAAAGAAGTTGTTGCAAAAATTTCCACTCAATAAGTTGTATTCCATAGTGTGAAGTGCTAGAATAAACAACGAAGAGGGTGTAGATAATTGCAGCACCAACATCAGACCTATACCTTTTGAAGGAAGCTACGATGATTGCGATCAATGACATCTCTCACCACCAAGATGCTTGCGACTTCAAGAAATTAAAGACAAAGTCCCATGGGGTCATCCTAAAAACAGGACAGGGTCCGTGGGTGGACGAAAAATTCAAGGAATTCAGAAATGGTGCCATCCGGGAAGGAGTGTTATTCGGAACGTGTTAGCATCTGAACACCTTGGCCGCCGGGTCGGGTGAGTGTTGAAAGCCAAGGCGTTCTGGTGGATAATGATTCTGGTGAGTGAACGGAGCGTTTCCACCGGTGCGTGACGTTGGGGCCAGCCGTCTACGCGTATGGGATTTCGTTTTTAGAAAAGCCCGCGAGCGTGTTTGGCTGACCGTTCGGATCCGCTCACCTGAGATGTCCTTCAGGACAAGCTCGTATCCGTGTGTGATGTCCTGCTCCCAAAAGAACGCGCCCGGCCTGGCTGGCCAGGCTTTGCCAGAGCATGAAAAAGGAGATCGTCATGCAAACGGAACAAGTTCCCAAACGTTTCATCGGGCTGGATATTCACAGGAAGTACTTCGTGGCGGCAGGCGTGGACTCGAAACAGAATCCTGTTCTCGGTCCGCATGAAGCGCCGATGCGTCAGATCGAAAAGTGGGCGAAGAAGAATCTCACACCCGCAGATGCGGTCGTGGTGGAGATGACCACTAACACCTATGCAGTCTATGATGCCTTGAAGCCGCTGGTACATTCAGTGACCGTGGTGCATCCGCCGCACGTGGCGCTGATCGTGCGGGCGCAGGTCAAGACGGATAAGAAGGCAGCATTCACATTGGCGCAACTGCACGCGGCGGGACTCTTGCCCGCCGTGTGGATTCCGCCCATCGAAGTGCGCGAGATGCGGGCTTTGGTGGCGCATCGCAGAAAGATGGTGAAGTTGTCTTCCATCGCAAAATGCAGATTACATGCCCTGCTGCATCGTCACGATATCGAAGAACCCGAAGGCTTTGAACTGTTCACGGAGGATATGCAGGCCTGGTGGAAAAGCATGAAGGTCAGTCCGCTGGAGAAGCAGTGTATGCTCTCGGACATGGCAACGCTGGAGTTTGCCCGTGAACAGGTCAAGCAGATCGAAGCAGCCCTGAACATCGAGATCGCCAAAGATGCACGCGCTCCATTGCTGGTGCAGATCACGGGCATCGGCCTGCTGACAGCGGTCACGATCCTTTCGGCCATTGGGGATATTCGACGCTTTCCCACAGCCAAACAGTTGGTGGGTTATACGGGGCTGGGAGCCAGAGTCCATGCGAGCGGGATGACATATTCCACCGGGCGCATCACCAAGAGCGGACGCAAAGACCTGCGTTGGGCAATGGTGCAGGCGGCGCGGCAGGCTGTTGCGCATCATCCACATTTCAAGGTCGAGTATGAACGGCTCTCAAAAAGGATCGGCACAAAGAAGGCGATTGTGGCGGTGGCCAGGAAACTGCTGGTGGTGGTCTGGCAGGTGTTGACGAAGGAAACCGCGGACAAGTTCGCCAACCCGACCCAGGTGGCCTGCGGACTGTTTGCTTTTGCACATCGAGCGCGGGCGAAGAACCTGCCGAATGGGCAGCGTGCTTTGGAGTTTGTGCGCGAACAAATGGACAGGCTCGGCATTGGCGAGGATGTGGCTGTGATCCCCTGGGGTACGAAGACCTTCAAGCTGCCAAAGAGTAAACTAAAGCAGGATGAAGAGCCTGAACTTCATCCCTTCGACCTTGCTCAGGACAAGCCCGCTTCTACCTAAAAGGCTATATCCTGAGCCTGTCGAAGAAGTGAGCGGCTTCCCAAACAGATAACTCTGTGAACTCCGCACTTGCGCGGGAGACCCTGAAACAGGGTTTTGCGGGCTGGCCGCTCACAATTAATTATACATCCGCTGTCAAGCGCGCCGAAAGGCGCGAGGATATTTTGTTTTTAATGTGCGAGAGACGACGGGAGGGTACAATACAAGTACCCCCAAAGCCAAGACGGACTGAGCCTTTCGGTTTGGTTCGTCTTTTTAGTTGGAAATTTGTATCAATCTGGTATTGGCCATAGGTTTGCAGGGGTTAATATACATTCATCTATTGATTGGCTGAAAATTCGATAAAAATCCTCTGGCGACATTGATGTTGCCTCATCAAGTGGTTTATAAGTCTTTTGAATGATTTGTGTCCAACCCGAAGGTTCCAATAAATTAAAAAATGAATCGGCTTGCCCGGAAGGATACAATTCAAGCTCCACATGCGCATTTAACGGGCAGCCCATGATGTTTTCACCAATTACCTGCATTTGCATGGTGTAATTCACTAACATACCTTGTTCTGGATATAAAAGCAGTAGCTTGAATCCTCCAGAAACACCAGAACTTGGAAGTTTTGCCATCGTGGATACCATTATGGTTGTTGGATTGCCATATTCTGTGAGAATGTTAGGCAACATGTAATAGCTGAGATGTTCTTTAAAAAAAGGGGAACCAAACACTTCAGTAAATCCGTTTTCTGTTTTTTTCAATTCGCTTGCTTGAAAACCAACCCTATTGACAGTTTGTTTAGCAGGAAGTGGGTATACACTGAAGTCTATAACCGTGTTTAGAATCAAATCGCCGTCGGTATAAAGCGGAAAGATCGCACCTCCCTCCGATATAAAACTGGTCAATGTTGAGAGGGCACTAAACGGGATAAAACTGGCTTGCGCATCCTGGTATGTACTCTTCTCTGGCATGATCCCCAATAAACAGGGTAAGCGGCAACCACCATTATTTGCTAATAACGCTAACAATCTTTTGCCAGCCTCCTCTATTGGCAAAGTTGCACTTACTAATGGGGATGGTATAGGAGTTGGAATATCGGTAGCAACAGACACTCGTGTAGATGTGGCAATATTGGCGGGTATTGTAGATTCTGTTGGAGGCAGAGTCGTCGCGTTTTTAGTGGAAGGCACACAACCGGAAACGAGTATTATGAAAAACAATAACCTGAATCTTAGAACTATCTTCCGAATTCTCATATTATGCCTCTGGAAATGTCATCTCAGGGATTGTGAGGAAGCCAGTTGTTCAGCCAAGACTGAGCATTGTCAACAGCTAATACATTTTTTGGATCGGTGCTGGTATTCCAAGCATCATACGTCCAAGCAACGAACATGTCTGCAAAAGTCTCCGTTGCAGTCATGTCTCTATTGAATTGCCAATAATAACAGTCATCACATTCAGGGTTTGTTCGCAATATTAATCTTCGGTTTAGTACAATGGATGTCCAATTCGTCCACTTAGCAAGGTCTTTTTCAGGTGCTTTACCCAGCCCGTTATTATAGGCATGGCCAAGTTCGTGAATCACATTCCCCGTCATTGCGAACATATCATCACCATCACCAGCCATTGACCAGAAATTTATTTGATGCCCGTTTGATGTACATCCGCCCGACATGACGATGGCACAGTCACCCGTAGCATGTTCTGAACCCCAAGTGAAATTTACACCCTCATCATAAATGGAACGAAAAGCACTGGTTGCTGTATGATGATTACCAATTTCAGTCGCAAATCTGTCTCCGACTAGTTGAACACCTCTGGCAACCGCCTGTTTACGTTCTGATGTCCAACTACCATCAAAGGTAACGCCATACATTGCAAAATTGGCATCCATATCATTAGATTGTGTCACGCCAGCAGCGGCATTCGTACCAGTCAAACCAGCCCACCATAAGCAACCGCTGGAGCCACCCATAACACAAACTGGGGTATGCCCGGAGGGGTCCGTATACCTTGACGGGTTGTTCAATCCGTATTGGTTTTACGATGAAAGGTATGACCCCAAAGAACAGGCGCAATTATGGGTTGAGACGATAAAAGACAACCCCGGAGTCCTCGGCGCATGGCTGGACCTGGAAGAATGGAAACCCGGTCCATACAATACATGGAGCCATTGGAAGGAATGTATGCAAGAATTTGAGGCACTCCTCCCGAAAGTAATATTGGGCGTTTACACTCGAAAAAATTATTTCGATAAGCATGTGGGAAATAATTATGCCTACTTCGTCAAACATCCCGTATGGGTCGCTCATTACACCACAGACCCCAAGCCCCTGATCCCAACCGGTTGGACCGATTGGACGATCTGGCAATTTTCCCAAAGCGGGGATGGGAAAGCCCATGGCGTGAAGTCGGATAACATCGACATGGACCGGTACAATTTGGACGAAGCCACATTCAAACAACGTTTCGGGGTCATCAACGTGCCGACGGGTAACAAATTTAAAGTGACCGCCGATCCGTTCCTCTTTGTGCGCGAAGGTCCCGACAGGTCGCGTAAAGACATCGGCAGAGTCAACTTCAATGATGTCGTCGAAAAGCTGGAGGAAAACGGGGATAAAACCTGGTTCAAGATCCGTAACGCTGAGAGCACACTCACAGGTTGGTCTTCCGCTACGTTTCTTGAGAAAACCGATGAATCCATTTCACATGACGACGAACATCATGAATCATCTGAAACCAGGACGACGAACCCTGCCAAGGGAGTGACCCGTGTGGAAGGCGAACAACATGGGACGCGGTATTATCTGACCATGTGCAACCCTGCCGATGTCACGATTGAGGTTGTACACGAGGATAGCAGGCCATCAGTCATAGCAAAGAAGAGAGGCGCAAAATTCGCCTTCAACGGCGACGACTGGCAGCGCAACACCCGCAAGGTCAAAGGGACGGAAATATGTAACGGCAAGGTGTATCAAAAACGCAAGCTCGCTGAACCGTCGCTAATCGTCACCAAGGACGGCAAGGTGTATATCAGTCATAAAGATATTCAGGGACAGTGGAACGTCACAAGCGGGCTTCGTTATCTTGTACAGAACGGCATTAACAAAATACCTCCCAATGGAACAGAACTTAAATATACAGAGAGACACGCCCGCTCTGTACGTGGCATTCATGGTGATGGACGTATTATGTTCCTGACCGTGGATGGCGATTACGTCCACAAAGGCATGACCTTGTGGGAAGCGGCTGAACTGATGATAAAGTTTGGGTGTTTCGTAGCCTATGACGGCGGAGGCGGAGGCGATAGCGTAGACGTAGTCGATGGCGCGGTGGTCAATGTCCCGGACGATGAAGATAATGGCACACCCGTCGAGCGAAAAGTACCTCAGACTATCCTGGTGTTCACCAAGCCATAAGATCAACTCAACAACAAAGAGGTCTTGGAGAATTCCAAGACCTCTTTGTTGTTTTACACATCCACACTATCGTGCATTTCAGGATAATGCACCCGATCCATCCCCTGCTCTTTCAACAACCCTTTCAACGTCATCGCCTGCTTCTCTTCGCCGTGGACGAGGAACACATCCTTCACGCTGTCTTTGACGGCAGTTGCATAATTCACCAGCAAATCCTGCCCGGCATGACCGGACAAGCCGCCGATGGTCGCCACGCCGCATTTGCGTTTGTATATCTCGCCAAAGATGCGCACCTCCGGCTCGCGGTCTGCTAGCCTACGTCCCAGCGTTTCGGGCGCCTGCCACGAGACGATACAAATCGTATTGCGCGGATTCTCGATATTGTTGCGAATGTGATGGACAATCCGCCCTGTTTCTGCCATGCCCGAAGCTGAGATGATAACCATCGGGTCTTTGCGTTCGTTCAACGCCTTCGACTCTTCCACTGAACGGACATAAAATAACATTTTGAAATCCAACGCCGGGTGGCGCGACTCTGCTACAAATTTGCGGGTTTCTTCGTCAAAGCACTCGAGATGATTTCTGAAAATATCCGAAGCCTTCACCGCCAGCGGGCTGTCCACATAGACGGGCACACGCGGCACATCGCCGTTGTGCATCATCTGGTTCAGGTGGTAGACGATCTCCTGCGTGCGTCCCACTGCGAAGGCAGGCACGATCACCTTGCCGCCACCTTCCACCGTGCGCTTGACCGCATCTCGAAACTCAAGGAACGCCAGTTCGGGGTCGTCATGTTTCTTGTCGCCGTACGTACTTTCCATAATCAAATAATCGGCATGCGGCGGCAGGACCGGGTCGCGCAAGAGCGGTAGTTTGTAACGTCCAATGTCGCCCGAAAACCAAAGGTGAATCTTCCTCCCTTTTTCCTCGATCTCCAACGAGACCCCGGCAGAGCCTAAAATATGACCCGCTTCATAAAAGCGCGCCACCACACCGGGGATCGGCTCGAACGCCTCTTCGTAATTCACACCTGCGAACATCCCCGCCACATCTTCCGCATCTTCTTGCGTATAAAGCGGCACCACGGGCGGTTCACCGCGTCGGGCACGTTTCTTGTTCACGAACTCCGCATCCGACTCTTGAATGCGCCCCGAGTCCGCGAGCATGATACTGGTAATATCCTTCGTGGCATGTGTGACGTAGATGTTGCCTTCATATCCCCTCTTGACCAGATTTGGAAGATTGCCCGAATGATCAATGTGTGCGTGCGAAAGGATGACTGCATCCACGCTCTGCGGGTCGTAATGAAAATTCAAATTGCGCGAATAAGCCTCTGCGCGCTTGCCCTGGTATATCCCGCAATCCAGTAAAAGTTTATGACCGTTGATCTCCAGCAAATGCTGACTGCCCGTCACCGTATGCGCTGCGCCATGAAAGTTAATTCGCATGCTTCACTCCCAGGGTCTTCAGAATCTGCACGCCGAACTTCTCAAAGCGTGCCGGGGCATCCTTCATTAAGTCTCCCAACTCCGCCATATCCTTCGGCGGGTTCTCAGAAAGCACCGCCAGATACGGCTTAGGCAGGATGATATCGGACTCGACCTTCATATCCATCCCAAGTTTCTTTCTCCACACTTTGAGCTTTTCCAGCCTTCTCAGCACCGCATCATTCTTACGTTCAGCCTGTTTCCGTTCCACAAGCGGAGCCTCCGCCCCATGCTTGATCGCACTTAAAACCATGTCGCCCCACAAGCGGATCTGCTTCTCGCTTAATCCCGCCGCCGAAAGGTCCACCTTCGCTTCAGGCGGATTCTTCGCCAGCAGGATCAACACATCATCCATCATCACCTTATACGGCGGGCGGTCTAACCGTTCCGCTTCCTTATCGCGCCATTTGCAGAGAGAAGCGATCACCGTCAACTCGCGCAGAGATAAATCCTTGCGCCCGGCAAACCGTTCCCATGAAGCGCCGTTCAATCTCGATTTGGCTTCGTCAAAACGGCAGGCGCGTTGGAAATCCTCTGCTGCAAAATGCAGGCGTTCCTTTTCCTTCAATTCCTCTTCAAGGACATTCCGCAGGTCGAATAGATAATGCGTATCGAGCCGCGCATAATGGATCTGCTCTTTGGTCAACGGACGCGTCGCCCAGTCGGCTTTCTGATGGCGCTTATCCATTTTGATGCCGAATTTATCGCCCAACAATTTATCCAGCCCAACGGCGGGGTATCCCAGCACGCGCGCGGCATGCATGGTATCAAAGAGGTTCGCAAATGAAAATTGAAAGTCGCGGCGCAGGCAGATCAAGTCGTACTCTGCGGCATGAAAGACCTTTTCGATATTCGGGTTTGAAAAAATCGAGGCAAGGGAACTAAGGTCGCGCAGGGCGAGCGGGTCAACGAGATAGTCTGCTTTTACGGAAGAAAATTGTAGCAGGCAGACCTGCTCACGGAACGCATGCAGGCTGTTCGATTCGGTGTCCACCGCCACACGGGGTTGTGAAGCGAGGTCTTGGACCATCTTGCTTAATAGCTCGGTTGTATTGACCCAAATGGGCGGCGGTAAAACTTCGGACATATCGGCAGATTATAAACCCGATGTAAAAAGATGGAATAAATCCATCTCTTGCATCATCATTTCAGGCGCAGCACAGCCAGCAGTCGGTCGTAGCCAAGCTGGAGATAATAAGAAACGATCAAGACAAGAATGGAGGCGGGAACTGCATTGAAGGCGATCTCTCCTCCAAATACCGCAGGGTCCACTACCAACCCTAATCCATACCACATAGGGCGATGCAACAAATAGGCAAAATAAGAAGCCACGGAGAGGAACGCCCATATCTTCCAGCTACCGATCTTTGTACGGAAGATCGCAAGCCACATCAAGACCCAGGTAAGGATGAAAAAATTATCCGCAAGGATATACAACCCGTTTCGCCATTCCAATTCGGCAACTTGAACCAACCAGAAGACCCATGCCGCCAAAGCCGCAAGAAGTGCCTTATAAGTAAAAGAGAGGCGAAACAAACGCTCTCGAAAATCCTCAAACCGAAAAAAATAAACACCTGATAAAAATACGAAAAAATATACAAAAAAACGCTGATCGAAAAGACCGCTGAACAAGTGTATTACATATAAGATCAAAAAGATAACGGATGAAGTAACAAACAACACCAGGTTCGATTTTATTCTCCAAAGCAGGGGACCAAAGACGATATAAAAAACAAAAAGCAAACTAATATACCAAAGCGTCAATAACGGCTTGACGAACGTTGGAGAAAAAACGACCTGTAAATTCAAGATATAAACAATCATATCGAATCTCTTGAGCGTGTACATCAAGGTAAAAGACCAAAAAGCAAACCAATAAGGTGGAAACACACGGACAAACCGTGACCTAATAAACAGCACAATGCCTTTCGAATATCTTTGGATTGACATGTCGAAAAAATAGCCGGCTAAAAAGAAAAAGGCACCCAACAAAAAAGCCCCAACAAAAGCAGACACCGGGTTGAGCGCAAACCAACCAAACACAGACAGTCCAAATACATGCGCGTGTAAAAACAATAGCAAGACAATGCTCAAGCCGCGCAGGGCTTCGAATTCAATTAATCGATTCTTGGTTTCGGTCATAACGTCTTCTCCATGACGATTGCATCTTCCCCGTCATTATAGTATGCCTTCCATACATCAGTGGTCTGATAGCCTTCCCGTTCGTACATGGTGATCGCCCCCCGGTTGGAGGTCCGTACCGTCAGGCGTGACTTTGGGACGCCAAGTCTTTTTTCACACGCATGCAGCAAGGCGGTGCCGATTCCATGCCGCCTAAAGTTTGTATCCACTGCAATGGTGGCGATCCAGCCCCACCCGTCGCGCGGACGCGGGTCGCCGGCAACGAAGCCGATCATGCGGTCATCTTCCACAGCTTTGAGTCGTACCACATCGGGAAACGTCAACACGGCGATCAGATCAATAATGGGCCAGGCGTCGCGCTCGAAACTTTCTCTCTCAAGCTTGCGCAGCGCGTTCAAGTCGAAGATATTGGCGGGTATGATTTCCATAAAAAATAAGGTCCCTCAGAACGAGAGACCTTATTGTATTACAAATCGTTTTACTTCTTTGAATCTTTGCCGAGGAAGTTATCCAGCATGCTGGTGAATTCCATCGGGAAGATGTACTTGGTGGAAGGACTCATGCCCATCGACTTGAGGGTTTCGAAATATTGCAGGGTCATGGTCTTCTGGTCGACCTTGTTAGCAGCGGTGAAGATCGTTTCGAGCGCCTGGGCAAAACCCTGGGCTCGCAGCAACTGAGCCTGGCGTTCGCCTTCCGCCGCAAGGATCGCGGACTGCTTCTGACCTTCAGCACGCAAGATGTTGGATTGCTTCTCGCCTTCCGCCACGTTGACCGCGGCTTCGCGCGTACCGGTCGATTCGGTCACCACAGCACGGCGGATGCGTTCCGCAGACATTTGGCGGTTCATCGCGTCTTGCACATCGCGCGGCGGGATGATCTCGCGGATTTCCACGTTGGTCACTTTTACGCCCCAACGTTCGGTCACTTCATCAAGACGGGTGCGCAGCATGTTGTTGATGTGTTCGCGTTCCGAAAGCACATCGTCAAGCGGAATACCGCCGATGACAGCGCGCAGGGTTGTCGCTGCAATGCCCGCCGCAGCCGATTCAAAGTTACCCACTTGCAACACAGACTCGCGGGGGTTCAACACCTTGTAATACCAAAGGAAATCGATGGAAATGGGAGCATTATCCTTGGTAATCGAAGTCTGGTGCGGCACTTCACGTACCTGCTCGCGCAGGTCCACTTTTACGGCACGATCCACGACGGGGATCAAGAGGACAATACCCGGTCCCTTCGGAATCTCCAAAGCGCGCCCGAGCCGAAACACAACCAGACGCTGATACTCTGGCACGATGCGGATCGAATTTGCCAAAAAGATAAAGCCGACGAGAAGTACTGCGCCAACGATACAAACTAAACTACCGCCTAGAAAATCCATGGTTTCTCCTTTTTGATTTAGCCTTTTTCAGTCTTTTCTTTTTCAACAACGAGGACAAATCCCTCGCGGCGAACCACACGAACATGACTTCCCGCGGGAATTTCGCTCCCGCTTTTTGCCGACCATAATTCCCCGTTTACATAAACACTGCCGTCATCATGAATTTTTGTACGCGCCTCTCCCAACTGCCCCACTAAAACTTCAAGATCATGCAGTGGACGCACAGCCGCCGCCTGCACCGACTTGCGGACGATGATCCAGAGGAAGGCGGATACCATGCCGGAAGAAAGTAAAGCCACCAGCGGGTTGACAGCCGGTTTCCAACCATCTACAACAAAGAGGAAAACCGAGCCAAGCACCAGCAACAAAATGGAAAGACCCAGGTACATTTCCCGTTTGGGTCGCTGAACTGCGTAAAGAAAAGGCGCAACGCTCAACACCAGCACGAGCAGCGCCCACCAGTTGATCGACAGGTTATATACGGCATAGCCTGCCAATGACACGCAGATGAACGCCCCTACTTCCAACAACCCCGTTCCCGGTGTGACAATGGCAAGAAAGCCAAGCAAGATTCCGCCCAACAGGATCAAATAGGCAATGTTCGGGTCCAATAAGAAATCCATCTTGTTCCTCCAAATAATTATACAACACCATTTTCATGAAAGACTTACGATTTGTGCCTCCGGGCGTTGCAAAACGATTTCTCCAGCGGTTGTATAATGGTCGGCACAAACTACTCCCATAGGAGACAACGTGAAATACAACAAGATATGCGTTATTGGGTTGGGATACATCGGTCTACCTACCGCATCCACATTTGCCATGAATGGCATCGATGTTATCGGCGTGGACATCAGCCCAGCCATCATCGATACCCTCAACCGGGGCGAGATTCACATCCATGAGCCTGGCTTGCGCGAAGCCTTCAATAAGGCGCTGCAAAGCGGCAAGTTCAAAGCCGCCCTCAAACCCGAAGAAGCCGACGCCTTCATCATCGCCGTTCCCACGCCGTTCAAAGATAACGAGACCGGCAATTACAACGGCGCGACCTACAAACTGGCGGATATGCGCGCCGTGTCCTCTGCCGCCGAATCGATTGTGCCATATTTGAGGAAGGGCAATATCGTCATCCTCGAATCGACGTCGCCGCCTCGCACGACCTTTGACCTGGTTGCCCCCATTTTAGAAAAATCTAATCTGAAAGCGGGTACCGACTTCCACCTCTGCTATTCACCGGAACGCGTGCTGCCCGGACAAATCTTGCGCGAGTTGATCGAGAACTCCCGTGTCATCGGTGGCGTGACTCCCGAATCCGCCCAAGCAGGCGCGGATTTATATTCCATCTTCGTCAAAGGACAGATCATTCAAACCGACGCGACCACCGCCGAGATGGTCAAGCTGATGGAGAATACCCACCGCGACGTCAACATCGCTATTGCCAACGAGTTCTCGCGCCTCGCGGATAAATTCGGCGTGGATATTTGGGAAGCCATACCCATTGCCAACCTGCACCCGCGCATCAAAATCCTCAACCCCGGACCCGGCGTCGGCGGTCACTGCATCAGCGTGGATCCGTGGTTCTTCGTCGAAGCCGCGCCTGAACTGACCCCACTCATCTATCACTCAAGACAGGTCAACGATGCGCAGCCTAAATTTGTCGTGGATGTTGCCAAACGTACGCTTGGCTCATTGAAAGGCAAAAAAATCGCCGCCCTTGGTCTTGCCTACAAACCAGATGTCGACGATTTACGCGAAAGCCCTGCCGTTGAAGTCGTGCATTTCCTTCAAAAGGAAGGCGCGCAAGTGTTGGCTTGTGAACCCTTCAAGCCGGATGCGAACATGTCCGGCATCACCATCGCCCCCACCTTCGATGACGCCATTCGAGACGCTGATGCGATAATCTTCCTTGTAAAACACACCGAGTTTACAGAACTCGCCCCTGAAGAGGTCGCAAAGAAAACCAAAGCCCGCATTGCCATAGACACCGTCAATGGATGGAGTTCCTCTCTGTGGCAGAAAGCCGGTTTTCGCGTTGTTAAACTGGGGTCGGGCAAACCGTCTGCATAACTACTCCCCTGTTGGGGTTTCTTCGCAGTATTGTGCCCCTCCTGCTACTGCCTGCATACTGCATGAAGAAGAGATGCAGGCAGACAGCAAAAATACCAGGCATGTGTAGATCAAGATGATTTGCAGCACACGATCTAACTTTTTCATTACGAACATGGCATAAGCCTCCATATACCTGGTCATCAACAAAGCAATTTAGCAAATTGCCCTACATTCTTAAGTAGGAAATTTGTAGCATAAAGGAACTATGAGAATCCTTACAGTTTTTGGAACCCGCCCCGAAGCCGTCAAAATGGCGCCCGTGGTAAAGCATCTCGCCGCTACACCGGGCATCGAAGCGCTGGTTTGTGTCACCGCCCAACACCGCCAGATGCTCGATCAGGTGCTTGACCTTTTCAATATCCAGCCAGACTATGACCTGAACCTGATGCGCGATGGACAGTCCCTCGCCCAACTTAGCGCAGACATCTTCACCCACCTCGACCCCGTCCTCGAAGGCTTCAAGCCAGATTGGGTGCTCGGGCAGGGCGATACCACCACCGTTGCCATCACCTCAATGCTCTGCTTCTACCGCCGCATCCGCTTCGGGCACGTGGAGGCGGGTCTGCGCACCCACGACAAGTGGCAGCCATTCCCGGAAGAAGTCAACCGCCGCATCGTCAGCGTCGTCGCGGACTTGCACTTCGCCCCCACGGATTGGTCGAAGAACAACCTGCTCCGCGAAGGAATCGATGAAGATACGATCAAGGTCACAGGCAATACGGTCATCGATGCGCTGCAATTCGTGGCAAAACAAGCGGAGCCGGAGGAAGTCAAAACACTGCTTAAAAAATTAGAAATAAGTAACGAGAAAAGAGAAACGAGAAAAGACTCATCGCTCGCTTCTCGTCGCTTGGTTCTTGTCACTGCCCACAGGCGGGAGAATTTCGGCGAGCCGATGGAAAATATCTGTAAGGCGTTGATCCAACTGGCAAGCCGCGGCGACGTGGAAATCGTGTATCCCGTTCACTTGAACCCGAACGTTCAGGAACCTGTCAACCGTTTACTAAAGGGCGTGGAGCATATCACCCTGTTACCGCCGTTGGATTACCTGCCGCTCGTCCATTTGATGAAACATGCGCACATCATCCTGACCGACTCAGGCGGCATTCAAGAAGAAGCCCCGGCGTTTGGCATCCCGACCCTTGTGCTACGCGAAGTGACAGAACGCCCCGAGGGCGTGGAAGCAGGGACGCTCAAACTCGCTGGAACAGACACCAGCCGCGTCGTCGAAGAAGCGAGGCGGCTTTTGGAGGACACGTCTGCATACGAGAAGATGGCGCTGTCCGCCAATCCATACGGAGACGGACATGCGGCGGAGAAAATCGTCCAGGCATTGCTCACCGGTAGGGTAAACCCGTAATTTTTTCTCGGATAACTGTTTGTAATGTCTTGCATGATGTTTCTGAGTATAATGACGATGGAATTAGTTAATGAAGAAATTTTTCGCGCTCATCGTCCTCGCCCTCCTGCTCCAAACTACATGGAGTCCTGTTCACGCTCAATCTGAAGAGACCCAATATTTCAGTGAGACCGGTCATAACGTATCTGGTGATTTCCTTAGTTTCTACAACAGCAACCCCAACGCCGCCTACTTGTACGGCTACCCCATCACCGAACAATTTACCAGCCGTGACGGAAAGAACGTCCAATATTTCCAACGCGCGCGCTTTGAATATCGCACCGACCTGCCGGAAGGGCAGCGCGTTCAACTCACCCAGCTTGGGCGCGAAACGTTCACTTCCACCGGTCTACTGGATGTTGGCAATTCCTTCGCCTGCCGCTTATACGCCGAGACCGGTTTCTCAGTGTGTTTTGCCTTCCTTGAGTTTTTCGATGCCAACGGCGGCGTGACCCAATTCGGTTACCCCATCTCCGGTTTTGAATATCACGAGAACAAGATCGTGCAATACTTCGAACGGGCACGGCTCGAATGGCAGCCCTGGCGGGCCGAGGGTTACCGCGTGGTGATCTCAGACCTGGGGCGCGCTTACTTCGACAGCCTTGGTGAAGACCCCGCCCTGCTGGCGCCGGCAAGCCCGCTCAACAACGCGCCGCGTATCATCACAGAATTACGCGTGCGCGCTTTTGTGTGGAAAGCCGTCACCCTGGCAAACGACGACCAGATGTTCTTTGTGATCGTGCAAGACCAAAACATGCAGCCCGTGCCGGGCGCATCCTGCACTGCTGAAGTCAACTGGCCCAACGGCGCAAAAGACTCGACCATCATCAACAGCGACACAAACGGCGTGGGCATCATCTCACTTGCGTTCCAGAACCAGCCCTATGGCAGCCTCATCTACACAGACATCACCTGTACATACAACGACCTGACGGGGAAAACCACAACGTCGTTCAGAATTTGGTACTAAAAACCTCCCGGCTTCGGGAGGTTTTCATAACAAGTCCTTCAACTCGAAAACCGGACCATCTTTACAAACCATCTTCCAATCATGATGAAAGGTCAACGCGCAGACCCCGCAATCAGCGAGCGCGCCGCATGGCATTGGCGCGCGGATGAGGACCTGCGCCTCGATCTTCGCCGTGATCTGATCCTTCCCTGCCAGCCTTTCTCTTAACTGATTCAGATTCTCTCTACTCACATCCATCGCGGCATAATCTGCCCATTGAAGCGCGCCGATCAATCCCTTCAACGGCTGGACTTCGACCACTTCGGGCAGGTCGTCGGTTTGCAAATTGGAGACCAGGACCACTTCGGCTTTTTGTTTCAATGCGAGAGAGATCAAGCCCAACAACCGCGCAGGTGACTCATCGAAGGCGACCAGCACAATCTTTCGCGCGGCAGGCGGAAGGGTAAAGCCGTGCCCAATCGGTCCGCGCAGGGTGAGGGATTCGCCGGGGCGCCATGAAGATGGCAGCGGGGGCGCGGAGCGAAATCCGCTTGAGGGGAGGATAAGGCTGGAGAAAAGTGGGACAGGCAAAGGCGCGCCCCCTCCGGGGATAAAATCTGAACCGTCTGCATGGGCGAGGAGGTATTGCCCGGGAGTCGGAGTCAGCTCGGGCGGGCAAGTGATGCGGGCGGAGCCATCCAAAAAAGTTTCTTCGAGTTTGCCTTTTGCAATTTTCATTTGAAAAATCTTAACATGCTTCAGGGGTGTAGGCAAGACGGTTATAATCTCCTCAACATAATTGGAGGAACCATGAACATTTCAAGTTTACTGCAAGGCATTGCTTCGTTTGCTTGGATCGGTTTTATAGGCATTTTGGTGACGATTTCGGTTCGCGCCAGCCGAAAACAGGCCATTGGTGGGTTGGGCACAGCCGCCATTGTTTTGGTAGTGGTGGCATTGTTATTAACGACGGTTGGTGCTGGCATTGTGTTCATCGAGCCAGATGAACTCGCAGTGGTTGTGACCGTGCTCGGCGAGGGCGGTATTCGACCTGACCCATTGTTATCTGGTCTGCATTGGATCATCCCGTTTGCGGAACGCGTGGAACGCTACCCAAAGGTCAACCAAAATTACACCATGTCATCGACCCCGGATGAAGGCTCGGTGTCTGGCGATGACTCCATCCAGGTGCGCACCAAGGACGGGCAGCAGGTGTATATCGACGCCACTGTGCTCTACGCGGTGGACCCGAACAAGGTAGTCCAACTTTACTCCACCTGGCGCTTCGAGTACGAAGACCAGTTGGTGCGCACGCAGGCGCGCGGCGTCATCCGCGAGGTGGCATCACAGTATGGTGTGGAAGAGATCGTCAGCACCAAACGCGCCGAAATGGAACAACAGATCACCGACCAGTTGTTGGAGATCTTTAGCGAGAATAACCTGATCATGCGCGACTTCGTCCTGCGCAACATCCGTTTCAGTGATGAATATGCGGCGGCAGTGGAACAGAAGCAGATATCCGAGCAACAGGCGCAGCAGGCGGCTTTCGTGGTCGAGCAGAAAAAACAGGAAGCTGAGCAAGCGCGGCAAGTCGCTCAAGGCGCAGCGGATGCGGCAGTGATTGCGGCGAAGGGTGAAGCCGAGGCGTTGTTGATCCAGGCGCAGGCGCAGGCGGAAGCGAACTTGGTCATCGCTCAGTCGCTGACGCCGGAATTGGTGCAATATCAATATGTACAGAAACTTGCGCCGAACGTCCAGACCATCTTCATCCCCAGCGGAAATCAATTCATTCTGCCCTTGCCGGGTTCGGCAGCGATAGGACAGTAATTAATTTCAGGTGACAGTCACTTCGAAAGTGACTGTCACCTCCTCTTTACGAGAAAACATGCCCATTCCACAAACCGGACGCGAAGTTCGCCTGACGACTCTTTCCGCCTGCGCGGGTTGAGCGTCCAAACTAAGCGCGGATGCGCTAGCGCAGGTTCTGCGCCCCATCAAAGATATCTTCGACCCAGCCGCATATCCCGACTTGATGATCGGACTCGAGTCACCGGATGATGCGGCAGTTTGGCGTTTAAGCGACGAGCAAGCCATTGTAGTCACGACGGATTTCTTCACGCCGGTTGTGGATACTCCCTATGAATACGGCTCGATTGCCGCCGCAAACAGCCTCTCGGATGTGTACGCGATGGGCGGACGACCTTTCCTTGCGTTGAACATCGCGGCACTGCCGGATAATCTCCCGCCGGAAATCTCCAGCGAAATTTTACGCGGTGGAGCAGAGAAGGCACGCGAGGCGGGCGTGGTCATTGCCGGTGGGCATACGGTCAAGGACAAGGAACCCAAGTACGGTTTGGTGGCGATTGGGTTTGTGCATCCGCAGAAGATCATCAGCAAAAGCGGACTTAAAGCAGGCGATGTGCTTGTGTTGACCAAACGGCTTGGAACAGGCGTTACGACCACGGCGATCAAGCAGGAAAAAGCGGAAGAGGCACATATCAAGGAAGTTATCGAGTGGATGTCGCGCTTAAATAAAGCGGCGGGCGAACTTGCCGTGGAGTTTGGCGTGCGCGGCGGCACAGACATTACCGGCTTCGGTTTTCTCGGTCATGCCGCAGAGATGGCAGAAGCATCAGGTGTCGCTTTGCATTTCGAGTTTTCGAAAATCCCCTTCCTGAGCGGCGCACGCGGATATGCAGAACGCGGTATCTTCCCCGGCGGCGCGTTCGATAACAAAGGTCACTTCGAGAAGGTTGTGAACTTCCCTGTCAATTTTAGCGAGCCTTCGCAGATGCTGTTATTCGACCCGCAGACCAGCGGCGGGTTGTTGTTCGGCATGGCGCAGGAAAAACTATCCGCGTTCGAAGCGCGCGCGAAGGAATTGAACCAGCCTTATTGGATCGTCGGCGAGGTGCGTGAGGGCAAAGGCATTGAGGTTCGGTAGACCATGTTCCGCATTGGCGTTTTGGAACTTGGTCTCACTTGTGCCCTGGTCGCATTAGCCATCGTCATTCCGTTGATCGTCACACGCGGATATGCGCGTTTGAACAAGCGATTGAAGAAGATCGAAGACAATCTTACAAAAAAGAGGTAACTTTCAGGTACAATAAGGGCGAGTTATTTAGCACGAAACATCATGTCCGACATTCCCATAGAACCAGACCTTAGTTCCCCCCGCCCCTCTCTATTAACTTGGTGGAAATCTCTACACCGCGAGTCAGTTGACACGCGGTTTAAAATCATTTAATCCCCTATGAATTTTGTGAACCCAACAGGAATCAATGAGCATTAGTAGTGAAATATTTACCATCCTTGTGTTGATCGTCATCAACGGAATTTTGGCGATGTCCGAAGCTGCCCTGCTTGCTTCACGCAAGGCGAAATTGCAGCAACTGGCAAATGAAGGCGACAAGACCGCCGCATCGACATTGGAATTACTGAAAAGCCCGAACATCTTCTTGTCGACCATTCAGATTGGCATCACATTGATCGGTGTCCTCGCGGGCGCAGTCGGCGGTGCTACGATTTCAAAGGCGCTCGCCGTCGCCTTGCAAAACGTTCCTTATGTGGGCGTTCATAGTGAATCCATCTCGCTTGGGATCGTAGTCGTCGTCATCACGGTCCTCACCATCTGGTTGGGAGAACTTGTCCCAAAACGAATAGGCATTCACAGCCCCGAACAGATCGCCAAGGTGGTCGCCGGACCGATGGTCTTTATTTCCACACTTTTCTCGCCGCTGGTCAAGCTGATGAGCGGTGCGACCGAACTCGTGCTTGCCTTATTCGGCATCAAACATACCGAAGAGCCGCCCATCACAGAAGAGGAATTGCAGGTACTGATCGACCAGGGCACGCAGGCGGGCATCTTCGAAGAAGCGGAACAGGACATGGTCGAGGGCATTTTCAGCCTCGGCGATACGCGCGTCTATTCAGTGATGACCCCGCGTACCGAGATCGTCTGGCTGGATGTAAGCGACACGATGGAAGAGATCCTTGAAAAGATGAGCGGAAGTCCATATTCACGCTTTCCTCTCCGGCAGGACTCGCTGGAGACCATCGTTGGCATCGTCAAATCACGTGATTTACTCGTGACAATCCTTTCACAAAAAGAGATCAACCTCAAAGAATTGGCAAAACCCGCCTACTTTATTCCCGAAACCATGCTCGCCTCGCGCGCTTTGGAAGTATTGAAGAAAAACAACACCGAGGTGTTACTGGTGGTCGATGAGTTTGGCGGCGTGCAGGGTTTGATGACCATCAACGATATTCTCGAGGAGATCGTCGGCGTAATGGAAGGCGAGGAACCACAAGCCACTCAACGACAGGACGGTTCATGGCTGCTGGATGGCATGCTCGAAGTGGATGAGTTCAAAGAGATATTCAACTTGAATGAACTGCCGCATGAAGCCGAATACGAAACCCTGAGCGGATTCATCATGACCTCCCTCGGTCGCCTCCCGCAAACTGCCGACCATTTCGAATGGAATAACCTGCGCTTCGAAGTCATCGATATGGATGGACGCCGCGTGGATAAAGTGTTGGTCACATCCAAACCGAAGCCGGTCACCGAATAATAACTGCATCGTAGCCAAAACGCCTAAAAAACGCATAATTGTTCGATGGTATAATCCCCGCCCGTATGACTTCAGAATCATCTCCCAGTAAAACAAAGGTTTGTCCCACCTGCGGAACGCGCCTGAGCGAGAATGCCGTGCGTTGTTTGGTATGCGGAACGGAATTCGGCGCACAGCCAGCGCCCAAGGCGGCAAAGAAAACAGAAAAATCTGTTCAAGCCGCCAGCATGCCGCAGGTGACGTTAAGCCTCCCCGCAGCCATCGGCTCGCTTCTGGCTGTGATCGCAGTCGCCGCAGGTCTCACCTTCTTCCTGGTGCCAAAAGACCCCGAAACATTTTCGACCGCCGAGACCTCCACACCCACGGAGACACCAACGCCGTCGCTCACCGCAACGTCAACGCTGCCATCCACCGATACGCCCACACCTACTCTGCAACCTCCATTCGAATACACCGTTTCTGCGAATGACGGTTCGTGTTCGCAAATTGCGTTCAACTTTAATGTCTCTGTTCAAAGCATCATTATTGCCAACAACCTTGCATCCAGTTGCCCGATCTCGGTGGGGCAAGTACTGAAGATTCCGTACCCCACGCCCACCATCCCACCGCCACCAACCAACACTTCACTACCAGACGTAGCCACACAACAAGCATGCGAAACCGTGCAAATCACTGTTCAGGAGAACGACACACTTTCCAGTATCGCCGCCAACTACGCCGTCTCGATGGATGCGATCAAGGAATTCAACGGTCTCACCACCGATAACGTTTTCCTTGGGCAGACGATTCAGATTCCGCTTTGCGAACGCGCGCCAGACCCAAACAAACCGACCCCCACGGCGACGCTTCCGCCTCCTTACCCCGCCCCGAACCTGCTCCTGCCTGCGGATGGCGCTGCCTTCACCCTGGCAAATGACGTGGTCACCTTGCAATGGGCATCCGTCGGCGTGTTGCGTGACGGTGAAGCCTATCAGGTCGTCGTGGAAGATGTGACCGCCAACCAGACCCGCCGCGTCACCGATTACGTGACCGACACAAAGTACATCGTGCCAACTTCCTTCCGCCCGAAAGATAATGTGGCGCACGTAATGCGCTGGTGGGTTGTGCCCGTCCTGCAATCTGGCGTGGACGAGCAAGGTAAGCCCATTTGGATTGCCTCCGGTGCGACGAGCGAGAAGCGCGTCTTCACCTGGGTGGGGGTCGCCGTCGAAGGCACGCCGAACCCGTAACGGGTCCAAAACGAAGCGAAGAAATATCAACTCCCTGTCCGCGCGGCAGGGAGTTTTATAAATAATCAAGGAATTATCATGTTCAAAACCATCTTCAAGATCGTCGCATTTCTTCTGATCGCCACCGGCGTCGTTTGGATTTTACAAGGCGTCAATATCCTGCCTGGCAGCTATATGACCGGCGACCCGCAATGGGCAGTCAACGGCGCAATCACCGTCGCAATTGGAGCCGGTTTGTTTTGGTTCGCTTCCCGCAAAAACCAATGACCGCAGCGATTCGAATCGGTGACCGGGTTCAGATCCGCCTCGACTCCAAATTCGGAGAGAAGCAAGGCTGGTATACAGGCACGGTCGTGCGCATCGACCCATATTCCGAGCATCGCAGTTTTTATTGGGTGCAGTTGGACGCCGAAGCGCAGTCTGCTTTGAAGGTGCGCGAAATCTCGGTCTTCAACCCGAAAAACATCAGGAAGACCGGTTGAAAATTTCCTCTTCCCCGGAATACTTTCAACAATGCTCCCGCAACCCTGTCAATTCGCAATCAAGTTGTATAATTAACAAAATGCAGCCCACTCCACTCCTATACCTTTGGCTATTATCTGTCACATTGACCTTCCTGATGGGGCTTTACGCGTTCCGTTATCGAAGGCATGTCGCCGCCATCCCGTTCATTGCAATGTGTTTCTTCGCCTCATTGTGGGCGCTCTGCTATATCTTTGAGTTTGGCAGCACCAGCCTTGCCGTAAAAATATGGGGTGTAAAGTTCGGCTACATTGGTGTGATCGGTGTACCCTTATCATGGACGGCGTTCGCGCTCGCCTATTCGGGTCACGCAAACTGGCTCACAAAACGTAACATCCTGCTGGCACTTATCTTTCCCATCGTCACCCTGATCGTTATCTTCACAAACGAATATCACCATTGGTTCTTCACTGAATACGGCTTACAAACGGACGAGGTCTCCGGGTTGATCCTGATTAAGAATCCGCTCGGGTGGTGGTTCTGGCTGCATGCCGTTTATGTTTACGGCTCTTTGATAGTCGGCTCCTATTTTTTGATGCGCGAATATTGGGAAAAACGCGATGTCTACCGCTCACAAATCGTAATCAACATGACAGCCATCCTGCTGCCGTGGATATCGAACGGGATTGTCTTGAGCGGGCTGCTGCCCATTCGTATCGACATTACCTCGGTCATGTTCTCACTCTCCATCCTGATTCTCGGATGGGGCTTTCTCCGCTATCAACTGCTGGATATTCTGCCCGTCGCGCATCGCGCCGTGTTCGAAAGCATTTCAGATGCGGTGATCGTGCTCGACTCTGACCTGCGGGTCGTTGAACTCAACCCCGCCGCACAAGAGTTGTTCGATCTGCGTCCCAACGCTGTGATCGGCAGTTCCTTCCAAACCGTCTTCAGACCGTGGGTGCAATTGAACGACCAAGCCTTGAGGACTCATGGCTATCACAGGGAAGTCGTCCTCGAAAATGAGGGGGAACCGATACGCTGGCTTCATCTTTTCGTCAGCATGCTGCGCAATGGCTCGCAGGAGAGTGACGGGCAGATCATCACCCTGCGCGACGTGACCAGCATCAAGGAGAATGAATCCGCCCTTGCCATCGCGCGCGACGAAGCTCAACGCGCAAACAGTTTCAAATCGCAACTGCTTGCCAACGTCAGCCACGAGCTGCGGACTCCGCTTGGCATCATCCTCGGTTATACCGATTTGATCGTGCGAAAATCCTACGGTGACCTCACCGAGAAACAAGTCAACATCCTCGGGCGTATCAAAGACAGCACGCAATATCTCGATGGTCTGGTCTCCGAACTGCTCGACCAGTCGCAGCTCGACAGCGGCAAGCTGCAACTTTCCGCAAGGTCCTTCGAACCGCGTGAAGTGCTTGGCTCAGTTTGCAATCAACTCAGCGTCCTGGCAGAGGCGAAAAACCTCGATTTCAATTTTTCGATCTCAGAGGATATGCCCGTTTCCATTATCGGCGACAGCCAGCGCCTCAAACAAATCCTTGTCAACCTCATCAGCAATGCCATCAAATTCACCGAGGCGGGCAGTATTGCCGTCCAAATTGCAGTAACTCCCCAAAAAACGGAATGGATAATGCGGGTAATAGATACGGGTCCTGGCATCCCAACAGAGTCGTTGAGTACCATATTTGAACCATTCAAACAACTCGCCGATGCGCACAAGTCCCTGCGCAAAGGATATGGTCTGGGTCTCTCCATCACAAGGCAGCTCATTCGACTCATGGGCGGCAACATATCCATTGAAAGCAGGGTAGGCAAAGGCACCACCTTCACTGTCACACTACCTCTCATCACAGAAGCGGGACCCATAAATGAGTAACTCACCTCTTGCCATCGTCGTAGAAGATGACCCCTATCTTTCCGAGATCTATACCGACACTTTACGCAGCATTGGCATCACCGTGGAAAGTTATCACGACGGCGAAAGCGCCATGCAAAGACTCAAGACCGTCACGCCGGACCTCGTCATCCTCGATCTGAACCTCCCCAAATATTCCGGCATCGAAATCTTTCATGACCTGCGCAACCAGCCGCAGACCGCGGAGACCTGGGTGCTGATCGTCACCGCCAACCCGGCGCAAGCCGCCGAACTCACCGAAGCCGAGATCGAAAGCCAGAACCTGCTCGTACTCACCAAACCGATCAGCGTGGATCAGCTCGACCAACTCGCCCAGCGGCTTATCTTTCGTAAATAATCCCCACAAACTTACAAGCAGGATACAATCATCCAATATGGATATGACTTTTGATTCCCTGCGCCCCCTGCTTGACCAAGCCCTCGCCTCTCACCAGACTTTGAGCGGGTCTGGCCACGAAGAAACGTTTCGCCTCTTCAACGGATTCTATGAAGGCTTTCCCGACCTCGTGTTGGACATCTATGGACAAACATTGGTCGTCCATGATTATTCAGAAAATCCCAATTCAACTTTCATTCAAGATATCACCAATCACATCCACACTTCGATAAACTGGCTACGCGCAGGTATACTCAAAACGCGAAGTGGGGCGACCCAAAAAGAGAAACGCGGCACGCTGCTCTTTGGCGACAGCCCCGACCGCAAGATCAAGGAGCATGGCATCTGGTATGCCCTCGACCTGACCATGAACCGCGATGCCAGCTTCTATCTCGATACAAGCAACCTGCGTAAGTGGCTTCTTGAAAATATACAAGGCAAATCTGTGCTCAATACGTTTGCCTACACCGGCAGTTTGGGCGTCGCCGCAGTTGCAGGCGGAGCCTCCAACGTCATACAGACCGACCTTAATCGTCAATTTCTGAATCTTGGAAAAGAGTCGTTCACCCTCAACGGTTTCCCCATTCAAAAACAAAATTTCATCGCGCAGGATTTCTTCTCTGTTGCGGCACGCTTCAAAGCCGGCAAACAAACCTTCGACTGCGTCATCATCGACCCGCCCTTCTTCTCCACCACCTCGCGCGGCAAAGTGGACCTGGAACACGAAAGCGAACGGCTTATCAATAAAGTCCGCCCGCTGATTAACGATGGTGGGATTCTCATCGCCATCAACAACGCCGTCTTCTTCAGCGGGAAGGAATACATGCAAACGCTGGATGAACTCTGCAAAGGCGGCTATCTCAGCATTCGCGAGTTAATCCCTGTGCCAGAAGATTTCATCGGCATGAACCGGGTTGGCAACCCCATCACGGACCCTGCGCCATTCAATCACTCCACCAAAATTGCAATCTTGGATGTGAAACGAAAATGACCGGACTTCGTCCCCGTCAAAGATACGGAGCGGGCAATGAGTGGAAAAGATCCAGGTCAAACTTCCTTTTTGTGAGCCATCACTGCAAAGACCCCCGCAAGAAATAACGCCGAAATAATAATTGCGACTACGCCAAACGCAGAGCCTGGCTGTTCTTGAAGACTTTGTGGTGTTGCCGTTACAGGAAATGGAGTTTGCGATGGCGTCCCTGTTTGAATAATAGGAAGATCGATTACTTGAGTTGTCGTACCTGGCACAGCGGGTGCGGGTAGAGTGGCATCCGTGCGTACGAGTAAGGTCTGCCCTTCATAAACTGTTGTCGATTCCCCCAAGTTATTCAGTCCTTGAATCTGTTTGATCGTGATCCCATAAGCGACGGCGATGCTCCATAACGTCTGCCCGTATAGCGCCTCGTGATAGACCCTGCCGTCCGGAAAGGGCGTGTTCAATACCACAGGGATGGAATACTGCGGCAAAACCCCGTTGATCGCTGCCTGTGTTTCCATTTGTGAATATGCCATTTGAGTTTGAGGAATACCCGCGAGAATGGACGCGGCATTCGACTGCATTTGTCCGCTGCGGGTTTGAAGGGCGGTCTCGATCACTATAACAAATTGACCATCCCAAACCGCGACTCCCGCGCCGATGTCGCTGCGATATATAGAGAGCATGGTATTCTCGTGCAGATCATCGCCAAGCCACATTTGAATAGCATCTTCCGCCGTTTGAGCGGATCCCCAATTCTCGGAACGATAGCCATCCAGGGTGAGGTCGCCAGAAAGCGGATAGCCCAACGACATCATCCACTGACCTAATGTCATGCCACTTGGTCGCCAGTGACCGGGCAAGCCGGAGGCGATTCCGTTGGCTTGTTCCTGCGCGATCTGCATCAGCACAGGGTGGGCATACAAAGCGGGCAACCCATAAGACAAACGCAGGTTATTGACCGCGTTGATAATATCCGCTGGAGAGGGCGGCGCGCCCAGGGTTGGGGTAGGTCCGATATCCTGTGCTTCGGCGGGGGAAGAGAAAATCAAAAACGAAAGAATCAATAGAGCAAGAAGGAGTGCGATTTTTAGTTTCATCCCATACATATAGTTGCATATCCCGCCTAAATCATAACAGGGAAAAATGAAACTATGTCACTGTGAGCAAGGTTGTTAGAAAATGGCTCAAAGCCGCCATCCTTTGCGAAGCATCCTGTGGACGGCAGCGTTTGGTGAGCAAATCCTTCGCCGAGGACAGCGAAGGGAGCAAACTCATCTACAAACATTTTAGTACATCCTTGCGGTATAAGAGATGCTTCGCTTCGTTACTAAGAAACAAGGATTTTCAAACCCTTTTTTGCCGCGAATTTCGCGAATTCACACTGATTTTAAAACCAATTCGCGAAAATTCGCGTAATCCGCGGCTGAAGCTCTTGTTTCTTTGGCTTGGAACAGCGATCCCTTTCCGTCGTGGCTTTACTCAGAATGACATAATGACTTTAATTATTCCCTTCTACCCTTCAATACAATGCGAATGGGCGTGCCGAGGAAGCCGTACTCCGCGCGGATTTGATTCTCCAAATAGCGCATGTAGGTGAAGTGCATCAGCGACGGTTCGTTGACATAGATCATGAAGGTCGGTGGGTCGCTGCGGACCTGGGTGCCGTAATACATTCTGAGCGCGCGCCCGGCATGCGTAGGGTGCGGATGTGCATCCTGTGCAGCATGGATGATCTCATTGATCTTGGAAGTTGTCAGGCGTGCGAGGCGTTCTTCCTGAACGCGCAATGCCAGCGGCATCACCTGATCCACCCGCTGACCGGTCTTGGCGGAGATGTACAGAATGGGGACGTAGGAGACGAAATTCAGGTCGTTCAGAATTTTCTCGGTATAGGCATCCATGGTGGTGTTGTCTTTTTCGATGGCGTCCCATTTGTTGACCAGCACCACGCATGACTTCCATTCATCTTTAATGAAGCCTGCGATGTGTGCGTCTTGGGATGTGATGCCCGTCGTGGCGTCGATCATTAATAAGGAAACGTCTGCGCGTTCGATGGCTTTGAAAGAACGGATAACGCTGTATTCTTCCACGCCTTTTTCGATCTTCCCGCGCCGACGGATGCCCGCCGTATCGATCAGGGTGATGGGCAGCCCGCCGAACTCGATGTTCATGTCGATGGCGTCGCGGGTCGTCCCAGCAATGGGGCTGACGATCACACGTTCCTCGCCGACCAGCTTATTAAGCAGGCTGGATTTCCCCGCATTCGGTTTACCGACGATGGCGATCTTGATGTTATTGTCTTCTTCATCCTCTTTTTGTTCGGGGAAGGCAGATACGAGTGCATCAAGCAGGTCGCCGGTGCTGGTTCCATGAATGGCAGAGATGGCGTAAGGTTCGCCCAAGCCAAGTTCGTAAAACTCTGGAGCCCGCTCGCGGCGCTCTCTTGATTCGCATTTGTTTACGACCAAAAAGATGGGCGGCAGGAAGGAGCCATCTGGCTGTTTCCTCTGCATGCGGCGCAAAATATCCGCCACTTCGCGGTCGGGTTCGGTGACACCCGTCTCGACATCGACAACAAAAAGGATGGCGTCGGCTTCTTGAATGGCAGCTTGAGCCTGTCGGCGTATGTCCCCGATAAAATCAACGGAACCAGTCGAGAGCGGAGTCCGACCGCCGTGAGTCGGGTCGATGCCGCCTGTGTCAACGACAGTAAAAGCGCGAGCGTTCCACTCCGCATCGCCGAAGAGTCGGTCCCGGGTTGTGCCAGGGGTGTCGTCAACAATTGCCATCCGTTCGCCAACAAGGCGGTTGAACAGCGTGGATTTACCGACGTTCGGTCGGCCTACAAGTGCAACAATAGGTTTCATGGGTTTATTTTACTTTATGGTTTGGGGGTTGGCGTGGGTGTGGGCGTTACCGCGTCGAGCGGGGTCAGCGCCACTTCGATGGTATTCGGCAGGATCGACTCCACGACGACGTTTGCGACAAGCACTTCCACATTCGGTGTTAGTTGATACTTGCCCGCAGTAAGCCCGCTCAAGTCTACTGTAACGCGGACGGATTGGCGCGTGAGTTTTTCCAACAATGGCAGCGGGCCGGAAAGGATGATGTCGACGTTGGATGGCGAGATATGTACATTCAAGTCCTTATCCAAACCGACGATCTCGATGCGTTCGCTGGATATTGTGACGCTGCTTTCTATCGGTGAGACGCCCGCCTGCACCAGCACCGTCTGTTCGCCAATGACGGAGATGCCTGCGGGCAGGCTAAGTTTCAGGCGCGTGGTGATATCGTCCTGTGCGTTTTGCAAATCTAATGGCTGAGTCTCCAGCACACCGGGCAGGCTGTTGACGATCTCCGGGTCGGTGGAATAGATTGTGACTACGGGCGGTGAGACTGATATATCGGTGAGACGGTATCCGCTTGCCACACGTCCGAGCGTTGTGACCTTCACTGCCACATCGCGATACCCGCCCTGCTGAATCACCGGCAGAACAACATGTACGGTTTCGGGAGATACCGTCACGCCGTTCACCACCTGACCGCGCTCATCAAGCACTTCTACTTTGACGGATTGGTCAAAGTTTTCCCGGATGCGGTTCAAGTCGATGGATACCCGCGTGCGGATCACTTTCTCGACCTGCGACTGGGCGCCAGACACGATAACGGTCACCGGGTCGAGGCTGACATCTCCTACCTGATAACCAACGGCGGACTCGCCTGCAACGCGAAGATCCACATCCATAGACTTTGTAATAAGCGGTTCGAGGGCGAAGGTGAACGTCTTTGGTGAAATGGAAACGATCTGAACCGGGCGAGCGGCGACCTGAATTTGCAAGTCGAGAGAATGCTCGCCCGAACTCAAGCCGGATATATCCAAAATGGCGCTGACGATGCTTGGGTCATCTTCGATCAACGCCCAAACTGAGCTTGGCGCGCGCAAGGTCACTGCCACTTCTTCTGGGATGGACTCGCTGAAGACCAGGTTCGAAGGTTGACCGATGACCTGCACAGGCACAGGAGCATCCAGGGTGCGGGTCTGGTCGGGGTCGGCGGAGGTGACCGAAGAGATCCACACGGCGACAGCCAGCGCCAATGCCCAAAAGAATGTGCGGTAATTCTCGACGATCCAGCGAATCATTTTAATTTTCTACTTTTCTTCCTTCCGGCGAATCCTGCCGGAAAATAACCTGCCGATAAACCCGGCTCTCTGTTCCGCGCCGCTTGGGCGGAAGAACGCCGTCAAAATATTCTCAAGCCGTTCGGGGTCGAGGCGGCGCAGCATCCTACCGGAATGCGCGATGGAGATGGCGCCGGTTTCCTCAGAGACCACAATGGCAATCGCATCGCTTACTTCCGAGATACCGAGCGAGGCGCGGTGACGTAAGCCCATCTGGCGTTCGGGGGTGCGGTTCAAAATTCCGCTTGCCGATAAGGGTAACACACAAGATGCGGCGGCAACTTGCGAATCCACGATAATGACGCCGCCATCGTGCAGGGGAGTGTTGGGATAAAAAACTTGCAGCAATAATTCCGGTGTGACTTTTGCATTCAATTGCACACCGGTCTGAGTGTAATCATCGAGATGATCCAGCCGCTGCATGACGATCAATGCGCCATGCTTGCGCGCCGAGAGTCTTGCCGCGGCTCCCACCACTGCGCGGATGGTCTCTTCGAGGGCGGAATCGGCTGGTTTCGACGTGACAGGCAAAAAGGTCCCGGCACGACCGATGCGTTCCAACGTGCGGCGAATCTCTGGCGCGAAGATCACCGGCAGGGCAAGTAACATCGCTGGAAGGGCGTTCCTTGCGAACCAGGAGAAGGCAGGCAGTTCAACCAGGCTTGTTATCAACGTGATCGCCACGATCAGCATAATCATGCCGCGCAACAATGCCATGGCTTGCGTATCCCGCAGGGAATATAGCAGCACAAAGAAAATCAGCGTGACGAGCATGATGTCCAGCACGCTCAGCCAGCTGACACGTTGAAAGATAAAGAAGAGGTTGTTCAGAAATTCAGTCACGTGTAATTGGGACGGATTCTCCGTCACGGCTGTCAGTTATGGATGTGCCCCAAATCCACCTTGATTGGGTCCAGCCTAGATCGGACGGAGAACGCGGTCCTGCCTTAATTGTTTAAAGTAAAGCATGCTGCCAGCCGGTGACGCTTCTTCGGCGGCTTCCTGCCATGCCTGCACACCGAGGGTTTCAGGCGTGCGTTTTTCGTATCCAAGTTTTTGCCAGATGGCATCCTGAGCGGCGAGGTTATCCATGGCGAAGATCAATGAGGCTTCGCTTTGCAATTCGCCCGATGCGCTTTCCACGCCCTTGACGAGAGTCTCGAGCGCCTTGGAGACATCGATGTTGTCTTCGAGGAAAATATCGGTCGTGCGCGTGACAAGGTTCTCCACCTGCCAGCCCGCCACACCGACTACCTGACCGTCCATTTGCAGGAGCATGTAGGCTTTATCGCCAAAGCTTTCCATGACTTCGCCCACGTTCATCTTGCGCTTGCCTTTGCTCAAGCGAGTCACCAGCTCTGCGATGGAGGATGCATGTTTTGGTTTGCCGCGCTGGGCTGAAAGTTCGCCGGTGGGCTTTTTGATGGTGAGCGTATCCGGCAGAGCATCCTTTGCGCCGGGGATGATTTCCTTCCACGCTTCGTTGACCTGCTTCCATAGTTCATCATACGAACCCGTGTTCGTGATGACCATGTTTGCCATATTCACTTTTGCGCTCTGTGCCGACTGTGCGCGGATGCGTTCCTGTGCCTGGTCACGAGTGAAGCCGCGCTTGCGCATCAGCCGTTCCACCTGGATGACTTCCGGCGCGTTCGCAACCCAGATCGAATCGCATGTCTTGCGCAAATCGCCTTCGAGGAGTTTGATCGCTTCGATGACGATCACAGGCTGGGTGGCGCGTTTGATGAGCATCTCTGTTGCCTGCCGCACCAACGGGTGGACGATCTCTTCCAACTGGCTCATGGCTTCCGCATCGCTGAAGACCAGGTTACCGAGTTTTTGGCGGTCGATCTCGCCTTCGCGGTTGAGCAGCCACTTCCCGAATTTATCGATCACCTGCTGGTAGCCGGGCGCACCCTTGGCGTACGCGCGATGGGTTAACGCGTCGGCGTCGATGGTGTACGCGCCCAAGTGTTCCAACATGCGGCGCACCACGCTCTTGCCGGTGGCGATGTTTCCAGTCAGACCGATGACAAATTTTCCGGGTATGTTGCTCAAGGGGATTCCTCTGGGAAATGCTGAAATGTACGACTTGTCAATTTTAATGTCTTTTCCAGAAATGTCCACCTTTGCGCGTTGAATCTCCGTGACTTTTGCAAAGTTGTAAAAGAAAATCGAAAATAAAGTATAAATTGCTTCCCTTATGGTTGACTCTCCCTCCTTCCGCGGGTATCATGAAAATGCTTCAGGTTGGTCGGGCAGTCGCGGTCCTGCGTTGACGGGATCGAGGAAAGTCCGCACTCCTATAGAGCACGGCGTCGGATAGCACCCGGGGCGGGGAAGTCCGTCATTCGTTGACGGGAAGATCGCCGAAAGGCGTGAACCTGCCGGAAAAGGGCCACAGAAACAAACAGCCCCGCGTTTCGCGGGGTGATGGTGAAAAGGTGGTGTAAGAGACCACCGGCGCGCACAGTAATGTGTGTGGCCAGGTAACCCCCGCCGGGAGCAAGGCCAAGCAGGGACGATTTCGTCTGTGGACGATGGGAGGCTGCTCGCCTCCATACGCGCCCATCCCTCTTGTGGGATGAGTCAGTCCCGGGTAGGCTGCATCGAGCGGCGCGGTGACGCACCGCCCAGAGAGATGACTGCCCAATGGCGCATTGCGTCATGGACAGAATGCGGCTTATAGACCAGCCTGAAGCTTTTTTTGTTTGAAGCAGTTTGGACATTCACCCCCATTAAGGGGGCTTTGCGACTTATAGACCAACCTGAAGCACTTTTATCGGTATGAAAAATTCGCGCCTTTCATCCATCGTTCAACAACTTCTTGCGCAAGAATCGCCGCGCGAATCCATTCAACTTGCCGTGGGCGAGTTGCTCCATAATGAAGCGCAGTTGCAAACCGAATGGGCTGAACTTACAAAACGAACACCCCTAGCCAAAACAAAATTGAACGTTCGCATCATCCCTGCCGAACAGCAGTGTATGTGGTGCTTCCTCATCTATCGCCCCCAGCAAAAAGAAACCGCCTGCCCGCAATGCCGAAGCGTGGGAGCAAAAATCCTATCGGGCGAGGAGTTCTATCTTGAAGAGGATTAAGCGGACTCGCCCTGCCTGGTTGTTGATAATTGCATTGGCATGGACGCTTGCCTGCAATGTCCCTTCCGCCTCGACCCCGACCCCAGACCTGCTTGCCACTCTAGCAGCCATCACTCCGCTCTCATCGGACTCTACTCCCCAACCCAATAGCCCAATATCATCCACCAGCGAACCGACCGGCAAGATCGTTTATGTCTGCCAGATATTCAAAGTACAGGCGAGCAATCAAATTTGCATCATCAACGCCGACGGCTCCGGTTTTCGACGCTTAACTACCGATGACAACCGCCAGCATTATTACCCGTCTCTTTCTCCAGATGGGAACAGTGTGGTGCATGCCTCCTTTCGTGAGCCCAACATTTACGAGATCTACGAAATGGACATCGCCAGCGGAAACGTCAGCCAACTGACCGACCGCCTCGGCAACATCAACGGACCAGAAATCTCCCCGGATGGTTCGACCATCGCCTTCAAACTTTCCACGGCAAACTCAAATCAGATTTGGCTGATGAATCGCGATGGGACCAATCCCCATCCGATACCGAATGCCTCCGGCTGGGACCCAACTTGGTCACCGGATGGAGCATACATTTTGTTTGCATCTGACATGCAAGGTGGTGTACAGTTATATAGGATCAAGCCTGACGGGAGTGAACTGCTAAAGATCAGCGACCTGACCGCGATACGGGGAAGAAGCGATTGGTCACCGAACGGGCAGTTCATCGTCACCTATTCCGGCGAGTCGTGGAAGCGCGATGTCTATGTCATGAATGCAGACGGCTCGAATGCCCGCATGTTGACTCCGACTGGCGGCAACTCGCAAGGACCGTCCATCTCGCCCGATGGGCAGTGGGTGGCGTTCACATCATATTATGATAACTACGGCGACGACCACGGCTGCGAGATTTACATTATGCGAATAGACGGCACGGATGTACGTCGGTTAACAGATAATGACTATTGTGATTACCAACCCCGCTGGGGTCCGTAACCAACCGAGTGCGTCGCACTTGATGAGTTGAATTGTCTTGTTTAGGCGGGTGCGACGCACCCTCTTTGTGAAAAAGGAGAAAACAATGGACATTAAAGGTAAAGTCGTGATCGTGACTGGCGCTTCATCGGGGATCGGAGAAGCCACTGCCCGTGAGTTTGGGCGTGAAGGCGCAAAGGTGGTGCTCGCCGCTCGACGTGTGGATAAATTGCAAACGCTCGCGCAAGAGATCGATGCCATGAGCACCAGCGCCCAAGCCTATGTGGTACAAGCCGACCTCTCCAAACTTGAAGATATTCAAAAGCTTGTCTCACAAACTCTTGAGATTTTCGGGCGCATCGATGTGTTGGTGAATAACGCCGGCTTTGGTCGATTAGATTGGCTGGAGAATCTCGACCCTGTCAAAGATATTCAAGCGCAGATCGATGTCAACGTGATGGGAGTCATTCAAACCACGCGCCAGGTCTTGCCAGTGATGATCCGGCAAAGAAGCGGAAGCGTCATCAATATGTGTTCGATGGCGGGCTTGGTTGCAACACCGACCTACACGATCTATGCGGCTTCCAAACACGCCGTGCATGGATTCTCCGAAGCCTTACGGCGCGAAGTCAAACCATGGGGGATCGATGTGTCGCTTGTGTATCCGGGTGGGGTGGTGACTGAGTTCACTCAGCATGCGGGTATTAAAAGAAAGACCAATGCCTCCACGCCGAAATTCATGCTGTTGACGGCTGAACAAGTTGGTAAAGCTGTGGTAAAACTGGTGCGCCATCCGCGCCGGATGTGGGTTATTCCCTGGCTTTGGAGCGTCACTGTCTTTATGAATCGTTTCCTGCCCGGGTTGGTAGACCGAACCACCATCAATAATTTCACGATCCCCGAACGGGCGGATGAGTTGAATAGGAAGTAAATTCCGTCATTGCGAGGAGGGCGACAGCCCGACGAAGCAATCTCCAAGCATATTCATGAGATTGCTTCGGGCGAAAAAGCACACCGCACTGGCGTACGGCGCAAGTGTCGCCCTCGCAATGACAGAATAATATTTATGCCACGGAGGGCAGTGTTGTATGGGATTTCTATCCAGTCTTTTTGGTCCGTCGGTGCCGAGCATTAGCGCGACGGAGTTGAGCGAAAAACTAAAGTTCGGAAAACATCCACTCGTGGTGGATGTGCGCCAGCCGGAGGAATTTCACACTGGTCACATCAGCGGCGCAAAGTTGATTCCGCTCAATGAATTGCATAGTAAGATGAAGGACTTGCCGAAAGGGCGTGAGATCGTCTGCGTTTGTGCGAGCGGCAATCGCAGCACGAGCGCATCGAAGATGCTGGCGAAAGAAGGCTTCAACGTGCTCAATGTGCAAGGCGGAATGCTCGCCTGGCGGCGCGCAAAACTGCCAGTGCAGAAATAACTAAACGAAGAGACAGCCAAGTGGCTGTCTCTTCGTTTAGCGTCCGTTTGTTGCTTTCAAATCTTTCAAATTCAACTGGTAGGTCACACGCCCGTTGTATTCGTTTGGCTCGTAGGTGAACAACACATCCACGCGCGCGGGCATCGATTTATGCCAGTCGCCGAGCCTGAACCCGATGGCGTCGTGGACGATGCCTTTTTCGTCTTCAAGCGATATCTTCAAGTGCTTGCCGTCTGACCCCACAATGCGAGAGTTCTTAACTTTGACATTGCGTGCCACAAACGATGCTTCGCGATTTCCATACCCGGTCGGTTCGAGATACTTCAAGCCTTTCTCGTACACTTCGGGGCGCATCTCGGAGAGGGACACTTCCGCATCTGCCGTAACGGTGGGCTTGAGTTCTGTTCCCGATAGTTTTTCCTCGGCGATGGCTTTTAAGCGTGCGACGAGCGCATCAACGTTCTCATTCTTAACCGTAAACCCCGCCGCTGCGGCATGACCGCCGTGGCGGACGAGCAAGTCTGCACATTGGTCGAGCGCATCGGTGATGTGGAATTCAGGAATGGAGCGACACGAACCGCGTGTTTCATCTTCGCCTTTGGAGGCGACAATGGCAGGGCGGTAATATTTTTCAGTGAGGCGTGAGGCGGCGAGCCCCACCACGCCGGAGTTGAAGTCTTCATGGGCGGCAAAGAAGAGATATGCATTCGGGTCTTCGCTGATGACCATTTCTTCGGCGCGGGCTTGCATATCGCGCGTAATACGTTGACGTTCGCGGTTCTGCATATCCAATTGCTGGGCGAGTTCGCCAGCCTTGAAGACATCGTTCGTAGTCAACAACTCGAAAGCTGCCAGGGCTTCTTTTAATCGTCCTGCCGCGTTCAAGCGCGGACCGAGCATAAAGCCGATGTGCCCAGCATTGACCTTGGGCATGGCGACGTCAGATACTGCCGCCAGTGAGAACAATCCCTGGCGTGTGGTTTGATGCATTTGGCGCAGTCCCTTTTTGACGAGGACCCGATTTTCGCCGACAAGCGGAGCAAGGTCAGCGACAGTTCCGAGGGCGACTAAATCAAGTAGCGAGTTAAGAGTTGCGAGTGACGAGTCATATTTCTCGTTACTCGTTTCTTGTCTCTCATTACTTGAAAGAGCTTCGGCGATCTTGTAAGCAATCCCTACGCCAGCCAAGTCTTTATCGGGGTAGAGGTCGCCGTGGCGTTTGGGGTTGATAACGGCGAGGGCGGAGGGGAGGTTTTCATCGTCGGGGTGGTGGTGGTCGCTGATAATGAGGTCCAAGCCCACGCTCCGCGCATGAAGCGCTTCGGCGGGCGAGCGGATGCCGCAATCTACGGTGATGACCAGTTTGACTCCATCCGCTTTCAATTCATCCAGCGCGTTGTTGTTGAGACCGTACCCTTCGTCGAAGCGGTTGGGGATGTAGCCGCGCACATCCGCGCCGAGTCTTTTCAATGTTTCAACGAGCAGGGCGGTGGCAGTGACTCCGTCCACATCGTAGTCGCCGTAAATGGCGATGGGTTCATGGTTCGAAATCGCGTAACGGATACGGTCGATTGCTGCGCGCATATCCGTCATTTGGAAGGGGTCGGTGTTGATGTTCGGTTCGCCGCGCAGGTAGGCGCGCGCGCTGGGGTCGTCGGCGAAACCGCGATTGAAGAGCACCTGCCGCAACAGCGGAGGAAAGGCTGATAAGGCTGAATCAGCTTCGGGCGAGATGCGAGGCGAGATGTTCCAATGTTTGTCTTGTGCCATAGTAAAGTGTGCGGAGTATAAACGAGTCCGGAGTCAACAGGAAGGGTGATGTATAATTTAAACAGGAGTTGTTATGAGAACATTGCTGCCCGATGAGAAAGCATCCACTGTCTTCGTCTATACCGAATCGATGTTGATTCGCGGCGACTTGATCCTGCGGGAAAATATGCGCGTGAGCATCTGGCTACGTACGCAAGGGGTGCCGAATTTCCTCCATCTTAATAATGTTCAAATGATCCAACTCGCAGGCTCGCCGCCCAAGAACTTCACAAAGAATGAAGCATTCATCCCAACGCCGGAGATCATCGGTTTTCATCTTGCGCCGCCTGCGCATGACCCGCTGGATTATGATGCCTCGGAATCGAATCGCAAGATGGAACCTGTGCATCTACTGGCAGGTTCCTTTGAGTTGACGGCGAAGCTGCGCGTTTCAACTTCGGCTGATTTCGCTGCCAGCTTGGATGTGATGAATGCCAGTTGGATGTCTTTGTACGAGGCGGAGATCACCAACCCGCATCTGCCGCAATTGAAGGTGACCGTGCCGATGCTGTTGGTGCGCCCGAACAAGGTGACGATCAGCCTATAATGGATTTGGCGGCACGCGCCGCCTTTTTCTTTTGCCCATGGAAGAAATGTCTTTAACTACACCCGCTTTGTTGTTCCCAACGGTGTCGCTGTTGATGCTGGCGTATACCAATCGGTTTCTGACACTTGCCACCATCATCCGCAACCTGAACGACCGTTACCATGAAAGCCGGGATGATAATCTTCTGGCTCAGATCGACAACCTGCGTTATCGCGTCTATCTGATTCGGAATATGCAGATCGTTGGGGTGCTGAGCCTGTTGATGTGTGTGGTGAGCATGTTCGCGTTGTTCGCCGGATGGTTGGACGGCGGCGTGTGGAGTTTTGGGATTGCGCTGATCTTGATGATCGTCTCGCTGGGAATTTCTCTGCGCGAGTTACAGATCTCAGTGGGGGCGCTGGATCTGTTGTTGACGAACTTGGAAGAGCACGAGGATAAGAAATTCGGACTCTAAAATCTTAGAGCTACAAGGAGATGTCTAATGCAGAAAACTTTATCTTTAGTATTGTTCGCCCTGATTATTGTGGGGTGCAGCCCTAGTTCTCCGATTCAAGTGAATACGCCCGTTCCAGAAGATACGGTCCCTAATTCTGAAGTTACCGTGCCAGGAGTGACGATTCGCATCAACGCGCCAGGACCGAATCCAGAGGAGGATACGCCGAACGAGTTGGGCAATGTGGCTGGCATTTTGATGGGTATTTGGCACGGATTTATCGCGCCGGTCACGTTGGCGATCTCGTTCTTCAACCCGCAGGTGCAGATGTACGAAGTCCATAACGACGGTAATATGTACAATTTGGGTTTTATGTTGGGGTTGATCCTATTCTGTGTCGCCGTCTTCCTAATCAGCCGCCGCCGTCGCGCGAGGAGTAAATAAGCGAATCGTTACGCAGTCTCACGCAGTCCCTCACGGGATGCGACGGTGGAGTTTGTGGCGGTTTGAGATAAACTTGTATAATGTCGATTATCGAAAACAAAAACTAAAGTAATAGGAGGATGAAATGAAAAAAACAATCTCACTTCCACTAATTGCTTTTGCAGTCACTGCATTAGCTGGTCTTGCATGTAGTGCGCTCACCCCTAGGGTAACTACAGAAGTAATTTCGACAACTGCGCCTGTATTAAGCGCATCCCCTACTCCAAAATCTCAAATAAACCTAGAGGCAGGAAACTATACAAATTACAGAGATTCAATTGATTCCTTGTGGTTTGTTGGTGAAGTATTGAACACCGGAGAAGCCTCTGCTCAAAATGTACAGGTTGTAATATCCCTTATTGATGACAATGGTAGTGTGATTGGTACTGGGTCAGAAACATTGTTATATGTAGGGGCAAATGGGAAGTTCCCATACAAAATATTAATATTCAATGCTCCTAGTGAATGGTCGGAAGTAAAAATACAAATTCAAGGAGAATCTTATTCAGAAAACGCCTTGTTTGCTCCATATATAAAATTGCAAATTGATAATGTTTCAGGGAAACCAGGTGATTTTGGAGGATATAACCTAACTGGTGTCGTAAAAAATACAGGTGATAAAACGGCATCACTCGTTTATATTTCCGCTATAGCGTACGACGAACAAGGTCAAGTAATTGATGCTGGATGGACATTTGCGACATTAGATCAGATTGCGCCCGGCAGCGATTCACCTTTTACCCTTGATTTTAGTAATCTCAAAAACGCTCCGGCATCTTATGAGATATTCTCAGTGTCCTCACTTTCTGAATAAATACATCGTAAACGAAGTTCTTTGAAGTTTTCGCCTTGTGAAATTATGCAATTACTTTCTTTACGGTGTAATAAAGATCATTAGTTATTTACTCACCTTACGCAGTGTCGTTCTGAGCGGAGCGAAGAACCTCTACGATTGTCTCAGAGACCCTTCGCTACCGCTCAGGGTGACACGTTGGGTGCGTAAGGTGAGTTATTTAAGCAGAATAATAATGTGTAGTCCAATAGGAACAAAGCCTAAAATCACTTGGCTGTGAGTCTGAGTTCTATTGGGCAACCTTAATAAAGTGAACAAAAGAAAAATCCTCAGAGGAAGGTTCTGAGGATTTTTCTTACTCTAACAACCTCCCAATCTCCATCACCGCCCTAGTCAACACATCCTCTGGATAATGAGAAAACGCAAGCCGAAAAGCATTTTGCGGGCAGGGACCGGGATAAAAAATATTCGCGGGGGCGATGCTGATTCCTTTTTTCAACGTTCGATAGAACAAGTCAATCGCCGAGATGCGCTCGGGCAGCCAGATCCACACGAAGAAGCCGCCACTAGGATGTGTCCAACGCAAGTCGGCGGGGAAGTAGGTTTGCATGGTGTTCAGTAATGCGTCGCGCCGCGAACGATAGACCGGGATAATGCGTTCGAGGTGACGTTCATATTCGCCCGTGGAAAGAAAATCTGCCAATGCGCGTTGGTTGAGCGTTTCGACGGGTCCGCTGGAGATGGCTTTGAGGCGTTCGATGTGGTCACGTAAACGTCCGCGGCAGAGCACGAATCCGATACGGAGACCGGGCATCAGCGAATGAGAGAACGTCCCAACATAGATCACATCCGGGTCGAGGGCACGAAGCGGAGTGTGCGGCATCCCATCGTAGGTCAGGTCGCGATAAGTCGCATCTTCTACGACGGGCACATCGTACTTGTTCATCATCTTTAAAAATTCATGCCGGGCGGGCATCGTCCAGCAGGTGCCGAGCGGGTTTTGATGATCGGCAGTGACGAAGGCGAATCTAGGTCGGTCATTTTCATCTTGAAGCTGTGCTTCGAGCGACGCCCAATCGGGTCCGCTTTCGAGCAGGTCGAAGCCGCGCACATTCAGACCGAGATACGAAAAATTTGTCCAGTTGCCAAAGTACTGCGGCAATTCGGTCAAGACCGTATCGCCGGGAGCAGCCATCGCGCGACTGACGAGCGAGACTCCTTCCAACACGCCATTCGTGATGAGGATGTCATCCGGGTCCGCTTGAATGCCCTGCTTGATGAGGTCCGCGCAGATGGCTTGGCGCAGTGGATAGTAACCCTGCGGATGTTCGTAGTTGGCTGTCTTTTTTCCATCGCGCCTCAACACCCGCTGGCGTGAGCGGTCGAAGTCCTC
>JACPVC010000161.1 GCA_016191955.1 Chloroflexota bacterium
AACAACTGATAAGAATGAAGCAAAACAAAATCGCGAATTTCTTCACAAGGGCAAGTATATCAAAAAGACGGTGGACGATAGACCATGGATGCCCTTTTCCAAAAAAACAGTACAATCACCCACAAAGAAACTGACCCATGCCCTTCCTTTCCCTCTGGCTTACTATTGGTATCGTCCTCGTCGTCCTGATGATTCTGCTCTGGCTGTTCAGCCTGGCGATCAAAAATTCAAGCATCGTGGATATCTTCTGGCGAACCGGCTTCGTCATCTCCTATTGGGTGGCGGTGTGGATCAATTCCACCGAATTAACCGCGCGGATAATTTTGCTCGGTGCGATTGTTACGATCTGGGGCTTGCGCCTCTCCTTTTACATCTTCTCCCGCAATCACGGTCAACCTGAAGACTTTCGTTACGCTGCCTGGCGGGCAGAAGCCGGGTCCGCCTGGTGGTGGCGTAGTTTCTTCAAAGTCTTCCTCCTGCAAGGCATCATTATGTGGGTTGTGGCAGTACCGCTCATCGCTGCTCAAACGTCAACGCCTTCGCCGTTCAAATGCGAATGCACCGACTACACCGCCGCCGCGCTCTGGCTGGTTGGCTTCATCTTTGAAGCAGGTGGTGACTGGCAACTAGTGCATTTCAAAAAAGACCCTGCCAACAAAGGCAAACTGCTCACAACCGGTTTATGGAGTCTCACCCGTCACCCCAACTACTTCGGCGACGCGGCGCAGTGGTGGGCTTTCTATCTCGTCGCTTTCACCAACGGCGCGTGGTAGACGGTGTTCAGTCCCATCCTCATGACCCTCCTGCTCATGAAAATCTCTGGGGTAGCCATGATCGAAAGAACACTCAAAGATAGCAAGCCTGGCTATGAGGAATACATCGCCCGCACAAACTCCTTCTTTCCCTGGTTCCCGAAAAAGTAAGTTATCTGTCACTTGTCTACACTGACAATCCCGCTTTAGCGGGGTTCGTAAGAATAGCCCGACGGTTCATCGTCGGGCGGGCAAGGCATGAAGATATCCCTATTGAAAAAGAAAACTACACCAGCGCGAATAATCACCACAAGGCGGAACAAAACCAAATATAATCGGAAAAGATTTACCAGTACGGCAACATTTTGTACTTTTCCAAATTATTCTGACAATAACCCCTTAACGCGAACTACGCTAAAAGGGCGAAGAACGCGAATTTTTTTAGCGGAATTCGCCTCATTCGCGACATAGTACCCGAAGGGTAAATTCGCGTTAAAAATGGTTTGTTGGTTTAATTTGTTGATCTGCAATATGTTGCCCTTGCAAACAATTTATCGGAGGAGCAGAGCAGATGCCAGGATTGAACATTCAATTACTGGGTGGTTTTAACTTGACATACAACGAACAGGAGGTCAAGTCGCTTCGCGCGGAACGACTCATTCTCCTGCTCTCTTATTTGCTCCTCCACGCAGACAAACCCATCCCGCGCAAGCAGCTTGCTTTCACCTTCTGGGCGGATACTACCGAAGAACAGGCGCGCACGAATTTACGCAACCTTTTTCATCACCTACGAAAAGCATTCCCTGAAATTGATTCCTTCCTTGAAATCGAAGGGCAGACGATTCAATGGAAAGCAGATGCCAACATCAAGTTGGATGTAACGCATTTCAAGTCTGCTTTGTCAAAGGCAAAAAATGCAAAAGACGACCCTACGCGGACAACTCACCTCAAAGAAGCGGTTAATGCCTATCGGGGCGAGCTTCTATCCGGCTACTACGAAGACTGGGTCTTATCGCAGCGCGAGGAAATTCATCAAGCCTATCTGACCGCGCTCAGTCAACTGGCGAAACTGCTTGAAGACTCGCGCCAATATGAAGAAGCCATCGAAATTACGAATCGACTTATTCGCAGTGAGCCGCTGAATGAATCCGCGTATCAACTTGCTATGCGATTGCACGCGCTCAACGATGACCGCGCGGGCGCGTTGCAGGCGTATCATGCCTGTGTCACGGTCATGCGCCGCGAGTTGGACATGCAGCCGTCCGTTGAGATCAAAACGCTGTACGAGCAGTTGGTGCGTTCGGCGGAAACACCGTCCGCGAGGGTGGAGCAGGAAAAGGCATCAGCGGAGATAAAGCTGGTGGGGCGCAAACAGGAATGGGCGCAGTTAAAAGAGGCGTGGAACTTCATCCAAAAGAATCAACCGCGCATGATTCTCATTCGCGGCGAGTCGGGCATCGGCAAGACTCGTCTTGCCGATGAGCTGGTCACGTGGATTCAGCGTCAGGGATTTTTCACGGCGTTCGCGCGCGCGTACCCTGCCGAAGGCGAGCTTGCGTATGGCGCGGTTACGCTTTGGCTGCGTTCGCTTTCGGTCAATCACCTGCCCGATATTTGGAAGACCGAAGTCTCGCGTTTGCTGCCTGAGTTGCAAAACAAAAAACTTCCCACGCCGGGCGCGCTCAGCGAAGACTGGCAGCAACAGCGCTTTCACGAAGGGCTTGCGCGCGCCGCACTTGGTTCACAGCCGCTGCTTTTGTTTCTCGACGACATTCAATGGGCAGATCGCAAAACACTCGAATGGCTGCGTTTTCTTTTTCGTTTTGATTCGCAGGCGCGTTTCATGCTGCTTGCCACCGCGCGCAGCGAGGAACCCGTCAGTGAAGAGTTGATCGACTCATTGCGGCAGGACGAGCAATACGCCGAAATTAATTTACAACGATTCACCGAAGATGAAACGGCTTTGCTTGCCGGGCAAATTCTACAAAACAAAATCACGCGTGACATTGCCGCGACGCTTCAAGGACAGACCGAAGGGCTTCCGCTTTTTATCGTGGAGTTGACTCGTTCGGGTCTGCATGTGGATAACGCTTCGCCCGCCTCTTTGCCCGACCGATTGCTGGTTGCCCTCAAAGAGCGTTTAGCCACGCTGACGGTTTTATCGCGCAACGCCGCCGAAGCCGCCGCCGTGATCGGACGAAACTTCTCCGCCGCATTGCTCGCCCACATCGCCGAGTTGAACGAAGCTGATTTGCTCGCGTCGCTGGATGAACTCTGGCAGA
>JACPVC010000049.1 GCA_016191955.1 Chloroflexota bacterium
GGCGCCGACGGGTCCGCGCTGGACGGGATTTCCGTTTCCCGTCGTCGGTTGGATTTGGTTCTGCAACTCGAGTGTGCGCGGCGCGAAACGCATGATGCGTTGACCATCCGAATCTAATAAAAGAAGCGAGGGGTCGGGCGGCGCGGCGAACAGGATTTGAGTGAAATGCGCCGTGGCGAATAGGTCCATATCTGCATACGCTGGGAAGTTGTTGATCTTGGTGATCGGGTCCTGACATTTGGAGGCGCTCGTATCGACGCGACTGTAGTTGCAGTTCGAGATGCGTCCATCCGAATGCAGGAGATACATCTCATCCCCTATGACGAGGAAATCGATCACATCCTGTGTGGGGGTCTGCTGACCGAAGAAGAAGTAAGGACGGTCTACGAACGCCGCCTCTTTGCCGGTATAGACCCAAACCGCGCGCGAGGGCGCGTCGAGTACATACAGATTCCCGGCATCCAAAATGAAACTAGTGACGCGTCCCCAGTTGGTATCGGGTGCGGGCAAAAGACCGGTCTGCGGAGTTTCGCCGGGCTTGCAGTACAAGAGGTTGCCGACGGCGTCGATGCCGAGCACGGTTGCGCCGTAAATGTTGGTAATGGGCAGGGCAAGGATGTCGACCAACGCTCCCGCCGTATTGCCGACGCCGGGTTTGCAGTTAAAGGTGGTATCCAATTCAAAGCCGCCATTGCCGGATGGAATGGCGCGCAGCACTTCTCCATTGGCGGCATTGAGCAGGTATAGGTCGTTTTCGGTTGCCGCCATACGGCTCACATCGATGCCGAGTTTGGCGCTGAAGGCGGGGTTGAACTGCATGCGCGTGATGCCCAGCAATTGATCGAGGCTCGTTTCCGCTTCTTTGCGCAGGCTGATCGTATCGTTGGTTACATTGTGTTCTTCAGCCTGCTCCACGTTGCCGAGCACATTCTCCCAGGCGATGCGCTGTTCGACGGGGTTGGTCAGCGCCAGCGCCTGTTGTTTCATTTCTATTGCCTGACTGTAATAGGCTTCGTATTGCTCGTTGCGTCCATAGCGCAGATAGACCACAACAAGGACGGTGACCACGATCAGCGGAATGAGCACCGCCAGGAATCCCATGAATGCCGTGGAAGATACGGGAGCGGTCTCCTGGTTTTCAGCCGGGAGCAGGCGCGGTAGAAAATTTCGGAATCGTTCACCAAGTGAGGCGCTGCCGTGACGGAATCCCTGCATGAAGTTGACGATGGTTTTCGCCGCCTGCCGTGCTTGAGGCGAGGGTTCTTGCGGCGCGGGAGGCTCTTCCACTTTTTGCGGCGCTTCGATCTTTTCGGTTTGTTCGACGGTTACATTTTGAGCAGGAAGTGCATCTTCTTTTTTCTCTTCAATGACATTCTCGGCAGATGCAGGCTTGGCTCTCGGAATGGACGCGGGAAAATCACGCGGTACGGTGCGATGCGGAAGACTCGCCAATGGATCGGATGTTGACCTGGAAATTGGAAGCGCTTCTTCGTGCTGCGGCGGGATGGCATACGCGGAAGGTTGAAGGACATGCGCACCCGCTTCCGGCGTTGGCTCAGGTTCGTTAATGGCTGGCAGGTCCGGGCTTGGAATGGGAGGCGCGGGGGTTTCTTCCTGCGGTTTTTCTTCCACAACAGGCGTTTCCACTTTAGACGGGGCAGATGTCCCTTTCAGGAGGTTGATCGCACCTGCGCCTTCGGTGGTTTGGATCAGAATGGCATTGAGGTCTTCATTAGTAAGCGATGTGAGTCGGCGGCGCATGGCATCGAACGAGGTGGACTGCACATCTTCAAGCGGAGTTGCCCATGCGTTGGGAAGACGCCCGCAAAAGAGCAGCATATCGTTCGCAGCTAGGTCGGTCTGTGCGTAATGGATGTTGATGGTCTGGCTCGACCCCAAGCCCTTGCCTGAGATCGAAGGCTCGAAGAAATGGCGCGAGCCATTCACACTGAACCAGTAGGCATGCATCGGTCCGTTGATCGAAAAGATGCATTGAGTTTCGCGCACGGCGGCGAGCGTCAGCCATGCCAGCGTGTATTGACCGCGGTTGCTCGAGCTCATGTTGCGTTCGAGCAAAACCTTGTTCAGCGAATCGGCGGCGGCGCGCAAGGCGCTGGTGACGGCGCGCGGCGTTTGATAAAAAACATTTGCAACATCTTCTGCGAATTTTTTATATTCGGTTGTGGTAACGGTGGCGTTGCCCGTCAGGGCGAGATAAACGATCAGGCGGTCGGTTTCGCGTCCGCGTGCGGCGGTCTTTGGCGGTTGACACGCCAATATGCCGGGCATGTCGGTGGGTTCCTGACCTAGAATGCGATACAAAGTTGAAAGATTGATGTCGAGTGGCATGTAAGATAATCGCTTATGTTGCCTTCATTATACCCAGCGCGGTCACAAATTGCGTTTTTTCATAAGCGGGAAAACACAATTTGTGACCGCGGGTATTATATAACTGGTAAAATTCGACGGCTATGGACTATACCCTTCTCAACGATTTCTCTCAAATACAGGCGCACGAATGGAATGAACTGCTCAAAGAGTCCATCAGCGATACGCCCTTTCTTCGTCATGAATATCAACGCCTGTGGTGGGAACATCGCGGCGGCGGCGAATGGAAGAATGCCCAACTGATTCTGGTCACCGCACGCGAGGGGGATACGTTGATCGGTATCGCCCCGCTTTTCATTGCGGAATATGAAAACCAACCTACCCTGCTGCTGAATGGCAGTATTGAAATTTCGGATTATCTGGACGTGATCGTCCGCAAGGATGACCATGCGCGATTCGTTTCCGGTCTGTTGGATTACCTCGCTTCTCAATTCGCCGGGAACTGGTCCAGCCTCGATTGGTATAACCTCCCCGACGACTCTGCGACTCTCGCTGCGCTCAAAGCTGAAGCCAAAACCCGCGGCTGGACTCATCTTGAGGAAGTCTATCGTCCCACCCCGCGCATCGCCTTGAACGGCGACTTCGAAGAATATCTCTCGCGCATCGAAAAGAAACAGCGGCATGAAATCCGCCGCAAGATGCGCCGCGCCGCCGAATCGGATATGAACGTGCGCTTCATTATCGTGGATCAAACCGCAGACATCGAACCCGAACTGAATACCTTTTTCGAGTTGATGGTGCAGGACCCCAACAAAGCGGGCTTTTTGCATCCCTCCATGCGCGAGCAGATGACTGCTTTTCTACGAGCCGCGCACGATGGCGGCTATCTCTGGCTCGGCTTCCTTGAAATTGACGGCGTCAAGACCGCCGCATCCCTGAACTTCGATTACAACGGAAAACTCTGGGGCTACAATTCCGGCGTCAGCCGCTCGCACATGGAGCTTTCCCCCGGCTGGGTGCTGCTCGCCAATACCATTCAGTGGTGCTGCGAGAACAACCGCCATGAGTTTGACTTCATGCGCGGCGATGAAGATTACAAATATCGTCTTGGGGGAGTCAATCGCTTCGTGATGCGGGTGAAAGTCAGTAAATAACCCAAGTCAACATGAACGGGGTTCACCCTGGAGCATGAAAATGTGCTACAACCGGAAGTAGCAGCCAACCCCAAGGTCGCAAGCAAGTGGTGCCCAGAGCCTGATCCCAAGTCTGACCTGGATGTCGAGAGGCACCCC
>JACPVC010000162.1 GCA_016191955.1 Chloroflexota bacterium
CACTAATTCATTCCACAGCGGCGTGATCGAGATCGTCGTCAAAAAAGGCGCGCGTTCCCGTTATTCCACTATTCAAAACTGGTCAACCAACGTGTTCAACCTCGTGACACAGCGTGCCCAGGTCTTTGCAAATGCCTCCCACGAGTGGGTGGATGCGAACCTTGGTTCGAAGCTCACTATGAAATATCCGTCCTGCTATTTGATGGAACCCGGCGCGCACGGCGAAATGCTTTCGATGGCATTCGCAGGTCCCGGTCAGACTCAGGATGCTGGTTCCAAGATGATGCATTTTGCACCCAATACCACCAGCAAGATCGTGTCCAAGTCCATCAGCAAGAGCGGCGGGCGCGCGTCCTATCGCGGTATGGTCAAGGTCTACAAAGGCGCGAAAGGTGTCAAATCCAACGTGGTTTGCGATGCGCTTTTGCTCGACCCCAAATCTCGCTCCGATACATACCCCACCATTGAGATCGACGAAGACGATGTGACTATTGGTCATGAAGCCTCCGTCAGCAAAGTGGGCGAGGAACAACTCTTCTACCTCATGTCCCGCGGACTCAGCGAAGAAGAAGCTACCACCATGGTGGTCTCCGGCTTCATCGAACCACTTGTGAAGGAACTGCCGATGGAATACGCAGTTGAAATGAACCGCTTGATCCAACTTCAAATGGAAGGATCGATTGGCTAACATGCAAGAGAAACCAAAAGTATCTGTTACTCGAACTCGACGTGAATCTGCTGCCAGGGATTTTATCTTCACGCAGGCGGATGTCCTTTCTGCAAACGGACTCGCTTCATTCCGCGCCGGGGCTTGGGATTCCTTCCAGAAGCTTTCCCTCCCCGTCAACACAGACGAGGCTTGGCGACGCACCGACCTGCGTTTGCTGCCCGCTTCGAATTTTAAACTCCCCAAGGCGGGCGCGTTCGAAGATTTACCTGCCGTCCCTGAAGAATTGCTCAAGCCGCTTACCGGCGAACAACATGGCGGACAGATTGCCCTGCTCCCCGGCGGCTCGAAAGTGGATTTGGATGAATCGCTTGCCGAGAAAGGCGTGGTCTTCACTGACTTTCGCACGGCTGAAAAGAATCACTCCGACCTGCTCAAGAAGTTGATCGGTCAGATCGTCAAGCCGGATGATGGCAAGTTCGCCGCGCTGGCTTCTGCCCTGGCGCAAAATGGAGTTTTGTTATACGTTCCGAAAAATGTGCAAGTGGAGCAGCCGCTTCATTCCGTGTTGTGGGGACCGGGCACTGACCTCGCTCATTTCTCACACCTCATCGTCTATGTGGAAGATGGCGCATCTGTGACCTACGTCCACGAGGCGGCGTCACCGGATGAAACCGGTCACGCCATGCATGCGGGTATCGTTGAGATTTATGTCGGCAAGGATGCCAACCTGCGCTTTGTTGAGCTGCAATCGTGGGGTAAGCACGTGTGGAACTTCTCGCACGAGCGTGCCCGCGTGGACCGTGGCGGTAACCTTGATTGGATATTTGGCGCGGTCGGTTCCCGCCTGACCAAGAACTTCTCTGATCTGGACTTGGCTGGCGAGGGCGCTCAGGGACGTATGTCTGGTTTCTACTTTACCGATGGAACCCAACACCTCGACCACGACACCCAGCAGAATCACCTCGCTCCACACTGCACCAGCGACCTGTTGTTCAAAGGCGCGTTGAAGGGTAAGAGCCGCTCTGTGTGGCAGGGCATGATCTACGTAGCTCCTGGCGCGCAGAAAACTGACGGTTATCAAGCCAACCGCAATCTCGTCCTCGACGAGCAGGCGCGCGCGGACTCGATCCCGGGTCTCGAAATTCTGGCGGACGATGTGCGCTGTACACACGGCGCGACCGTTGGTAAACTTGAACAGGAACCCCTCTTTTATATCAAGTCCCGCGGTATTCCACAGAAGGAAGCCGAGCAATTGGTGGTGGAAGGTTTCTTCGACCCCATCATGCAGCGCATCCCATTTGAAGGTGTGCGCGAACGCTTCCAACAGGCGATTCAGGTTAAGTTGTCAAGATAGGGCTACAAACCTGACAGGTCTCGTAGATCTGTCAGGTTTTCGTGAGTAAGCTGTCAGTGTAGGAAAATGGTCGGGTCGTATGACCAGGCACCCCTTAAGAATGAGGCGGAGGGCGTCTCAATTTCGTTCGCAGGAAGTGAGTCATGGCAATTAAGTCAAAAACCAAATCGAAGGCAAAGGTGAAAGCGGTGGCAAAGGTTAAATCAGCGGTCAAAAAAGGGGCGGTGAAAGCCAGTGCAGCCCGAAAGGCAGTTTCAAAGTTGAAGCCAAAAACGAAAGCATCTGTGAAAAACGTCAAACCTGTTGGTAAGTTTACAGTTGGGACCGTCCGAAAAAAATCTACCGGTGAAAAACCCGTTGAAGTGACTCGTACTATTAACCTGTCGAGCCAGATTCGTCAGCCGGTTAAATCTGTGTTGCGCAAGGCTTCGCTTGCCGCTGCCAACCCCAACCTGTTCAATTTCATGAAGGCTCCGCGCGCCGAATATGCGTTCGAGGTGGGCGATACCGTTGAAGTGTTTTGCGACCACGAAAAGGGACGCGAACGCGTGCGCGGTTGGATCAAGGGCATTGTGGTGCAGGTAGATAACAAGATGGTGGCGGTGCAATTCCGCTCGAATGTCTTCCTCACCGACGGCTGGATGGTGCCGGACCGCATCCTTTGGTACCCGCTGAACTCCGAGCACATCCGCCCGGTGACCACTGGCGGCAAGAAGCCAGTGCTGAAGAAGGATGTTATTCCAGATTATTAAGAGGATCACAAGTGGACAGGCAAACAAATAGGGTCATCCGGTTTGTTTGCACGTGTGCTTGCTCATTTTTCCCATGACACTCAACGTAAACGAAATCCGCAAAGATTTTCCAATTCTCGAACGCGAGACGCATAATGGCGCTCGCGTTGTTTATCTCGATTCCACTGCCACCTCACAAAAGCCGGTGCAGGTGATCGAAGCCATGAACGATTACTATCGCCGTTCGAATGCGAACATCCATCGCGGCGTGCATACGCTGGCTGAAGAAGCGACATCCTTGTATGAAGGCGCGCGCGAGCGGATTGCGAAGTTCATCAACGCTGCTTCGCCGCGCGAAGTGATTTACACGCGCAATACCACCGAGTCTATCAACCTGGTTGCTTACTCGTGGGCGCGCGCAAATTTGAAGGCGGGCGATCTCGTCATTCTGACCGAGATGGAACATCACAGCAACCTCGTCCCGTGGCACATGCTTCAGGCGGAGCGTGGCATCGAACTGGATTTCATCCCCGTGACGGAAAACGGCTTGTTGGATTTGGATGCCTACAAAGCGCTTCTCAACCGGACCCCGAAACTGGTCTCGTTTACGCACATGTCCAACGTCCTGGGCACGATCAACCCGGCGGCGGAGATCATCAAGCTGGCGCATGCAGCTGGCGCGATGACACTTGTGGACGGCGCTCAATCCGTCCCACACCTCAGCGTGGACGTGCAAGCCCTCGATGCAGATTTCTATGCTTTTTCTGCCCACAAAATGTGCGGACCGACTGGCATCGGTGTTTTATATGGCAAGTCTGCTTTGCTCGAAGCCATGCCTCCGTTCTTGGGCGGCGGCGATATGATTAAGGAAGTGAAACTGCGTTCCTTCCGCCCGAATACGCTTCCGCACAAGTTTGAAGCGGGCACGCCTGCAATCGCAGAAGCGGTCGGGTTCGGTGCAGCAGTCGATTACCTGACCAAGGTCGGTATGAAAGATATCGCTGCCCACGAGCATGAGATTACTGAGTATGCGCTCGAGCGGCTGGAAGAAATCCCCGGCGTGAGGTTGTTCGGTCCCTCTGCGGACAAAAAGGGCGGCGTGGCTGCCTTCACGCTCGAAGGTGTTCATCCGCATGATGTGGCGCAGATCTTGGATGAGGGCGGCGTCGCTGTTCGCGCGGGGCATCATTGCGCCCAGCCTTTGCATGAGAAATTCGGCATCCCTGCCACCAGCCGTGCTTCCTTCTATTTGTACTCCACAAAAGAAGAAGTGGACTTGTTGGTGAAGGGATTGTATAAAGTAAAAGAAATGTTTGGATAAAACCATACGCCATTGTGAGGGTGAAGCCCGAAGCAATGACGGGAGTGAAAAATGGACGACCTCTATCGTGAAGTAATCATCGAGCACTACAAGAATCCCTCCTATCGCGGAAAGCTGGACCCGCACGATATTTCTTTTGCGGATAATAACCCGCTGTGTGGTGACCATATCCAAATCGACTTGCGGGTGGATGCCAATGGCGTTGTGACAGAAGCTTTATTCGACGGTCATGGCTGTGCCATCTCGCAAGCCTCCGCCGACCTTTTGATGGAGACCGTCATCGGCAAGCCGTTGGAGGAAGTGAAGAAGCTCAATAAGCAGGATATCCTCGATATGCTTGGCATTGACCTGGGTCCCGTCCGCTTGAAGTGTGCTTTGCTTTCTTTGAAGGTCTTGAAGGCGGGGGTGTATGGACTGGGTGAGGCTGGGGACGATCTGGTGGAATAAGAGAATACACAAGGAGACAAGGATGCATGTGAACTAACCTGTTTACATGCAGACCAACAATATGTTCAACTACACAACCCTCGATGAAACAAAAGTGGAATATTTAGAGATCGCGCCCGCCTCTGAACTCCCCAACGGCGAACGTCTCTTTGTTGACCTGGGCGATAAGCCTGTTGTAATTTTCAACATCGCCGGGCAGTTCTTTGCGATTGGTGATGTTTGCACGCACGACGATGGTCCGTTGGGGGATGGAATGATCGAAGGCTTCAATGTCGTCTGCCCGCGGCATGGGGGAGAGTTCGATGTCCGCACCGGGCAGGCAGTTCAAATGCCCGCCGTGGTGGACATACCCGCCTACCCGGTAACTGTCCGCGATGGGACGATCTTCATCGGTGTTCCGAAAGCATAAGACTAGCATCAGCCCTCGCCGAATGGTGGGGGCTGTTTTCTTGCAATGAAGTTTTTCTATGGTGGTAACATAGCCTTGATTTTTCCGCTCGTGCCGTTTCTGTCAGCAGGTGACTCATGACCAAAATTCTGATCGTCGAAGATGTGCCCGATAACGCGGAACTTGCCCAAAAAATTCTGACTTCGCATGGGTATGAAGTCATCCACGCCATGAATGCGGAGACGGGCTATCAATTTGCTTTGGAGTATCACCCCGATCTTCTGCTGCTCGACCTTGGTCTGCCAGACTATGACGGCTTGACCCTGGCAGGACAATTACGGGAAAACCCTTTATTTGAAAACCTTCCGATCGTTGCATTCACAGCCTGGCCCCCGGAAACCGCCCGGCACATGGCTGAAAGTTACGGCTGTAACGGGTTTATCGGAAAGCCCATCGTTCGAATCAAGGACTTCATTTCCCAGATAGAAGCCTATCTTACAAAGGGGTAAAACCTTCCTGGTTTTGACAATGCACTTCTTATCGAATCCTGCCATTGAACTGACCCCAGCCAGCCGGTTTACGATAGATGAACTGACCGCGATCTATAACCAAACCCGTGTGGATTACATGATCCCCATGCCGATGAATGCCGCCAGACTTGCCGAATATGTGCAAGCCTACGACGTGGACTTGGAACATTCCCTGGTTGCTTCGGAAGACGGAGTGATGCGCGGGGTCGCCATGCTGGGCGTTCGCGCCGACCGTAGTTGGATCACGCGCCTTGGCGTCATCCCATCCACACGGCGAGGCGGAGTGGGAGAGGCATTATGTCGCAGCCTGCTTGAAAAATCCACATCGCGGGGAATCGATTTCACCATGTTGGAAGTCATCAAGAACAATATGCCCGCGCATCAGTTATTCCTAAAACTCGGTTTCTATGAAGTCGGCGAGTTGCTGATCCTGCGGCGTTCCCCGTCGAAAATGGTCATGGAACCGGTCATCGCAGATGCCCGCCGTTTGGAGCGTTACGAAGCGCTCGACCTCGTTGGCTACGACCGCGGCACGCAACCTTGGACTAACCAATCCGAATCGATGAGTCATGCGCAGGATATTTCCGGTTTGTATCTCACGCTTCCCGATGGCAGCCGCGGCTGGATCGCCTACCAGCGGGAGAAATTTACGCTGACGCATTTTATCTACAAGACCGAGGAGGGTGACCCAGCGGAGGTGTCGTATGCCTTCCTCTCGCATTTGCACCACCAATATCCGCGCCTCGATACGTACATCGAGAACATTCAGGTCAACGACCCGCACCTTCCCGGCTTTTATAAAATGGGTTACGTCGAATCTTTCCGCCGCATCGAAATGTGGCGCGGAACTCCACCTGTTTCCCTAATTTCTTCAAAATAAAAACGGACTCTCGATGCGAGAGACCGTTTGCTTTTACCATTCGCCTGCGTATCGAATCTTGTACGGTTTGGTGACCTTCTCAATACGCGCCCGCCGTAATTCCACGAGTTGACGGATGTGCAGGTTGTCGTGTGCGACCCACGAAGCAAACATATCACCCGCCCGCATCGACCCGAACTTTGACTTGTACGTGATATTCCAATCCGCGTTTTTCAGCCCTTTTAGCCATGCCAACGACTTCGTCCGCTCACGAAAGAACTTTGCTTTCATCTTCCCCAAATCCTGCTCGTTATATTTGCGCAGTTTTACCCATGCTTGAGGAGCAATAGGGTGCCACTCTTCATGCTGGCGGTGCAAGCCCGCGTTGGGCGAAGTCGAAATGATGAAGTCCAAATGCTCGCGGAAGTCCTCCCGTTCTTCGTCGTACAAGTGACAGACGACTTCGAGAACGGACCAACTCTTGCGGTTAGGCTTGAGTCGCGCTTCTTCCTGGCTGATACCTGCCAGCAACGCCCGGATCATTTCCGTGCTGTGAGTAAGTTCCTGATAAAGGATTTCGTATCTCATGTTACAAACCGCCGATCTTTTTCAAATCGAAAATTGTCCCACGATGCGCAAAATATCAAATCCTTCCGCGAAAGGACGTTCCGCCAGCGCGCCGTGACGTACCATGATGGAGTGAGTTAGTTCAGCGTTGAAATAGTATCGGTCTTGATAGGTGTCGTACTGCGCCAGCGCCTCGATCTTCTTGTTCACATCCTCTTCGGTCACTTCCACCAGAAAGTGGGGGAAGAAGCCATATGATGAACGTACAACATCAAATCCCAAAAGCGTGATGCCGCGGAAAGCACGCAGGGACTCGTCGGTCATCGTGTTGTGGTCTTGATGAACATCCTGCTTCGAATGTGTGAAGATTAGGTCGGGTTTGAAGTCTTTGCGCAATTTGAGGAAGTATTCGAGGATATCCTGGCGGGAATCGTGGAAGATCCGTGTAGTAAACGGACCGAAGACGATCTTTTCCTCCGGCACGCCCAGAATTTTCATCGACCTGAGATGCTCGTTTTTGACCTTTGCCAGGTCGGGGTTTTTCTGATTGTCTGAAAGGGTGACGCACAGAATTTCCGTCTTGTTGACGATGTTGTGAATCAAAGCGCCACACCCGATCTCGATATCGTCCGGGTGCGCGCCGAGGAAGAGGACTCGTTTGCCGAAGAAGTTCATAGGGATTCCTCGTCATTGCGAGGAGGCGATAGCCCGACGAAGCAATCTCCCGGATGATTATGGGGATTGCTTCGGGCTGGCGCCCTCGCAATGACGAAAGTGGCTATTTTGTCGCCAGAATGCCGCCGACGACCTTAGTCATCACCAACTTGCCGTCGCGGTCGAACCATTTCTGGGCAACCGCCTCGATCTTGCCAATGAGCGCTTCATACTCATCCTTGCCGTTGAACATGGACGTCCACAGTTTGCGGTCTTCGCCTAACGAGGCGCGGACGTAGTCAATGAATGGCGCGACTTCGGGAAAGGTGAGATGGTTCTCGAACTTGTGCAGTTCGGTCTTGGCGAAGATGCCGTTTATGGTGTTGAAGATATCGCCTTTGAAGCGCGAGGAGCCGGGCATGGGCGGAATTTCTGCATTGGTGGCTTCTTTGATGATGTCATAGAAGATCTGCTTATTCTCAGGCAGCGGACCGGAGACAAAAAGTCGTCCGCCAGGTTTCCCCGACGAAGGGTCGGGACTTTGTAGGACGCGGTGCGCCTCCCCAAATGTAAATTTCAAGTCTGAGGCGTAGTAGATCGCGAAGGCGCTGGTGCAGAGGTCAAAGGTATTGTCCTCAAAGTTGAACTTCTCGTTGAAATCCAAAAACTGGAAGTCGATATTCGATCCGCGTTCTTTATTTTTGGCGCGAGCCTTGTCGAGCAGTTCTTCAGAGAAGTCGCCGCCCGTGATCTTTGCGCCCCGCTTGGTGTAATCGTCGAATAAGAAACTTAATTTTCCTGCGCCGCAACCTACATCGAGAATGCTCATGCCGGCTTTGGGTTGGAGCAATTCATTCGTCCATACATCGATGTTGGCAGAACCATATTTTTCATGGATGTCGATCCGCATTAAAAGGTCTTTGCTGGGTTCTTGATAATCGATTTTCATTTGTCTCTCCTTGTAAATATTGGATAGATTATACCAAACATAAAAGCAAAATTCACCGACTGAATTTTGGATGGAAACCCATGATAAAATCTGCGCATTGGAGCAATCATGGCGAACAAGATACAGGCTGTTAAAGGAACAAGAGAATTCTACCCGGAGCAAATGGCGCTACGGAATTTTATATATGATAAGGTTCGGTCCGCTTCGCAGGCTTTTGGTTATCAGGAGTGGGATGGTCCGTTCATCGAGACCATCGATCTTTACGCGGCAAAATCTGGCGAAGAGTTGGTGAAAAAGCAGTCGTTTACATTTGAAGACCGCGGTGGTGATTTTGTGACATTGCGTCCTGAACTCACACCGTCTCTGGCGCGCATGATTGCAGCAAAGCAGGGTGAGTTGACCTTTCCTGTGCGTTGGTGGTCGTTCGGTCCGTTCTGGCGTTATGAACAGCCGCAAAAGGGACGCTCGCGCGAGTTCTTTCAATGGAACGTGGATATGCTGGGAGTCAACTCACCGGAAGCGGATGCGGAACTAATCGCCGTCGGTGCAACCTTCCTGCGCTCGGTCGGACTCAGCCCGGAGCGGGCTCTGATCTATGTGAATAATCGCCGCCTGATGGATTCTGAGTTCGATGCGTTGGACATTTCAGTGGAGAAG
>JACPVC010000163.1 GCA_016191955.1 Chloroflexota bacterium
CGTAATATGTGAGTAAGCCATGCCATCTGGAATTAGAATTAAACGAATTGAAGACCGCATTCAGCAGGAACTTTCGGAATTACTGATCCGTGAAATCAGTGACCCGCGCCTCAAACAGATCTTTGTAACAGGCGTCAAAGTAGACCGCGAACTGGCGTTTGCAGAAATATATGTCTCTGCCGTGGAAGGCGCTTCCCGTTCCGGTGAGGTATTGGCAGGGCTCGAATCAGCTTCCGGTTTCCTGAGGCGGGCACTCTCGGCGCGCGTCGAACTTCGCGCATTCCCAAAGATGCGCTTTCATTGGGATCCCACCCCTGAAAATGCAGATCACATTGAAAAATTATTGGCAGAGTTAAGAAATAAAAAATAACCTTCCCTCTCCCAAAATAGAGGAAGCCATGGAGAAGGGAGCACTCAAAGTCTGTTAGTAGTTTGGCTCAAGCCGCCGTCCTCGGCGGCGTTCTACGAGTAAATCCTTCGCCGAGGACGGCGAAGGGAGCAGGTCATAATAACCTTCCCTCTCCCAAAATAGAGGAAGCCATGGAGAATATATAGTGGATAATCAGCTCTCAGGGGAGATAAAATTAAGACTCGCGAATGCAAATAAGGTGGTGATCGCATCGCATGTACGACCCGACGGCGACGCCATCGGTTCTCTGCTCGGACTAGGTCTTGCGCTGCGGGATGCAGGCAAAAAAGTTGAAATGGTTCTTGCCGATGGAGCACCTGCTTCATTCAAATTTCTTGAAGGTATTGATCTAATCAAGAAAGAACCAGGTACGGATCATGACATATTCATCACTGTAGACTGCGCAGATTTCAAACGTACGGGGAAAATTTTCGAAAACTTCGGTCAACCTGATATCAATATAGACCATCATAAAACCAACGAAAATTTTGGGAAACTAAATCTGATCGAAGCGGAAGAAGTTGCCACTGCGGCAATCCTCACCAATCACCTGCCCGCATGGGGCTTCAAGATCACCAAACCCATCGCCGCCGCATTGTTGACCGGCATCCTCACCGATACATTGGGTTTCCGCACTTCCAACATCACGCCAGAAGCGTTGCGGCAGGCAGCACAATTAATGGAAACAGGCGTAGACCTGCCTGAAATCTACATGCAATCGCTGGTGAGAAAATCCTTCCCTGCCGCCAGATATTGGGGCGCGGGACTCTCCAGCCTCGAAAGCAAGCACGGAATCGTTTGGGGGACGCTCACGCTCGCAGACCGCAAGTCCGCAGGCTACGGCGGGAACGACGATGCGGACCTTATCAACATGATCTCCGCCATCGATGGCAACAAGGTCGGAATGGTCTTCGTCGAGCAATCCAACAATCATGTAAAGATCTCCTGGCGTGCTCTTCAGCCTGGTATCGATGTATCACCCATTGCAAAACATTTCAAAGGCGGGGGGCATGCCGCCGCTGCAGGAGCAGATATCGAGGGAAGTTTAGTAGATATTCAAAAAGAGGTCCTCAAACAGACACGCGAATTATTGAATTTGTAAAGTGTAACCCCAGTTATTTTGTATGTGATAGTACCGTAGCACTATCGGGCTTGTATTGTAAATTTAGATAAGTATGTCATAATTAACTTGGATATGTAAAGGACAACCAAGGAGGAATCCACAATGAACAGTCAGGATATTAAAAATGCCATATCTGGCGCGCTCGTCATAGATAAACCCGTGGGCATGACCTCCCATGATGTTGTGCAAGCCATACGAAATGGAACCGGCTTGCGCCGCGCAGGTCACACAGGCACACTCGACCCGCGCGCTTCCGGCGTGCTCGTGATTTTAGTTGGTCCCGCCGTCCGTTTAAGTGAATATGTTTCTGCGTCAGACAAACGCTACCAGGCGATCATTCGTCTGGGCGGCACCACAGATACATACGATGCCGAAGGCAAGTTCACGCCGACCAAGGACCCGTCTCACATTACTGAAGCGGAATTCGAAGAGGCACTTAAGACCTTTGTCGGTGAAATAGAGCAAACTCCCCCGCCTTATTCCGCAGTAAAAGTTCAGGGGCGCAAAGCCTATGAAATGGCGCGCAAAGGCGAAGAGGTCGAACTCGAACCGCGCACCATCACCGTCCATCACCTTGAAGTACTCGAATGGACTCCGCCCGAAGTGGTCATCGACGTGCATTGTTCGTCCGGCACCTATGTCCGTTCGCTGGCGAATGATCTCGGCAAGAAATTAGGCTGTGGCGCATATTTGGTCGGTTTGCGCCGCACCAAGAGCGGGAAGTTCACCCTGCGCGACGCAGTGCCCCTGCGCAAATTGCAGGAAGCCTTCACCGCCGGCAACTGGTATCAGTACCTTATCCCTGCTGCCGAAGCGCTTGGTGATTGGTACGCCATTGAACTCAGCCCCGATGAAGTGGAAGCCGTGCGCCATGGTCACCGTGTGAAAGCCAAACCCGCCGATGCCTCTCAGGAAAAAGTACGCGGCGTCAGCACCCAGGGCGAGTTGGTTGCGCTCATGGTGCAAACGGCCGCCGAAGACGGCTCCATCGAATGGCAGCCGAAGAAAGTATTCTTCACGTCTGATTAGTCCCAAGTTCGTTGCGCCGTCACTTCGACAGGCTCAGCGCAAGCCCCGGCGCAACCGCCGCCGGGGACGGCGGCTGGAGCATCAGCACAATGATAAAATAAAGCCGCCGTCAAAGGCGGCTTTATTTTATGCAACATTACCATTCCCTCGAAGAAGTTACCCTCAAAAATTCTTTTCTTACCGTCGGCGTTTTCGACGGCGTACATCGCGGACATCGCGAGATCATCCACAAATTGGTGCAAGATGCCCGCGCCAACGACTCCCCCGCTGTGGTGTTGACCTTCGACCCGCATCCCGCCTCCGTCCTCACCGGCAAGGACATCCGCTGCCTGACGACGCCCGACGAACGCGCGGATTTACTTGGCTCGCTCGGCGTGGATGCCGTCATCACCCAGCGCTTCACACGGGACCTGTCAACTGTCGCTGCCCATGAGTATATGTCTCGTCTGAAAACGCATCTCGGACTCAGTCACCTGCTCATCGGCTACGACTTCGCCTTGGGCAAGGGACGTGAAGGCAACGCTCCGCGATTGACGGAGATCGGCTCGGAGTTGGGATACACCGTCGAAGTAGTACCAGCCCTGAGCGACGAAAGCGGCGTGATCTCATCCACCGAAATTCGCAAGCTGGTTTCCATCGGCAATATGATCGAGGCGGCAAAACTGCTTGGCTATCCCTATCGCATGAGCGGAGAAGTCATCCACGGTGCGGGGCGCGGGAAGAAGATCAACTTCCCTACGGCGAACGTGGATTACGCCAAAGAGAAAGCTGCCCCGCCGAACGGAATCTACGCCTGCTGGGCGCGGCTGGGAAATGAACGCTTTATGGCGGCGACCAATATCGGCTTGAACCCAACTTTTACGCCCGAACGGCAAATCCCCAGCCTCGAAGCCTACCTGCTCGACTTTGACCGTGACATCTACGGCGAAGTGCTGACGCTGGAATTCGTTGTAAGATTGCGTGAAGAGATCCGCTACACCACGGTGGAAGCGCTCATCGATCAGATCCACGACGATGTGAACCAGACGCGCAATATTTTGAGCGCGACGATGTAAAGTGCGTCGCACCCAAAAAAGGAGGAGTTGCTCGACATGCGTAAACGTTCAGGAATTATCCTGATCCACGAAGGGAAGCTCGCACTGATCGAACGCCATAAGCAGGGGCGGCATTACTTCGCCTTCCCCGGCGGCGGCGTGGACGAAGGCGAGACAGACGAACAAGCTGCCATCCGTGAAGCGGAAGAGGAATTGGGCATTCGCGTGAAAATCGTGCAGAAAGCTGCCGAGGTTTTGCGGACGGGACGGCGCAATCAGGTGTATTTTCTCGTCGATTGGGTGGACGGTGAGTTTGGCACCGGCACCGGCGAGGAATATGGCGAGGTCGATGAAATTAACGGGACGTATAACCCGCTGTGGATGTCGTTGGAGGAGATTCTGGTTAGGAACGTGGTTCCACGCCAGCTTGCCGAGCTGACGGTTCAGTCACATCAGGAGGGATGGCAAGACAGCGTAGTTATTCAAGAATCATAGCCAAGGTCAAATCCCCTCTCGGAAAGAGCGGGGATTTTCCATACTGGGGTGTTATTGAATTGGGAACCCGACCCATGTAAGATAAAAGCAAGTTTGTCTGTGCAGATACGCCGAATCTGCATGGCTGTCGAAAGGAGGAAAGCCCATGACGTAGGAACTTTTCCCAAACCACGTTCGTCAATTGAACAACGCCGAAAGTCCAAAATTCAAAACGGAGGATGAAATGAAATCACGAATCACATTGCTGCCGGTGTTCCTATTGCTTGGAACGCTGGTCCTGAACGCATGCGGCGCTCCAGCCGCAGTAGAAGAGTATGCCGCAACAGAAGCGGCTGCCTTTGAAGCGCCACCCGCAGAAAACGCAGGTGGAGCGCCAGTCGCCCAAGAAGCCGAAGCGGACTCTGCTTCCAGCCTGAAAGAGGGGTCTGTTTACGAGACCGGCTCGGATGAAAATGTTGCGATCACCACCCACCTCATCATCAAATCCGCAGATCTGCGCCTGTTGGTTGAAGATTCGGACCAGGCAATCGACCGAGTGACCCAGGTCGTCGATGACTCGGGTGGGTACATCATCAGCTCGCGGGTGTGGAACCAGCCGCATTACGACGGCAAGAATTACAAATACGCCACTATCACCATGGGCGTGCCAGTCGAGTCGTTCGAGCGCGCGCTCAACCGCCTGCGTGGCATTTCCCTCGAAGTGTTGGATGAAACCGCATCCGGCGAGGACGTGACCGACCAATATGTGGACTTGCAGTCGCAGTTCACCAACCTCGAAGCCACACGCGAACGCATCAAGTCCTTCCTCGAAGACGCCCAAAATGTGGATGAAGCCCTGCGTATCAACCAGCAGCTTTCCGAGATCGAACGCCAGATCGAAGAGATCAAAGGACGCATCAACTACCTGCAAGACCGCTCCTCCTACTCCACCATTACGGTCACGCTTGAGCCAAAATTGCCTGAGATCGAACCCACGCCAACTCCTGAACCGAAACCTTGGACGCCGAGCGAGACTGCCGGAGATGCCTGGAAGACACTCACCAAAGCCTATCAAGGCATCATCGACCTGCTGATCTGGTTCCTGCTGGTGTTCGTGCCCATCTTCGGTCCGCCAGTTCTGATCATTTGGGTCATCTTGAAACTGGTTTTCCGCAAACCGAATAAGCCTTCATAAAGAAAAAAGCGCCGGGTGATTCGCCCGGCGCTCATTTTTAATTGATGGTCAAAACAAACCCCTCTCCCGTCTCCCCAAATGGGGAGAAGCCAAACCACCCTCGAACAAAGCCTTTCCCTTGGAAAATCCTCAAACCCAATAACCAGAAAAGAAGTCAAGCCCATGCCCTCTCCATTTGGAGAGGGCAAACCGACACGACGATTAATCGCTATCATCTGGGTGAGGTCTCTTCCCTCCCCTCCACTTTTCCCTCCCCCGTTTGGATTTGACCTTCACATGAACTTAAATAAACAAGCGATAGTCATAAGACGTTGGTTCAAATCTTTGCAACAAGGATCCAATTCTTGCAATACGTTGCGATGAATAAACAGTAACAGGCAATTTAGCATATAGATCAGCAGAGTTCCAGTCCATTTTTGAAAGCCCCAAAATTTCATTTGCAAGCAGACTTAAGTCTGAATTTCCAGCATATCTACGAAGAATCAAAGGCGCTGGGATTCTTCTTTTGCCTTGGAAATATGTTCTTCCTGTCTGAAGTGCCTTAGTTGAGCCATGCCCCCAAAGTAAAGCAGAATAATCATCAATTGGGATAACAGTTCCTCGCTTTACAGGGTAACCATCTATTGAAAAACTTTTTTGAGAGAAATCATATCGTGAAGCAAAATATCTAAGCGAGTCATCAATGTGTATTTCTATCATATCGACATTGGTAACACCCTTTAGACCATCCATTAATCCATCTCGCTCATCTCTCTTAAATGGCGTCAATTTATGAATCACGACCCTTTCAGGTAGTTTAGCTCTTGATTCATAAAACAAGGTGCGAATAGTTTCTCCCACTTGACGGGCATCTTCCCTGGACATATATGGATTGCGTCTAATCCATATTGGATTTTGAATTTTGGATAAACGAAATCGAAGCCCTTCTCCTTGCGCATTATATATATGACTACAGCCTAAGACAGTTTGTTTGCCTTTCTCGGCGTTGTGACGCAAACTAAACCCTAATCCAACAAATGCAGTGTTACTGTTAAGTGTGTCTAAAACCCAAGGTGTCCGCATCGCCTTTGAATAAATTGCCACTGACAACCACCACCATACTCTGCATTTATAAGTATCAGTTAGCGTAGGTTCTTCTACAAACTGCGTAGAAATACCTCGTTGTACGCAATATGCTTTCACAAAATCGTGCAAATCGAAACTTTCATCTTCGTTACTAAACTTTTTCCATTTTTCCCAGCGAGCAGGAATAAAAATTACAACTAAGTTTGGTTTATGGGAAGCCAGCAGGCTGTCTATAGCGGCAGTAATGGAGTTTGCCAGTCGTAATGCTCCCGTTTTTTCGTCAACGTTTTCCTGAATTTCTGGTACTGACTGCCAGCCTGAACTTCTATGCTTGGGAATATCTAAACCTACTCCAAATGCTTGAGTAAATCCTGGAAATTCAATTAAGTAATCCGCTTCTGTTTTTGTAGGTGAGAATTTTTGCTGTGCTGTGAATAAAAAGGTTTCAAGAATTGATGCGCTTGCATCTGGACATATAATTCCCAAGTTTATTTGAGAAAAGCCTAGTTGATTAAGTGAATGATCATACGGACGATTATTTACTAAGCCATGTAGTGGATGTTTATCTTTAGGATTTCCATTACCTGTCCGACTAGAAAATAACAAATCTGGTTCTTGTAACACAAACCCTGTGTGTTTTATTAGAGGGCGCCATTTATCTAAAGGAATAACTTGACTTGTTTTGTCTCTAAGCTCTGCATAAATTGGCAACTTTTGGAGGGTAAAAGAAAAGTGAGAACCAGAATTGAGGGGATATTCAAATGTAGTTGATTGTTTTTCGTCAAAGAATCTACTTTTCCAACCATCCACGTCTTCGCTGAACTCTTTGTTATGTTGATAGCCGAGTACTTTAATCTTTATTGTCTTTGAGATTTCTTCACTTGCTTCTATGCCATTTTTGTCCATAATATAGATGGTTGGCTTGAGAACCATATAAGTTTTGGTGGCTATTCTTCTCAAGAAAACCAAAACTGCCTTGTGGGTATTATAGACACTTTGACCTTCTGTCCTTTGTTCAAATTTCTTTTCCCAAATCAGGCATTTACCGTCTGACGGTAAACCACAAGAACCAGCAATAGCCCTGACTAATGCTTTTCGTAAAAGCGAATTAACGGCACTATTGTTATCTTGTAAATCGCCATCGCCAATTGGTGAACGAATGATTTTGCTGGCTATATTGCTACCAAATACTTTTTTTATTTCATCCAAATTTCCTAAACACAAAATCTTTCCCCGATAAGGAACTGCAGCTATTTGAACATTTTTAGTTATCGAATCCAACCAAGTCCACACTTGGAGAGGTGTATTTTTTATGTCAAACTCAAATACTTCTGATGGCAAATCTATCTGAAAGGCATTGCTTTTGATTAAGCCAGAAGAATTCAAATTTTCTGGAACAGAAAACTTCCCCAATATACTGCTTTCATCTACTTGCGATGATATTATTTTCTGACACTGTGCTTGATATTCAGTAGGCAAACAATACAGTGAGAGTCTTGTCATTAGGTCATCGAAACCTTGAGTAGGCACAAAATAAGCCTCATGTCCATTATTTCTTGCTAGTTCAATAAGTTCATTTACCTCAGTCGAAATAGTGCTACCGAAACCACACCAATAAATGGTTCCCTGCCCTTTTTGAGAATATCCAGCACGAAACGCATCCATAATTGACTTGTCACGACCGCTATATCCGCAAACTATCACGGGAGATTTTGTAAGGCGGTTAGATAAAGCATCTATAAGAATTGTCTCTTGAGATTGAACTTCTTGACTGGTATTTTTTAATTTGTCGTATTTGTAATCCCCATGTAATGAAATACATAACAACTCGCCTGTACTGGGCGTTCTAAGAATCCTTTCTTGCGTATCTATACCTACCTCAATTGGAGTAAGTCTATAATTTGCAGCCGTTCTAGAAACAAGATCATCAAAATTTGTAGTCCAAACAGTGTCGACTAATTGTGACTCTGCAAATAAGCAGAACAATTGATATCCGATATGAGATTTTGCAAATCTTATCTTTTCTTCAAAGTATTTTCTTCGGTTTTCAACTGATGGATAACACTTTTCAATATAAAAACCATATTCATCAGCAGAGTTAAGGCTTGGATATTCCTGCTTTTTATCCAACCACTCCTGAATTTTCATTCGCACAGACTCTAGGCTTAATTCAGAAAACTGCTTCTGTAATGTGGGATTGTTCGTTAAAAATATTGCTTGCTTCCATTCCCAAATGCAGTTTTCTGCAGAAGGCAAACCAGACGTAATCGATGTTCCAGCGCCAAGAAAAAACATATGTTTTACACCTTGGTTTACGCCAATTGCTCTAATAAAAGCATCCAATTCCAAGTACGGTTTGTCCATAAATGTCCCTTTTGATGTAACGATGGAAGAGAAAAGTTCCTGAATTCACACTATTATAGAACATTTCTTGGCATAACTAGTCCGCTTCGAGCGGACTTCGTAAAAATAGCACGGGGGTTAATCCCCGTGCGGGCTACCAGCCTAGCAACTACACTCGAAATACCTCGCCCCTTGCGGGGGCAATAACTACTTTATCTTCTTCACATCCTTCAATAACTTTTTTTCATCCGAATCCAACTTACGCTGAACTTTCCTCACATCTTCCGCAGGCGGCAGGGACTCGGGCTTGACTCCGCGCTCGATCAACATTTTTCGCACAGCTTGGTTGTTTTCCACATGCTCGTTGGAAATGGAGTTTTCGCCGTTCAAGTCTTTTTCAAGCACGTTATGGCTGGTCAACTCAGTGGCAAAGTCTTTTGCTTTGATGGTCAATGTGGGCAAAAAGTCTGCTAACGGTCGGCTGTCGGGCACGGCGAGTTTCTTTTTCATTTCCTGTGTGGAGTAACCGCCGAAAAGCGCGGAATCGCCCCGCGAACGAATGATAGCGAAACCGCGGTCATCCACTCCGCGTTCATAGATAATGCCCGATAATTTCTTCTCGGATTTGGAAAGTTTGTCACGTGCTGAAACCCTGCCTACGTCCAGCAGTCGTTGTTCGATGATTTCCTGTCTGCGGGTCTGCACGGCAAAATACGTTTGGGCAAAGGCAATTTCGTTCTTGGACGAGTCTCCGTTTTGGGCAATCAGGTAGCAGGCATAGCGGGTGAGCGCAATGTCATCCACTTCGCGCATACCGCCTTTCCCAATCTCGATCATTTTCCCGACATCGGCAAAATGATCAGGCACAGGAACTCCTGCATTTTCGCAAGCAGTTTTTGCTTTTTCAATGGCGTTCTTGAAATTGTCCCACTTGGCATATCCCAATATCTCCTGCAAATCGCGGGCACTCCAACACTCATTTTCCTCATAAAGGTAACAGACTTCTTCAAATCTTTGGAACAACTCAGCAATCAATTCCTGTTTCATCGCAGCCTCCTGAATTATTGATGTCTGGCATTATACCCTCTCGAAGTGTCGGCACCCATGCAACGAGTGCGCATGCAAAACATGTCAGGTAATTTGCTCCCTGCGCCGTCCCCGGCGCAGGATTTACCCGTACACCTGCCCTGGCGGGCGGTGCCAGAGAAACGCCGCCGGGGACGGCGGCTTGAGCATTAGCCGCTGACAACCTTTGCATGCACACTGCAACGAAGCAGAAAAAGAATCCCCCGACATTCAAAAGCGGGGGATTTTTCATCTTTGAAAACAAACACTATTTCACCTGAAATGTTTTCGTAAACCGTTTTCCAATTCAAAACTCCTGCCTGCCGCTTGTCCTGTTCAGCTTATATCTTCACCCGCCACATTTCCATCGAAGTATCGTAGCCGCGGATCTCTCCGAGAAAACGGGAGACGGTGTTCGGTGCGGCATTTCTTGCGAGGAATTCGCTCACTTCGGGGTCGTTGCGAATCTCACCAGAGAGGATCAACTCCCCTCCCGCCGAGAAGTGCGGAAGCCGCGCCGCGATGTTGACCGCCGAACCGAAATAATCCAAGCGCTCGTTCAAATTAACAACAATGCACGGACCATGATGAATGCCCACCTTAATGGTCAAAGGCGGAATGCCGCGCGCGGTCAGTTCGCGCTGCACATTCCAGATCGCGCGCACCGCCGAGACTGGTTTACGGAACGCCGCCATGACCGCGTCGCCCATTGTCTTGACGATGGAGCCTTCTTCATTGGCGGCTGCCTGTTCAAGGATGTCGAAATGCTCGCGCACCTTTCCAAACGCAGATGCATCCCCGATCTCGCGGTACATCTTCGTGGAGTTGCGCAAGTCGGTGAACATCAAGGTCATCGAACCGACGGAGATTTCCTCATCGGCTCGCAGCACTTCGTTCGAGAACAAGTCGCGGAAGACTTGCAGAGTTGTCACATCTGCTGCGGTGGCTGCCTGGTCTGACCAGACTACATGCTCCATGTTAAACGTCTGGGTGAAATCTGTATCGTTGAGCAGGCGAATGTTCGGGGTCAAGCCAATTTTCAAGAACTCGTTTGTCCAGCCAAGGGTGTCGGCGTGGAAATCCATGGCGACAAGACCATCCGCCGAGGCAATCAACGTTTGCGAACCTTGCAACGACGAAGCAGACAATCGGTAACGCCCTGCGCTCAAGATCGTATTGAAGGGTAATTGTTCGCGCGGCGGCACGACCAAAGAGAAAATGATATGCGGTTGCCGCTGTGGGCTGCCCACACAGAATTCCACCGAGGCATCCACGCGGCGAATGGATGGGCTCGGGCGGAAGATCACTTCCACATTCTGGTCAAAGTTAACATCGAAATTGATCTGGCAGGTATCGCAATGCGAATGTCCGTGAATCTCACCGAGTCTTCTATGGTCTTCCGCCACACCACGGCATTCGGGGCAGAGCAAGTCCCAATACATGTCTAAAATGCCTTCACGGGTGGCATACAAAAAGGTCTCCAATACCGTACGGCGTGGTAAGCCCCAACCGTCTGCAAGGGCATAGGGTCTCATGCGTTGAATGGATAGATCGTCGGCGTGTTGAAGATATTCATACAAGCGGTCAAGCGTCTGCATATCCACATTCTGCAGGCGTTCGCTAAGCAAGCGATAGCGGACGTATCCGTTCGAGCTGAGATTCTGCCTGGTTGTAGTACCAAGCGTCAGGTTAGGGCTTGAAGCGATGCGGTCATATTTTGCGAAGGCATCGCCGAATCGTTTCGCGCTGTAGAGTCCGATCCCAAGTGGAATGGCAATATCCCCCAGCACGTTGCGCGGCTTTACCCAAACTTCGTACATCAAATGTGTGCCCGCATCGCGGCGTTCGAGGCGGCAGTCCACGCGCATCTCGGCAAGCGGACCCGTTCGATAGCGGCGCAGAATCCCAAAGCGATAGGGGTATGTCCACTCGAAGGGTTCTTCATCCCAGATGATATTGATAAAAGGTATTTTGAATTTGACCTGCTTGATACGGTTTTGTATCCCCAACAATTGCATGGGCGGTAAACCTGTGTCGCGGTTAAAGCGGTTCGTATCCGAGACAAGCTGCCACAACGCTTCAGGCGAAGCCGTCAGGTCCCATTCCCATTTGTAGTGATACTCGTTTGCCATGGTAGTTAGACGGATTATGTTGGGTAATTTTACCCGTCGATTCCCCCGAAAGCATTACAAAATCCTGCGCATGGGTGCATCGCACCAGACGGGTAGACTCAGCCACTAATGCAGACGAATCCACTCTGAAGACTCATCCTGACAACGGTGGTGCGATGCACTGCTGGCTATAACGAGATCAACCCCAACTCGATTCCGCGCTTCACTGCCTCTGTGCGGCTTGCCGCGCCGAGTTTCGCATACAACGCCGAAAGATGGAACTTGACCGTGTGCTCACTGATGCCCAACGCTAACGCGATCTGTTTGTTGGCAAGTCCTTCTGCCATCTGTTGCAGGACTTCCTTCTCCCGCGCCGTGAGCGGCTCTGGCAGCGACTCTTCTCCCAAGCCTTCCCCGCTCTTTGGCAGACGCATCAATCCCTCGACCAAGCCGGGCGCGCCCACCCAAAGCCCTTCTGCCACTGCGGCAATGCCCGCCGCCAATTCGTCTGCGCCTGCTTCGGCGGATAACACACCCAACGCGCGAATACCTGACGTCAGCATCGGTCGTATCGTCTCGATCTCATCGGTGAGGAAGAGAATGCCAAAATCCTTTTCTTCGATTCCATGAACAGAAGAAACCGAGGCGAGCACAGCCACCTCGGTTTCATTTTCATTGACGTCTGCAAGACGGACTGCCTCACCCGTCACGCGAATGGCTGGATGGTTCGCCAGCATTTCGCGCAACCCAACCCGCAACGCATGGTTCGGTGAGACGATAGTTATATGGATCAAGGTTATCCTTTATCGCTTGTCTCATAATAAAGTAAACTTTTTGCCGAAAATTGCGAGTGAAAAATGGAACTTTTGTTTACTGAATTATGCGATACTCTGTAAGTACCACGACATTTTGTATTTTAACGAATTAACCAGGCATTCTGCTTGCATCCACACCGCACGGGGATGAACCCCCGTGCTATTCCTACAAAGTCCGCTCAAGCGGACTACCCGACTTTCAGTCGGCTTTGTAAGAGTAGTGCGGGCATAGCCATACAAGCCTCTGGTTTTCCTCGATTAATTTGTTAATGCCCAATATCTCGTGCATCGGCGACATGAATGTCGCCGTACTGATTATCGTTCGCCTACAACAACATTCACAGACTGCAACTTGCCGCCACGTAACACGTCCATTGGCGTGGGCTTGCCGACCACGTCGCCGCTTAGGCGGGTGAACAACTCATCGTGATGTTCCACTGCCACGCCTGCCACACCGACGAGGATGTCGCCGATTATCAAGCCGCCTTTTTCAGCGGGGCTGTCCTTTTCAATGCCGACGAGAAGCAAACCAGTTTCCTGTTCGCGGTTCAGTTGAGCGCGAGCATCGACTGGGAGATTCACCGTCTGGCTGCGGACGCCGATATATCCACGTTGAATCTTGCCGTGTTTGGCAAGGGTCTCTGCGATCTTCCATGCCAAGTCTGCGGGGATGGTGATGGCTTCTCCACCCATGCCGAAGCCGGAGGTGTTGATGCCAAAAGTTTCGCCTTCGCCGTTGATGAGCGGTCCGCCAGAGAAGCCAGGGTAGGAAACGACGTCGGTCTTGATGTATTTCTCGAGCATACCGCCGCGCCCGGTGCGGATGGGTCCGCCAAGTTTGTTGACGGTGCCAAAGCTTGATTCAATTCCGTTCGCGGAGGGGCGGCCAATGGCAAGGACGAACTGCCCCACACGTGCAGGCGTCTTTGCAACATCAGCGGGAGTGGCAACAGCGGAGTCTAATTTCAAGACGGCGAGATCCGTTCCCGGGTCCCGACCGACGAGGCGCGCAGTAACTTCCTTTCCATCACCGAGAAGGATTTTGATATCCTCTTCGCGTTCCACGACATGACCGGCAGTCAAAACTGTATCCTTTGCAAAGGCGATACCGCTGGCAGGCATGCGGCGGCGCGCATCCACCAACACGGTGTATTTGCCAGCCTTCTCGGCAGCATTCGCCATCGCATCAGAAAGTTCGCTAAAAATGTTTTTGCTCATAAGTGGTTACTCCTTTGCACGTCATTCTAGCCCGTGCGCGTTCGGAGTGTATCGGTGAATCGGGTGGGAGGGTACTGGACGTTCGGGTAGGTTGCGGAATGTAGAAGGCAGAATGAAGAAGGCGGAATGGGTGGAAAGTAGAAAGTGGCTAAAGGTTTCTGGCTTGCTTCTCAAGGGGGAGGAGGGCGGCGAGGAGTTTTTCGTGGGTGGGAGTTGGCACACCCGCGGCTTTGCCCATGCGGATGACGGCGCCAGTCTGTTCGTTGAGTTCGGAGGGTTTGCCCGCCATCATATCCTTTTGCATGGAGGCTGTTACATCGGCAGGGAGGTTGTCGATGCGCTGCATGGTGGCTTCGACAAAATTATCAGCGATGGGCACACCGCGTGCACGAGCGACAGCAGCGGTCTCATTCATCGAGGCGAACAACATTGCCCTTGTTTCAGGGTTGCTGCGGTATTCGCCCATCGTCTGGCGGGTATAGGCTCCTACGCCGCTCGTGCCAGAGATGAAGATGAACTTCTCCCACATGGCAGTTTGAATGTCTGCGGAGGTTTCAGCGACAATACCGTCGATGGATTTAAAGAGTTCGTCCAGTTTTAGAATCCGTTCGCTTTTCGAGTTATCCCATTCACCGTAAGCAATATAGGGTTTGATACCCACATGGCGGATGAGACCGGGCACGCCAATAAAGGCGCTGATTCGACACATGCCACCGAGGACATGCTTCGTGCCGTAGGCTTCGAATAGTTTATCCATGTGTTCCATGCCGTTGAGCAAAGGCAGGGTCATGGTGTTCTCCCCCACCAGGGACTTCATTTGTGTGATGGCATCGTCCAGTTGCCAGGCTTTGACGGCGAGCAGGACTAAATCCGCTGCGCCGATGGATTGCGGGGAGTCAGTCGCTTTTGCGGGGTGGACAAGAAAGTTGCCGTCGATGGATTCCACATGCAAGCCCGATTCACGAATCGCCGCAAGATGTGCGCCGCGGGCAATGAAAGTGACGTTCCCTCCATTTTGAGCGAGGCGTCCGCCGAAGTATCCGCCAACACCACCGGTTCCAAACACTGCTATTCTCATTAGCACACTCCAATTCATTCACGGTATAAAATAGTCGAACTAACACAGGGTCACCTTCATGTAGGGTGAGACGATCAAAGTATATCTTACGCCCAAGGACACTTTATGAATTCATCCGTTCTTCCCAGCCGTGCAACAGCAAGGTTGGTACTCCGTCCATTTACGATGGCAGATGCCGAGGTTTTGTGCGAAATCGTGAACGAGCCGGATATCTTTCAATACTTTCCCTCCAAAGCGACGTGGCTGCTGGAGAAGTGCGAACGATATATCAATTATCAAACCAGGCATTGGGAAAATCTTGGCTATGGTCACTGGGCGGTGACGCTTGCAGAGACGGGTCAATTGATCGGTTGGTGTGGGTTGGAGTTTTTGCCGGATACAAAAGAGACCGAGGTCGGTTACCTTTTGAGCAAGCCATTTTGGGGCAGGGGTTATGCCACCGAAGCAGCAAATGCCTCGGTGCAGTTTGGGAAAAAGGATATCCGCTTGCAGGAGATCATCGGGCTGACCGATCCGCTGAATGTCGCGTCGCAGAAGGTGCTGGAAAAAAACGGGCTGGTGTTCACGCGCAAGCAAATCTATTTCGGGATGGAAATGTTTCGGTTCGCCACTCAGGCTTGAGCGGGGAAAGAGGCGGAAAGGTCGAAATCATTTGGGTGTGTTTCAAATGAGTTGAAAGTCTGGTATCAATAAAGTTGGTCAGAGAAACCACTTTGGAGAAAACCATGACTTCCAACTCACAAGCAATTATACAAGACATCCGCGCAGACTTTGAGAAAATGC
>JACPVC010000164.1 GCA_016191955.1 Chloroflexota bacterium
CAAAGAAACAAGAGCTTCAGCCGCGGATTACGCGAATTTTCGCGAATTGGTTTTAAAATCAGTGCGAATTCGCGAAATTCGCGGCAAAAAAGGGTTTGAAAATCCTTGTTTCTTAGTAGCGACACTGCGCCGCACTGCGTTTGTTGCAGTGTGGTGAGCGAAGAATCTTTACGATTATCTTAGAGACCCTTCGCTATCGCTCAGGGTGACAAGATTCCAAACCTGACAATCCTTATCTTATTCTTGACTCCCGTTTTGGGCGGTGATAACATGCTTTGAACGTTATAGCGATTGCCGATGTTTTGCGTTCTTCAAAATCTATTTGAGAAAGGTGCCAAAGCATGACCAGGAATCAAAACGTGCCAGCTTATACGGGGGATATCGCTGAACAACAAATTACAACACAAGAATATTCAAAGGAAAATCAGGAACTTTCGTTTTCAGACGAACAACACGCCATTTGGGCGGATCTGTTTGCGGGCATCCACCAGCCATATTTGACGGAACATATTTGCAACGAGTGGATGACGGGCATGGACCTGCTGAAACTTGACCCGAAGCACATCCCGACCGTGAAGCATCTGATCGACCACATTACGCCGCGTTCGGGTTGGCATATCGAACGGACGGTGGTGCGCTATACGATGGCGGATGACTGGTATAAGAAATTTGCGCAGCGTGTTTTCCTGATTACCGATTATTTGCGTACGCGCGACCAGATGGAATTTACGCCCGAGCCGGATATGTTCCACGACATCTTCGGTCATCTGCCGTTCCTGACGCAGGAATTCTACGCGCGCATCGAAGACAAGTTCGCGCCCGCCTACCTGAAGGCGACGACGGAAGAGCGTGAGGTCATCAAACGTTTGGCGTGGTACAGCACGGAATTCGGTTTGGTGGTGCAGAACAATCGCTTCAAGGTCTTTGGTGCAGGGATCATTTCCGGGCGCAAGGAATTGACGCGCACCATCATAGAGTTCTACCGCCTCGGGCGCGACAACGTGATCGACTTCACCAAGGATGTGTACCATCAGCTTCATCAGCACTTCGTCGCCAATAAGAGCAATTTGTACAAGATCATCGATGGAGTGAACGCGCTTCACCAAAAGGGACAGATGTCCTCTGCCGACGAAGGCTGGAACGTTGTCCTCGGGTTGTACAAGAATCTAGGCATCAAGCAGGAAGGTATCTTCGGCGGTGATGTGATCTTGATCCCGTTCAATGTTGAGACCATTGCGCGCATCCCAAAGACGGTCTACGCCTTCAACCCGATGCTCTTCGTCAGCGACTCGCTCGAAGAAATGGACGCCATCCTCGATTCGTACCTGAAGCCCATCGCCCAACGAAAATAATACTTCTAGCACTTACGCAAAACCTCAAGAACAAGCCGCGAATTCACGCGAATTGTTTAAAAATCCGTGAAAATTCGCGTAATTCGCGGCAAAAGATTTTGAACTGCGTAAGTCCTAACTTCTTTACCCCCAGGGCTTATGCAAATCTCAAGAACAAGCCACGAATTGCGCGAATTCAAGCGAACTGTGTAAGCCCTAAACCACACGTGTGCCTGCGGCTCAGTGCAGGAGAGAGCACGAAAAGCACAGAGATTTTTCTCAGTGCCCCGTGCTCTCTGTGGTTAATGGTTATGATGCTCCCCAGTTTGAAAATTTTTAGAAACATTTGTGTGTTGTAAAATCACCCAAATTGGCTAAAATGGAATGAATATCCCACCCGGCACGAGGAGAGAAACGTGGCTGCAACTTATCATTTCCAATGGCAAAACCCGGTCTTATTGAAAGATATCTACCCCATGCGTTTGCAAAAACTGCGGGACTTCCTTATCTTCTTCAAGGAAGCCGACCTGTGGGCGCAGTATAAGGACAAGGACATCGCCACCCTCGCGGCGGATGTGAAGGAATATGAAAACGGAATGGATGCCGCGCGCATCACCGAATTCAAGCGATATTCCACCCTCAAGGATTACTTCATGACGAAAGACGCCAGAGGCTTCTTCGTCAAATACAAACCGATCGAAGAGGAGGCAATGGCGCTAATCCAAAAGAACCACGACCTTTTCATCGCCTCCTGGCCCAAGGACATTCGCGGCGAACGGACCTTCATTCAAAGCCGCATCGAGTCGTTCAAAACCCAGCTTGGCTTTTTGCGTGACCGCATCCGTTACTTACAGCGCCAACTCGAAGGGATGGCGGCAGAGCACCCCAACCGCGCCAAGGTCGAAGCCGAGTTCAAACTCAAGAACGAGTCCGCGCTGCCGATGGTGCTGGAAGAAATGGAAAAACTGCGTCAGTTCGACGAGACCTATAACAAGGTTGAAGGTCCCAAACTGGAGTGGTACAAGCTCTCCAAAGCCGACCCGAACTACAAGACCAGCGAAGAAGAATTCCTCGTCAACTACGACCCGAAGACCCCGGTGACGGTCAAGGATATTGTGCGTTTGAAGGTGGAGCAGTACGCCAAAACGCTTGAAGCGAAGGACCAATATCAACTGCTCGCAGACATCCGCGGACGGTTTGAGAAGGAACCGAAGCGCTTCCCACTCTGGCTGCAATACATGGTCATCCATTTTTCAGGCATGCGCTATAAGTCCGCGCATGGGTCGTGGGCAGACCCGAAAGATTTACTCGTTCGTCTGCGCGTGGAAGAAGTAAAGAAAGCGCAAGCCAAACTCAGCGATGCGGACGTTGCTGCTAAATGCGCCGAGAAGATCGCTCAATACGAAGGCTCTGGCACAAACAAACCCAAACTTGCATCTGCCACGGAAAAAGTTTGGAAAGATAAAGTCGCTTTGCATATGCAGGGCGTCAAAGCTAACGGACCCAAGACCAAGCGTGCCGGTCTCGCCGCGTTGGTGGAAGAAGAGGCTCGGTACGAGTTCATGTCCATGACGACCGACCAGGCTCTCGTCAAGTTGGAGGCGATGAAGTCTCAACTGCCAGCCTGGGCGTGGAAGTGGATCGTCATGCTGACTGCGCTGCGAGTCAATCACGTCATAGCAGGATGGGAAACCTTCACGCCCGAAGAAGATAAAGTCCGCTTTGCCGATACGTCGCTTTATCCCGTCTTCAGCAAATGGGCGAGCGATAACACCGGCATGTGGCGACCCGAACATGGGCGCACGCAGGAACTCATCGTCACGCGTGCGGTTTGCAATGAGACCGCCGAACACGCCCAACACATTCGCGGGCATCTCCCGCCTGGTGGTCTTACCGACAATGCAGCACGGTACGTCAAACTTGCTGCTGAAAAAACACCCGGTTGTACTTTCATCAAACCTACCGGCGCAGAACATTACAAACAGGGCGCGAGCATCTTCTGGCTGCGCTACGTCAACAGCGAGCCAAGCCAATGGCAGATTCCCAAGGCGACTCAGGATTCAAATGGCGTGGGTTTGGTGCCTGCCGAATATCTTGGCAAACGCCCCGCGCCCAAAGCCGGGAAGAACGCGCCGCCTCCTGCCGTACCGTGGGAATACAAAGGCAGCGGCTTCACCCGCACTCGCACCACAGTCGATGCCGAGAAAAAGAAAGCCACGCAAACCCAGTGGCTACGTTGGATTCATGAAGCGACCGTCATTGAAGTGGTCGACACCGCCGACGGCACCTACGTCTACACCTTCGAAACCTCCCTGCCCGACGATTTCCGCGGCACGTCCTGCCTGGGCGTCTTCCGCAACACCCTGCGTTGGAACCTCGATGACGGCGCCGAAGACAACTACAACCGCTCGTTCGTTGGCTACGTGCCCGAGGGTCAGGCTCCGCTCGAAAACCTCAAGTCGTTGATGGATTGGAATCGAATCATTTTGAAATAAACACGTAGGTCACGCTTTCCCACAGGGACTTCGTAAGCGTGACCTACAACTTATTATGCGTAAACTCACTTTTATCGAGTCATCTTTTCTTATCGGTTTAGCCATCGCCTTTCTCGGATTATACCTGCTCATCGGCTATTCGCTCATCGTGGTCGCCGACGAACCGATTCAAACACCCACGCCGCTAGCTGACCTGCCCCTTATCACCTCTCCCACCGCCGAAACCGTTCTCATCCCTACCGACGTTGCCACGCTTCCTCCGACCTTTGAACTGACTCCCACCATCGAGCAGATTCCCACGCCGCAACCGACCTACAACGACACCCCGCCGCCAAGCGGCAAGATCGTCTTCACCTGTTATGTCAAACAGATCGACCAGATCTGCCTGCTCAACGCCGACGGCAGCGGACGAATCCAACTCACGGACCTCAAAGCCACCGCATTCTATGCGTCCGTCTCACCAGATGGAGGCACCATCTATTTCTCTTCTCGTGACACCGGCAATTACGAAATTTATTCCGTTGATATTTTCGGGAACAACCTGCAGAAGCTGACGAAGGATATCGGCGCATTGTACGCCCCTGAAATGTCCCCAAACGGCGAATGGATCATCTTCACCAAAAACGGCGACGGTCTCTGGTTAATGAAGCCCGACGGTTCGAACGCCCACCGCCTGACGAATAAAGACGACATCGACCCTTCCTGGTCTCCCGACGGTTCGATGATCTCCTTCGCCTCCTCGCGAGCAGGCGCGCGCCAACTATTTGTGATGAATGCCGACGGCTCGAACATCCGCCAGGTCACCGACCTCAACAACATGGGCGGACGCAACACCTGGTCATCCGATGGCACAAAACTGGCTTTCTACCGCGGACCTCAAGGCGACCGCAATATCTATGTCATCAACGTGGACGGCACCGGCTTGGTGCGTCTCACCGACGGCGGCGACAACCTCGGTCCCTCCTGGTCTCCCGACGGCAACTGGATCGTCTTCACCTCCTTCCGCGACGGCAACAACGAACTCTACATCATCCATCCCGATGGTACAGGACTGACGCGCCTGACGAACAGTCCCATTTCGGATTGGCAGCCGAGGTGGGGGAGGTAGGGAATGGAAAGTGGGGGGTAGTGAGTGTTGTATAATCCGAATATGACAAAACAAATGCCAAAACAAAAGCGGGAAGAATATAAGGCTGAATTCAAACAAGCCCTGACGGATTTTGTTGAGACACTGAAAAGCGATGTATCCACCGAAGATGACCAGTGGACAATTAAGGGTTTCATTGATGTTTTCCAGAACATCTACACAATTTCTACAGACACGAAGATTGTCTCAAAAATTCTCGAAATCCACCTTTTCCCTCGCTTGCTTGAGTTTGCCAGCCAGTATAACTATCGCATCGTTTTGGCTGAACAACAAAACTACTACCCTGATTTGTCATTTGTAAGTGCCAACGATGAAAGTGTAAAGTTTGCTGTGGATTTGAAAACAACATATCGCCTTCCTGATAACCCCGAATTTTGTAACGGGTTTACGCTTGGCTCGCATGGCGAATACTTTACGAACCGTAAAAGCAACAAGAACATTCAGTTTCCGTATAGCGAATATCTTGGGCATTTTTGTTTGGGGATTATCTACTCCCGTTCTATCAATGAGACAAGTTACGAATCGGAAATTCATACCTTGGATGAATTACAATCCATCACATCTGTAATTAGCAATTTTCAGTTCTTCGTTCGTGAAAAATGGGAAATTGCCAGCGATAATCAGGGTAGCTCCAATACTGCCAATATCGGAAGCATAGCCAGAATCGAAGACATTTTGAATGGAAACGGCGTTTTCAAAAAACTTGGCGAGAAGTGGTTTGATGATTATTGGATTAACTACGGCAAAATTCAGATTACGACCGCCGACAGAAAGGTGAAGAATATATCTTCATTGCGAGATTATCTAACTTATCGCGGCAAAAACACAAAACTAGCCAATCCAATTGTAAGAAAACCCAGCCGTAAAAACAACAGGCGAGTAAGTAAATGACAGTAAAAGTTCCGCCCCTGAAATGTCAGGGCATAAAAACCAAACTGGTTGACTGGATAAAAGATCATACAGTCCTTGAAAAGGATGGCGCATGGATTGAACCTTTTATGGGTTCGGGCGTGGTTGGATTTAATGTGAGACCGAATCGCGCGGTATTTTCCGATGTAAACCCGCATATTATCAATTTTTACAATGCCATTAAGAATGATGAGATTAATTCGAGCATTGCAAGAGAGTTTTTGGAAAAAGAAGGCGCGCTTCTTCAGAAAAAGGGAGAAGATCATTATTACGAAGTGCGCGAACGTTTCAATAAAAAATCCAGCCCGTTAGATATGCTTTTTCTCAATCGCGCATGTTTCAACGGCGTGATGAGATTTAACAGAAAGGGCGAGTTCAATGTCCCATTTGGGCATAAACCCGAACGCTTCGCAAAAGCCTATGTCACAAAAATTGCCAATCAAATCAAATATGTCTCCCAAGCTGTAAGTCAATACGACTGGCAGTTTGTCTGTTCTGATTTCAAAACGACCATCACCTCCGCTTCTCAGTCTGACTTTATCTACTGTGACCCGCCTTATGCTGGCAGACATGTGGATTACTTCAATTCATGGTCAGAAAAAGATGAGCAGGAACTTTATGAGTTTTTGAAAGTAACGCCAGCCAAGTTCATCTTGTCAACTTGGCATAGCAATCAATACCGGACAAATGATGCGCTTGAAAAGTATTCCTCTGAATTCACCGTCTTGACGCGCGAACATTTCTATCATGTCGGTGCAAGCGAGAAAAACCGCAACCCCATGTTGGAAGCCATTGTACTTAACTACAATCCCATGATCCCTGTGAAAATGGATGCGGAAAAACAATTAGCTTTGTTCGAGAATCCAAAAGAAGAATATGTAATCTTATCTTCTCCTAAAAAGTAATCGGGCAAATTCCGCGATTTTTACAACTATAACCGCGGAATTTCCATAAACTCGTGATACTACACCTTCCGAATTTCAGATTTCAGCCATCTCACCCCCACCCCAATCTCCACTCCCTACTTTCTATTCCCTTTCTACGGACTCCCCAATTCCACCGCAAAATAATCCCCATACGAACCGCCGGCGAGATAGGCATACCCGACTCCCATCTCCGTGGCATTGGGGTTGAGGATGGCATCACGGTGGACTTGGTCACTCATCCACCCCGTCATCGCCGCCTGCGGACCGCCGCCTCCGTAAATGATCTCTTCTGAATAGGAAGGCGAGTAGCCCAACGCGAGGATGCGCCCATAGGCAGAGGAACCATCTGAGCCGGTGTGACTGACTCTGCCGCTGCATGCCATGTCCGCGGCGTGAGACTGAGCTGCATCGGTCAGGATGGAGTTGATCGCTAAAGCAGATAACCCGGCATTGGTGCGCTCTTGATTAATCATCGAAGCGATCTGACTCACATAGCCTGCATTTTGCGTGTAATTGCAATTCCCGCCCGTTCCAGCAGAGGGTGTCTTGGTGCTGCTTGAAGCAGTCACTTGCGGAGATGTACTGCCGCCCACATTGATTTTCACCCAGAAGGTCTTTTCAATGCCAATGGGCACATCTTTCCCGTTCGGGCTGTTGAGTGTGAAATAGCCTGTATAGGAACCGTTGGTTGTGGGCGCGGTCAACTCCACCGAGACTTGGACCAACTCCTTTAGCAGCGTCTCAGGTATCGGCGCGGAGAGAGGCGCACTCATCTGATCCCCCGCGGCGAACTTGATACTGTATCCGATCCACGGGCAGGTGCCGTTGTTGAGAAATTCCCAGGTCTTGGTGAATTTTTCGCCCGGCTTCAGTTGGGTTCCATCCATGATCGTCACATCGCGGATGAGCACTGCGCTGTCCTCGCAGTTCGGGTCGATGGTGACGGCGAAAGTGGGAGTTAATGTGATCGCAGGCGTGGCGCTTGGGGTGGGCGGAACATATCCCGCCTTGGTGGGCGGAAGCGTTGCCGTGATAAAGTTTGAAGGGACTGGCGTATCTGCTTCTTCGACTTCCACCGAAATGCAGGAAGTAAGGAGAAGCGCAAGTGTAAGAATGAGAAATACTTTTTTCATCGGGGATTTCTTTTTGAAGACCATGGTCCACACTTGCACCTGGCGCAAGTGCAGGTGTCGTCCACGGTCTATGGTCCATCTAAAACATCATCATCTGCCCCGTGGATTTTTCCACCGGGTCGCTGACGATCTGTTCGTCGAACGTTTCACGTGTGAGAATCGGGAGTTCGAGCACGCTGCGCAAGAGACGATATTTAGTCAGCCTGTGATTCTTCAATCGCTCTTTGAGCGAAGGGTCACGGTCTTGTTTATAAGCAGCCAGCGCCGCGCGCCCGCCGGGGATGACGATGACAGTTTGCTCGTCGGCTCCTTCCAACGCGCGGTGGAGCAGCGCCGAAGCCAGCACATGAAAGGTATGCACAGGCTTGCCCTTCTCCAGCCAGGTCAGCACCTTGTCTTCGATCCTCGATTTAAAATCCAGCCGCTTGCCGATCTCTTCGAGCAAGCCAAAAACGGATTCCATCTCTTCGCGCCGCGCAGAAGCCAGATCCTCCTGGCGCAGGTTCCAACTGCCGCCGTCTTTTTCGGCATACGAATTCAGGACCGCGTAGATCAAACCCTTCGAGGGCGTCATCAAACCCGTGAATTGATTGTTCAATTCCTCTTCCACTTCAAGATAGATCGCCTCTGGATTCTTTTGCAGGAAGGTCACAATGGCAATTTCCACTTTGTCCGATAGTGACTCGTCCTCCCGAAAATTCGTCGGGACGTCCTGAGCGGAGTGGCGCTGAAGGCGCCACGTAGTCGAAGGACCCCACATGCCCGTATCCACGCCTTCGCCCGTTGAATAATGGACGAACTCATGCGTGTCCTTTAATGCCTGTTCCATCGCGCTTTGCGTTTTGCGCATGGCGAAATCGAACTCGTCTTCATTTTGTTTCAAGGCGTTCGCTTCTGCCAATGCGATCAACCCAGCCGTGTGCAAATGCAAATATCCCACCGGTTCGCCGCGCACAAATAAAAATTCCCGTATCGCTTTTCGAATGGTTTCCACTTCCATCGGCGCAGGCTGGGATTTTTTCCCGCTCTTCCACACGATTTGCACCGGGTCGTATTCGGTGCGAAGCGCAACGCTCTCCAATTTGAATCCGGCAGTTTGCGCAGCCGTCAACGCAGACGTCATGAATGACGCTTCGGGTTCGGGCATCACGCCAAAGACCGGAATACCATCAGGCAGCAATTCACTCAAATGATTGAACATCGCAAATAATGCCGTGGCGCTCCATGCCCAATCATACCGTCTGCGGCGCAGGGCAACTTTATAAGGTTCCACGGCATCCTTGCCCCACAGCCAGCCCGCCCACAACGCCGAGAGAGTCCAAAATGCCTGGTTGGGTCTTGGGATGGAACCGATGACAGCCACAATTGGAATCTCGTGTTTGACTTCATGTGCCAAATCGCGGAGACGACCTTCGTAGATGCAAATACCGCCGCTTTCAGGAATCTTTTTAGGCCACGTCTCCACCGGGACGGGTGAGCCTGATTCGGCGAACAAGCCGACTCCACGCTCGAGCATGGTCCACAGATTATCTTCGCGGAATTGACTCGGCGTACTCAATTGCTTCGGGCGCGGACGTTCCGCCGGATGCGCCCAAAGCGTATTGCCTGCATCACAAGCTAACAGCACGAGCGCAGTCAATGCGCGTTTGCGGACTTCAGAGAGATTCAAACTGTCGAGTCGATTCAGGATCGTGCCCAGCACATACAACGGGCGCGGCAAATAATGCTGAATGGCATCCTCAGCATAGACACGGTCTTCATCTTTCAACGAAACCACGCGCTCGAACAGACGGGTGCGGTGAAGAGTATCCGTCGCTGCGATCTGCATGACGAGTTCTTTGTCTGAGTTGGTTGTGGTCCGTTCGCCGGAGTCTTTGCAGTACGGGCATTCATAGATCCTGGCATACGGCACATCCTCGCCTTTGCGCCAGAGAAAGGCGCTCGCGTGGATTTGCTTTTCGCATTTTTCGCATGTGGTCAGGTAGAGGGATTGTAAATGTTGCTCGAGCCGTTCATCCCCCTTTTTGACCGCGCCCAAGTCTGCGAGCGCGGCGATGAATTCGGTCTGCGGCGGCGGGTCGGCGAAGATTTCCAGCAGAAAACGCGTGATGGGATTGTTCGCCGTGACGAGCACGCGGTATCCGCTGCGAGCAGATTCGAGCAAAAGCTTCGGGGAGAATCCGAATGGGTCGAGCAGCCAGCTCCCAGTTAAGTTGAGAGGCGAAAGCCATCCCGAAATGACTCCATCCTCCAGCGCAGGCAAAAAGCGCGAGAGGGGTCCAGCATCCGCAGGTTTGAATCCGGGAATGTAGGGTTTGTATTCCATGTCACACCAGCGCTTTGCTGATGGCTTTCCGTGGAGTGGCGCTCAAGTCGATTTCGATGGCGGAAAGCAAAATTTGAATCGCGAGAATCACCGAAAGCGTGGGCAAAATGACCGTGCCCGTCGGCGCGGCGATGCCCAGTTCGGCATATTGAATCCATTTGGTGATGCCGAAGATCAGACCGAAAAGCAAAAGCGGAATCCCCGTCAGAAGATAAATGGACATCATCGAAAAGTCGAAGATGAAATATTTGAGGAAGATGCGGCGCGCCAGGGTACGCATGAGTTTGAACGGGAATTCAAACAGCACACGGTTGATGGAAAGGCTCGAGACTTCGTTGCGATAACGCGCCGGGATGGTCACATCCTGCACGAAGGCATCGAGCAGGTAGAGGCGCGAGAGCATGGACGTTTCAAAGTAATAGCCTTTGTCGATGCGGTCGAGCGGCAGTTGCGCCAGCACCTCGGCGCGGATGGCGAAGTAGCCGTTGGTTGGGTCGAAGATATTCCAGTAGCCGGTGGCGGCTTTGGTGAGGAAGCTCAAGCCGAGATTGCCGATGCGGCGCACGAATGGCATTTGCCGAAGGGCGCCAAAATCGCGGAAGCGGTTGCCTTTGACGTAATCGGCTTCGCCTTCGAGCAATGGCGTAATGAGAGCGGGGATGTATTGCGGGTCCATTTGCCCGTCGCCGTCGAGTTTTATTACAACTTCAGCGCCAAGCTCCAGCGCCTTCTTGAAACCTGTTACCATCGCCCCGCCTACACCCTGATTTTTCTCATGACAAACGAGGAGTATGCGCCGGTTCCGTTTGGCGGCGGCAGTCACGAGGTTCGCGCTGGAGTCGGGCGAAGCGTCATCCACCACAATGATATGGCGGATAAAGGCGGGGATTCCCTGAAGGACGGAGAGAATTTCCTTCTCTGTTCGATACGCGGGAATGACGACGGCAAGCTTGAATTTCGAAAAACTCATGCTCAAGATTGTAATCGAAAAGGTGATAGAATCTTTGCAAGGAGACAACACGTGGCCATCGGGGAACGCATTCTCATCGTTGAAAACGACCCAGATATTTCCGATTTGATCGGAAGACAAGCGCTCAAACCGCTCGGATATCAAGTGACCGTGGTGGGAGACGCTGGTTCCGCGCTGAAATTCGCGGCTCAGACTCCGCCAGACCTGATCGTTGCTAATATAAATTTACCCGGCCTGAGCGGAAAAGACCTGCTCGCCGCGCTTAACTCCCAGAACGTAAAATCCCCCGTCATTGTCATCGCTGAAAAAGGACAGGAACACGACGCCATTCAAGCCTTCCGCCTGGGTGCAACCGATGTGATGTTCTGGCCCCTGCGCGATGCCGAGGTGCTTTCCATCGTGGAGCGTTCCCTGCGCCAGACGCAGGAGTCGCGCGAACGCCAGAAACTTGACCGCCAATTAAAAGCCACCAACGACGAATTGCATCGACGCCTGCGCGATATGACCACCATCCTTTCGATTGCGAAGGCAGTCACCTCCGTTACGGACCAGCGCTATCTCTTCGACCGCATCCTTGAGAGCGCCATGCAACTGGGCGAAGCGGATATGTGCTGGCTGATGCTGCGCGATGACAAGGGGAACAATTACTCGCTTCGCGCCCAACGCGGGCTGCCTGATGCCTGGTCGAAGAAAATGAACCAGCCGGTGGATGACGGCATCAGTTCGCTGGTGGCGCTTTCGGGCGAAAGCCTGTTCATGAACGGCTCGCCCCTGCAAAAATTCAAGATCGCGTCACTGGGTAAGTCGGCTGGGGTCGTGCCCATCAAAATCAAAAATGAAGTGATCGGTCTGTTGAACGTTGTCAGAAAGAATGACCGTGAATTTGTACGCGACGCGCAGACCATGCTTGAAGCCATGGCTGATTATGCTTCGATCTCGCTGGTGAACGCCAGGCTCTTCCGTGCCATCGAGCAGGCAGCGGAGAGTGCGCGTACCAGCGAGAAAACCCGTTATGCCTCGCTTGAGACTCTGCGCAAGACCATCCGCACGGAAGTGGAGGCGGCAGTCTATCCGCTCAACCTGGTGTTGACGGAAATGCCCGGCGCGCTCAACCCCGAACAGAAGAAGGCGCTTGAGACCGTGAAAGCGGCATTGCAGAAACTTTCACACGCCTCCGAAAATACCGTCACTCCGCCTAAGTAAACAGGATTGAATGCCAACACAAGACCTAATTCTTCTGGCAATGGATGCTTCGCCAACGCTCGACCTTATGGTGAAGGCTTTTAACGCCTCAGAATTTGAAGTGGCAATAGTCCATGACCAGGCGGGACTGGATAAGTCCGTTCAACAGTCCACGCCGGCGTTGATGATCGTGGGGGAGTTTTTTAATGGCGAAGATGGCTTTTCCGTTTCGACTGGCATTCTGGAACGCTTCCCGACCATGCCCATCATTTTGTACGCCGAAAAGGATACCCCCGGGCTTGCCCAGCATGTGATCAAAACCGGCATCAGCGGTTATCTCCATCCCCCGCTGAAAATGGAAGATATCGTCAATGAAGTAAGGCGCACCTTAACTCGTGCAAGGAAATTGGGAGATTGGCTGCGCCGCGAAGTGAGGCGCACTACGGCGTCGTTGGAGCAAAAGGCTCAGATCTCGGAAGCAGAACGGGGCAAGTTGGAGGCGATCATTTCCAACATCCAGGACGGCGTGCTGGTGCTGGATGAAAGCCATCGCATCCTGATGGCGAATAAGACGGTCTACGAAATCTTCAGCCTGAATGGCAGCCCCATCCTGGGCAGGTACCTGAAGGATGTCATTCCGAATGCCGACCTGAGCGCCCTGATCGACCGTGCGCGGAACGGCGCATTGAAATATCACGAGATCAATTTCGACGATGGGCGTGTTTACAATGCGCAATACACCCCGCTCCCGCGCATCGGCAGCGCCGTGACGATGCAGGACATTTCCTATTTGAAGGAAATCGACCGCCTGAAGAACGATTTCATCCATACCGTCTCGCACGACCTGCGCTCTCCATTGACTTCCGTGTTGGGATACATGGAATTGATCGAGCGGGTTGGTCCGCTTAACGAGTCACAGCACGAATTTTTAGGGCGGTTGCGAGCGGGTGTCCACCACATGACCAGCCTGGTGAATGAACTACTCGACCTGGGCAGGCTTGAATCCGGTTTCGATACGCGTCGTGAAACGGTCGACCTGAAGAACGTTTTGGAATATTCCTTGAACGTGTTCGACAACCAGATCAAAAAGAAAAATCTGCAAATGACTTGCGAGTTCTCTGAGAATCTCAAGCCTTTGCGCGCCAACCCGATTCGCATCCGCCAGATGATCGATAATTTGGTGGGCAACGCGATCAAGTACACGCCAGATGGCGGGGCGGTTAAATTGAACCTGTCTATGCAGGAGGGCCAGATCGTGTTTCGAGTAACGGACAGCGGACCGGGCATCCCGCCGGATGAACAGAACCGCGTGTTCGAAAAATTCTTCCGCGCCTCGAACCGCCCCAACGATGTGGAAGGTTCCGGGCTGGGGCTGGCAATCGTCAAATCGATTGTGGAAAGCCATCAGGGGCGGGTTTGGGTGGAATCCAAAGTGGGCGTGGGCTCAACGTTTATCGTCCTTCTCCCCATGCACGAATGAGTTCTTTCCGCATCTATCACCTAACAAACATGCAAACCAAGAAGTGGCTCAGGTGAAATAGAATACGAAGAAAAAAAATACCCAGGAGCGGGGACATGCAAAACAAACGAAGCCCCAGATTCGACCTTTTTGAACCCACAAAAGTCTTTTTTGTTTTATGGATCGTCGCTATCTTTTGGATTGCGCCGGTGGCATTCCCGCAATGGGAAACAAAGCCCGGCGAGCCGGAAGTGAAATCCCTGACCGTGCTTTCAGTTGTGAGCGCGAATCCACCCGACGTATGTAGCGACGAATGCAAAGTCTGGTATTGTGCAGAAAAAATCCCCGG
>JACPVC010000165.1 GCA_016191955.1 Chloroflexota bacterium
AATACGCCATGCCCTGCGTGGTGTTGCGGATGTGTTTAATAATAATGGATTGAATATGGGGAGGCAGGGCGTGCAGCGCATCGAGCACCTGAACCGCGTGCCGCGCGACTGTCTTGTCAGGGTTGGACTCGTCGGAGGAGGTGATGCGGGCGACCAGTTGGGTTACGTCGCCTTGCCCGGCGAGGACAGTGTCCCACATTTCAAGGAGATGGACTTTATCCGTGTCTGAAATATTATCGTCATCTTCGAAGTAATCGGAAACGCGCAGGAGTAAATAGGCAATCATCACGGACGTACCAAGTATTCCCGGCAGGCGCTCGATCCCAATTGAAAAAGTACGGCTGGTGGCTCGCAGCATTTCTTTAAGTGTTAGCATGGACGATCTCCGAGGAGGATGAATACTCCTTTATTAGCGAATAAAACCACTGCCTACGGCAGTGAGTCCCATGAAAAGGTTCCACCGTGAAAAGTAATTAGATGTGGGTATGATGGGCCAGCCTGGAAGGTGTGCAACAATCCAAAGGAGACCCATCATGACCTCACGATTTAGGAAGTTATCACATTCGCTGTATGAGTGCAAGTACCATATTGTATTTTGTCCGAAGTATCGGTATCGGATTTTCAAAGATGCGATAGTGGAATATGTCAGGCAACAAGTGTATCAACTGTGTAAGCAGAAAGATCAGGTGATCGTGCTAGAATTGAATATCCAACCAGACCATGTGCATCTGGTGGTAGAGATACCGCCGAAATATGCAGTGTCAGAGTTCATGGGATACCTGAAAGGCAAACTGGCATTGCGGTTGTTCCAACAATACGAAAGTTTGGCAAAGCGATACTGGGGAAGACACCTGTGGGCGAGAGGCTACTGCGTCAGCACGATTGGACTGGATGAGGAGAAAATCCGCAAGTATGTCCAATGGCAAGAGAAGCAGGAAAAGCAAGCCGAAGCCGTGCAAGGAAAGTTGTTCGATTAATAACGTACAGTAAGAGCACGCCTTCCAGGCGTCATGGCTCTAAAGCCACCGCCTATGGCGGTGGTAATTTACT
>JACPVC010000166.1 GCA_016191955.1 Chloroflexota bacterium
GTCACGCCGAGGATGCCGATGGTCAGGAAGATGACCAAGCGGATGCCGATGGCATAAAGCGGGACCATTGGTTCTTTACGGGCATAGAAGGCACGAATGGCGATCTCGTGAATTGCGTACCCAGTTAACGTGGCGAGATAGGCACGGGTGGTCCAGGTGATGAGGGTGGAGATTTGCTCATCGAAGCCGAAGACTCCGCGCACGAGGGGGTGAATCCCTGCTGCCATGACAGCCGCAATAGGCAGAGTTAAGGCGATCAGGACTCGGAGGGCACGTTCGACAGAAGCGCTGAACCCAGCCCAGTCTTGTTTGGAGGCGAGTTCTGAGAGGGCGGGCAGCATGGCGGTTGCAATCGCTGTCCCCAAAATTGTCTCCGGCACTTGCATCAGCATCCAACCGTAGGTGAGGGATGTCACCGCGCCGACCTGGTCGAGTCTTGAGGCAAGATTATCGCGCGCAATGAAGATGATCTGAATCCCAGCCATCGTGAACAGACGCGGTGCCATGAGTTTGACGGCTTCGATCAAACCGGTGTGACGAATATCAAGCGTGGGCGTCCAACGGAAGCCGTACATGAACAAGCCCGGCACTTGAATGAGCAAGTGAAATGCCGCGCCGAGGATGACGCCATACACCAAGCCATGAATACCGAAGCGCGGCACGAGAAAGATCGCGCCGAGGATTTGCCCAACGTTGTACATGCTGGGTGCGAGCGCGGGCAAAACGAAATGTTGGTTGGCTTGCAGAGATGCCATCACCAAACCGCTGATCGAAAAGATGACGGTGCCGATGAGGTTCAAGCGCATCAACTCGGCAAGCAGTTTGCGTTGTTCCTCGCCGAAGCCCGGCGCAATGCCGAGTTTTGCATCCACGATCTGTTGGGCGAAGATGGCGATGACGATTGCAATCGTCCCCGTCAATAAAAAGCCGACGTTCGCCACGCGCGAAAATAAATCCCATGCGGCGGCGCGGTCTTTGGTGGCGAGATATTCGGTGAGCAGTGGAATAAACGCCATGCCCAATGCGCCGCCGGAGATGAGCGCAAACAAAAGGTCGGGCAGGTTGTTTGCGGCGTTGAACGTATCGAGCAAATGGACTTGATCCGAATACATGCGCGAGACAATACCTGTGCGCACAAAGGCAAGTACCTTGTCGATCAAAAAGAAGAACGCAACGATCAGTGAATTGCGGGTCAGCTTCGACATGTTACTGTTCAGCGGACTGAGACAATTCGATGCCGGGGAATTGTTCAGCCAGCAAATGAGTTTTGTGGATCAGCAATGGCAGACATTGCGCGCAAATAAAATTCTCTTTGCCTTTGAAAGTCAACATGAGCAGGGGAGTTTTCTCTTCACTGCGATCACAATTCAAACAGGCTTTCATTTCTTTTTGAGTCATAATCCTCCATGAGTAATACAATACGTTGAGAGATTTTTGGGATGTGAGCCTTATTTTCCCAAGGGATAAAC
>JACPVC010000167.1 GCA_016191955.1 Chloroflexota bacterium
AGTTTGGCTCAAGCCGCCGTCCTTTGCGAAGCATCCTGTGGACGGCGGCGTTCTGCGAGTAAATCCTTCGCCGAGGCTTGTCCTGAGTTCATCGAAGGGACGGCGAAGGGAGCAGGTCATCTACAAACTTTTAGCGCACCCCATCGTCCAGGGTCCATCGTCCGAATCTGTGGTACACTCACGACCGCTGTATTTCTGGGAACTTGTTTTGATCGCTCTGATTAATGTAAGCCCGAAGGAACCTCTCGGGCTTTTTTGTTGGGCGGGTTCTGCTTGCAAAAGCAGACCTTGTTGAGCAGGAAGAAGTTGGAAGAGTCGTCAGAACATCCCGTATGAACGTAGGCACGTAGCATTGTTGCGCCCCTACAATAATAAAGGACAACTGAATGACCACCGATTTTTCTTCTCTCAACCTGCGTGATGAGCTCATGCAGGCTATCACTGAACTCGGCTATTCCGAGCCGACCCCCATCCAATCTGGCATGATCCCCCTCATGCTCACCGGCGTGGACGTGGTCGGTCAAGCCCAAACTGGCACAGGCAAAACCGCTGCCTTTGCCCTCCCCATCCTCCACAACTTTCAACGACAAAAGAATCCGCAGGCTCTGGTGCTTGCGCCTACCCGCGAACTTGCCTTGCAAGTCGCCGACTCGATGATCGAGTATGGCAAGCATCTCAGCGTGCGCGTACTCGCCGTCTATGGCGGTCAACCCTACGGACCGCAGATCAACAGCCTGCATCGCGGCGTCGATATCGTCGTCGGTACGCCGGGACGTTTGAACGATCTGATCGAGCGCAAAGTCCTCTTCTTGAATGGCATCAAGACCGTCGTCCTCGATGAGGCGGATGAAATGCTCAACATGGGCTTTGTCGAAGAAGTCGAAAAGATTCTTGCGACGACTCCTGCCGAACGTCAGACAGCTCTCTTCAGCGCCACCATGCCCGCGCGGATTCGCAAACTGGCAGAGCGCTTCATGCGGGACCCGCAAACGGTCGCTGTTAAAAGAAGCACACTCACCGCCGCAGCCATTGAACAGCGCTATTATCTTGTTAACGAGAATCATAAAACGAATGCGCTCACCCGTCTCTTCGAGATCGAACCCATTCACAGCGCGTTGATCTTCGCCCGCACCCGCGCCGAGACCAGCACACTGGCGAATGAACTCGTCATCCGCGGCATTCCCGCCGAAGCCATTCATGGCGACCTCGACCAGAACGCCCGCGAACGCGTCCTCGGACGTTTCCGTTCGAATCAATTGAAGGTGCTCGTTGCCACCGACGTTGCTGCGCGCGGTCTGGATATCGACGATATTTCACACGTCTTCAACTATCACCTGCCGGATGACGCCGAAGTGTACGTCCACCGCATTGGGCGCACCGGTCGCGCAGGCAAGACGGGCATTGCTATCACCCTGCTTTCGCCAAAAGAAAAACGCCGCATGCGTGAAGTGGAAGCGCTCACCAAGCAGCAGGTTAATAAAATGGAACTGCCCACGGCAGAAGATATCGCCAAACACCGCGAGGCGCAGGTGGTGGAAAAACTCCGCATCTGGCTCGGGCGCGGACGCTACAAACGCGAACTCGAAATCGTGCAGGAATTGATCGATGGCGGTCATGATGTCATGAACATCGCCGCGGCTGCCATCAAAATTTCACGTGGCGATGAAAAGCAGCGTCCCATCGCTGAAATCTCCGAAGTCAAGGACGAACGCCGTGAACGCGATTTTTCTCGCGGTGGCACCCCCGCGAGGGGGGCAAGACGTGAATCGTTTGGGCGTAAGGAAATGCCCGGGCGTTTTGGAGACAAGCAGCGGGTTAAAGGGAGCCGTACACATGAAGAGGGGATGGTGCGGTTGAAGGTCAATAAAGGCAAGACGCACAACATCCGCCCGAATGACATCGTCGGGCAGATCGCCTTCCATGCCAATATCCCTGGGCATGTCATCGGCAAGATCCGCATCGAGGAGAAGATTTCTTTTGTAGACATCCCCGAAGACGCCGTGGACCAGGTGCTCAAGCACAGCGGCAACTACCGTATTGGCAAAGAAAAGTTCAGCGTCGTAAAAGCGCAGTAGTAGTTGATGATGATGAAAAGACCTGACGGGTTTTACAGCCCAGTCAGGTCTTTTTGTTTTCCCACAGGGCGGGGGATTTTGCCTCTTGACAAAAACCGTTTTTTCGATAAAATCCGGCTCATCATTAAAAAATATTTTAATGATGAAAGGAAGTTTTCCTATGAAAAAAGACAAAGCTAAGAAACATTTTCATGTTTCCGACTTGGAGACCCTGCGCGCCATTGCCGACCCGCTGCGTGTGCAGATCATGGAGTTGCTCGAAGGGCAGATGCTGACCGTCAAGCAGGTGGCGGAAAAACTGGGGCTGGCTCCCAGCAAGCTCTATTATCACTTCGGCGCGCTGGAGAAATTCGGCTTCATCGAAGTGGCGGAGACTCGCATGGTTGCCAACATGCTGGAGAAGACCTATACATCCGCCGCCCATGTTCTGGATGTGGACCCTGCCCTCTTCAAATTCTCGAAGGAGGGGGATAACGAACCGATCAACATCCTGCTCTCTTCGACCATTGACGCCACCCGCGAGGATTTGCTGCGCAGTATGCAGGCGCGTCAATTCCAACTGGATCAGGGCGCCGAGGAAATGCCGCGGCGAGTCATCATCAACCGCGTGGTGAGCAGTGTTTCTGAAAAACGAATTGCTGAGTTTCAAGAACGGCTGGTCAAACTCATTCAGGAATTTGAGGCAGAGGATAAAGCATCCAAACCCACAGACCAGCCTTATGCATTAACTGTTGCTTTCTACCCAAGTTTTTATTTTGACAAGACCGTCAGGAAGGTGAAAAAGAAATGATCCTGAATGGGTTGATCGTCATCGCGTATGCCGTTCTTTTTATCGCTTCCATCTGGCTTGCATGGCGTCAGGGAAAGACCTTTCCTTTTTCGGAAAGTATCATGGTACTGTTGATCGTAGGCGTGGGGTTTACCGGTCTGGTGTATCTTGCCACTCTTTTTCTTCATACTCTGCCAATGCAGTTTGATATTTCTTCCGGCGAGTTGACCTTCGTTATCTCGTACGTGATTCTGGTAGCCATTCTGCTGGTCTTCAAGCGGACTCCTGAACAATGGAATGGGCAATTCCTCAAGAAAAAAACAGCCGACTTGTTATTCAAACTGGCGATCTTCGTAGGTGTTCCCATCCTTGCCTTGCGCATGTTCTGGGCTTCATCGTGGGAGAGCCTCGGTTTTTCGATGGGGGATGCCCAAGGTCAGTTGCTGGCGGCGGTGTTGTTGATCCTTTTCTTCGGCGGCTTCAACCTGTTGGTTGGCAGCGCCGCAAAACCCATCCGCGAGAGGCGATTTTCGGCAAAGCAGGCGGCACTCGGCTTTGGAGTTGCCTTGTTGTGGAACATCCTTGAAACCGGGCTGGTGGAGGAATTTTTCTTCCGCGCCTTTTTGCAAACCCGTTTGATTGCCGCTTTGAATTCGCCGCTCGCTGGAATCTGCCTCGCCTCCCTTTTGTTTGGTCTGGCTCACGCGCCGGGCATCTATCTCAGAAAAGGGGATAAATCCGGTCCGCTGGGTGAAAGCCCCAGTTTGTTGAATTCGATTTTATACACCATTGTCGTCCTCAGCCCGGCAGGATGGTTCACCGGTCTGTTGTATTGGAAAACCCAAAGCCTGTTGGCGCCTATATCTCGTCCATGCAGTTATGGATGCGGTTGCGCACACGGCTGAGTTCATTGAAGGTTTGAAGTTGATAAAAGGAGAGAATAAATGACATCCACTGCTTTAGAAGTTCCCGCTGCCGAAACGCCAAAAGATATGAAGACCTTCTTCACCATCTGGGGCGGGCAACTCATCTCCCTGCTTGGCTCCGGTTTGACCCAATTCGCCCTCGGCGTTTGGATCTACGACCAGACCAAACAAGCCACCCCGTTCGCCATTACTGTTTTACTCGGTGCGATTCCGCGCACGCTTCTATTGCCCATCGCCGGTTCGGTGGCAGACCGTATCAACCGTCGTGCCATCATGATCGCGGCGGATACGCTCAGTGCCGTGCTCACGCTTTTCATCTTCATTCTGCTCGGCACAGGAAGCTTGCAATTGTGGCATATCTACATCATTTCGGTGTTGAGTTCGGTACTCAGCGCATTTCAAGAACCGGCGTATACCGCGTCCATATCCATGATCGTGCCGAAGGAAAAACTCGGCAGCGCCAACGGCATGGTGCAAATGGGACAGGCGATCACGACTGTGTTGACGCCTGTCATGGCTGGCGCATTGTTCGTCTTTATCGGTTTCAACGGCATCATTATGATCGACTTCGTTACTTTCTTCTTTGCTGTCGGCGCTTTGCTTCTTGTGCGTATCCCGCAGCCCGAACGTGCCCCCGAACACAAAGACAAGAACGTTTGGCAGGATATGGCATTCGGCTGGCATTACCTGCGTGAACGTAAAGGTTTGTTTGGTTTGTTGCTTTACTATGCCATGGTCAACTTCCTGCTCAACTGGTCTGCCGTTCTGCTCATCCCGATGGTTTTGAGCCGCTTTACCGCGGATGTGTTGGGTCTCATCCAAACGGTGATGGGCGTGGGTATGCTGGCAGGCAGCATTATCATGAGCGCATGGGGCGGAGCCAAACGACGCATCCCGGCTGCGATTGGGTTTATTATTCTCGGCGTAACGGGCTTTGTCATCGCGGGGTTACAGCCCAACCCATGGGTCATTGGCGCGGGTATCTTCCTTTTGATGTTCTCCGTCCCATTGGCGAGCGGCAACAGCCAGGTCGTTTTTCAAACCAAGGTCGCGCGAGACATTCAAGGTCGAGTCTTCTCCGTCCGTTCCGCCATCTCGCAATCCATGATGCCGCTTGCTTTTCTTACCGCCGGTCCGCTTGCCGATAAATTCTTCGAGCCGCTTCTCAAAGACGGCGGCGCGTTGGCTGGCACTTTCGTCGGTCAACTGCTTGGCACAGGAGCGGGTCGCGGCATTGGTTTGATGTTCATCCTCTCAGGCTTGACGGGTATCGTGGTCAGTGTGTTGGTCTATCTCAACCCGCGCATTCGCAATTTGGAATCTGAACTGCCGGATGCCCTGCCCGATGAGGACAAAGCGCCTCAACCTTAACCCGTAATTGGTTAAACAAAAAGAGCCTCATCCTACGCTGAAAGTATGGGTGAGGCTCTTTGATTTTCCATAAGTATCAACATAAGGCGAGGGTGGGGTCGCGCAAAATTTGAATAGTGGACGGCTTCTTTCTTCGTTTCAGTAAACCAGGCGCAAATTGAAGAAAGGTGACGATGGTAGAAATCGTTGAAGATAAAGTGGTTTTGTC
>JACPVC010000168.1 GCA_016191955.1 Chloroflexota bacterium
AGCAGCATGTATGTAGCGACCGCGCCAATGCCGATCAGCCCGATTCCTTGAAATGTCGACGGGAGTTCGGCAGCTTGTTCCAGGGCTTCATTGAAGGTATCAAGCCCAAGGAAGATGAGCAAGCCTGCGGTCAACGCCATTAGGAAGGTCATCCATTTTTTGCCGAGGGTGCGCAGGGCGGGCAGCCAGAAAATCCCAAGGAAGATGGGAATCACGCCGACGTATAAACCGATCAACGTGAAACCGATAAACGTCTTTGTTTCGGGCGCCGGTGTTTCGAATGCCACGGGAATATCCACATCGAAAGGCACAGCGTTGCTGGTGAAGATTCGTACGCCATAGGCTTCGCCTTCCGACCAGGCATAGTCGACTGTGATTCGCGCTCTGCCAAGGCGTGGAATGGTTGCATCGGGCGTGACCTCGAAGGGCATGACCGCATCGTTGATGATGACCGATGCAATGGTCAATGCTTCAGGTCCCGTATTTTGCACTTGCAATTCGATGCGGTTGTGTTCGAGGGAATAGCGTTCAACGCTCAGGTTTTCGATGGGGACAGGCGAGCGTAGGTCAAGCCCGCCGCCGGTGTTGAGGAAGAGCACAATGACTCCGGCGAGGAGAAGGATCGGGAGCAGAAGCAGGATAAAGGTCCCGAACGTGAAGCGGCTCTCTGTCTTAACTGGGGTTTGGTCGGTCATCTTATCCTCTTTCTACGCTGTGACTTCGAACATGCCGTTCCAGCCGAGTTCGGCGAACTCGGTGACGTGCGCATGGAACATATACATGCCCGGATATTTGTAACTAAATTCCAAAATACCGCGCTGTGCCTGACCTTGAATGATGGTGTCTGTGAATTCGGAAGGAGTCAGGCTTGTGCCGGTGGGGTAGTAATGGAAGAAGTTGGCGTGCAGATGGAATGAGTTGACGAAGTCGAACTCAAGGATGTTGACGAGGTAGATGCGGATCTTTTCGCCGATTTTGATCTGGATGGGATGGTTCTGATAGTAAAAGGGAATGCCGTTGACCGCATAAAAATCGTTGCCATCGTCGAAGTCTACGTCGATACCGTGCATAACCATCACCATTTCTTTATCCACAGGCGGGCGCCCTTCTTTGGGGTCGATGATGAAAGCGCCATAAAGACCTTTTGCAATATGACGCGCAAGCGGGAAGACGTGGCAATGATAAAGATGTAAACCGAACGGCTCGGCGTCGAACTCGTAAATGAATTCATCGCCCGCCTCCACCATTCCGCCGGGACCGGTTCCGGGCACGCCATCCATCTCACCGGGGTGAAAGCCGTGGAAATGCATGGAGTGTGGGTGGCTGCTGCCGTTCTTGAAATGAATACGGACGCGGTCGCCTTCTGTGGCGCGCAAAGTGGGACCGGGAATACGCCCGTTATACGTCCAGGCGGGGAACTCGATGCCGGGAATGACCTCGATGTTTTTATTGAGCGTTACGATCTCGTATTCGCGCAATGTCTGCCCGTTGGGGAGCATTGAGACTTTGCCGTAATCGAAATCATACAGGGTGTCTCCGGGATTGAAGCCGTTCTTTTCATGATCGACATCTCCCGCGCCGGGCAGCCCATCATGACCCGTTCCACCGTCATTTTGCATCACCTTGTGTAGATGGCCTTGATGATTACCAGCGGATTTGAGATTGTTTGCGGCAAACATCCCGCCTGCGGCAGTGATTAGCCCCGCGCCGCCGAGCTTTAGAAAATCTCTTCTTGAAAATTTGTTTTTCATGTTCACCTCTAAGAGTAAGAATGAGAAGTGACAGTCACCTTGAAGGTGACTGTCACTTTAGTTATGTCCAGCCAAGCAGTCTTGCGACACTGGCTGTTAAGAACGTGACCAGGAAGCCAAGCCCGAGTGTGATGACAACGCTAATGGTTGCCCATTTCCATGATTTTGTTTCCTTATAAATCGTCATGATGGTCGTGGCGCATGGATTGTGCAACAGCGCGAACAACATCAAGTTGACGGCGGTGAGCATCGTCCAGCCGCTGCCGTGGACGAGCAGGTCGAAAATGGCAGCGTTGGAGGAGGGACCGTCGATCATCATGCCTGCGCCCATGTACATCATCATCATGGTTGGGACGACGATCTCGTTGGCAGGGATGGCGATGATGTATGCCAGCAAAATGACACCGTCGAGACCGAGCAACAGACCGAAGGGATTGAGCCAGTCCGCGATGGCACGGGCGAGGTTGACGTCGCCGTAGGGGATATTCGCCAACAGCCAGATGATCGCACCGGCGGGTGCCGCCGTTTGAATGGCGCGCCAAAGGATGAAGATGGTGCGGTCAATGACGGATGTGTAAAGGATGCGCCCGAAATTCGGTCTGCGGTAGGGCGGCAATTCAAGCGTGAACGCGGAGGCTTCGCCTTTTAGGAAGGTACGCGAGAGCGCCCAGGACATCACGAAAGTGAAAGCAACACCGATCAACACCACGCCGACCACTGTCCCTGCGGCGACGAAGGAGGTCAACGCTGCGGGGAAGGCAGAAGCTACGAAAACAGTGGCAAGCATAATCAAAGTCGGGAAGCGCCCATTGCATGGGACAAAGTTATTGGTCAGGATTGCGATGAGTCGCTCACGCGGCGAGTCGATGATGCGAGTCGCAACCACGCCTGCGGCATTGCAACCGAATCCCATTGCCATGGTCAACGATTGTTTGCCGTGCGCGCCGGATTTTTTGAACATCCAATCGAGGTTGAAGGCGACGCGCGGCAGGTAGCCGAGGTCTTCGAGGAAGGTGAAGGCGGGGAAGAAAATCGCCATTGGCGGCAGCATCACGCTGATGACCCAGGCGAGACCAAGATAAACGCCGTCCCAGAGAAAACCGGTTAGCCACCACGGCGCGCCGATCTGGTTGAAGAAATTTTTGCCGAGGTCACCAAAACTGAATAAGATAGTTGCAATTGCTTCGGAGGCAACGTTTGCGCCAGAGACCGTCAGCCAGATGACCAGCCCAAGCAGGATAACCATGATGGGCAGCCCGACGATGGGGGAGGTGACGAGACGATCCACCGTTTGATCAAAGTCGTATTTTTTATTGTCCGCGGTTTTGACGGCGCGCCGCGCGATCTTCTCCGCTTCGCTGTAAAGCGATTTGACGATCTCATCACGAAAACCGGTAGACAAGTTATTGCGTAAAAATTCTGCTTTTGCTAGTACATCGTTGGGTTGTATATTTTCCATAGTTTCTCCGATAAAGTACACAGGTAGACAAGGAAACAAGTAAGCGAAATACTTGTCTACTTGTTTCCTTGTTTACTTCTCTACTGCCTTCCTTCCACGCTCATCTTCTTGCTGAATTGCGCATCCTGCTGGTATTGGCGTGAGACGATCTCTTCCAACTCTCCGCCGGTAATGGCTTTCTGTACGCGGGCGTCGCCGTCCAATAAGCGGATCGCCAGCCAGCGCGCGTTGGGGATTCCCGGTGCGAGTTGCTTAATCATTGGCACCAGTTCGTTGACGGCCTTCTGAAATTCAGGCGTGCCGCTTACACGTAGGGGTTTGGTTTCCACTTTGCCTTCGATCACTTCGGCGACTGCACCAAGTAAGGTGTGGATGCCTTCGCCGGTTCTGGCGGTAACTGGGATAGCCGGGATGCCCAAGTCACGTGAAAGCGAACGCGCGTCCACTTCGAGTCCTTTGCGGCGGGCTTCATCCATCAAGTTGACGGCGACTACAACATTTTCTGTAATTTCCATCACTTGCATCACAAGGTTTAGGTTCCGTTCGAGCGCGGTTGCATCGGTGACGACGATGGTGCAATTGGGTTGACCGAACAAAATGAAGTCGCGTGCCACTTCTTCATCTTGTGATGCAGAGAGCAATGAATATGTGCCGGGCAGGTCCACGAGTTTGTAGCGCAGTTTGTTGAATTCAAACCCGCCTTCAGCGCGGGTGACGGTCTTGCCGGGCCAGTTGCCGGTGTGTTGTTTGAGCCCAGTCAGCGCATTGAATAACGTGGACTTGCCGGTGTTTGGGTTTCCAGCCAGCGCAACGACACGGTCGAAATCGCCGACTTTGATTCCCATTTGTTCGAGTTGCGTAAAAGCCGGGCAGGTCTCGCAATGTTCGGTGGGGAGTATGGTTTTTGTGTTTGTCATAGGTTCTCTTTTCAGGGTAGACAAGGAAACAGGTATACAAGTATTAGATCTACTTGTTTCCTTGTCTACTTATCTACTGCTCTTACCCAGATCTGTGCTGCCTGGTCTTTTCGCAATGCGATCAACGTTCCGCGGATGCGATAGGCGCGTGGGTCGCCGAAGAAATTTTTCAGCTCAGGGTAGATCACGGTTCCAGGAGTCAGCCCGAGGTCCAGAAAGCGGCGGCGAGTGAAGCCTTGCACTGCGTCATCCAAAATAACGATCTCGCCGCGCTGGTCATGGATCAATTCAAACAGCGGAATGGCTTCACGCTTCAGCATTTCACTTTCGGGTAAAGCGGCAACATGAATGTTCGATGCCACCGCTGGCGCGAGCTTGTATTCGTTTTCGCCATCGCTCAGCACATAACGGTTCGGCGTTTTTTCGATGATGCGGATGTCTTGTCCCAGGCGAAGTCCTACTGCCAGGATTTGTTGGAACGCCAGGGCGGGTTCATCCTCAAGGTGTACGATTCGTGCGGGATCTCCGACCTGCCACGCCGTAATGGGCATTCCCTCCGCCCGATTCAGTTTCCCCTCACGCGTTGGGATGGGGTCGCCGTGCGGGTCACGCGTGGGATGACCGAGCGCGGCATCGAGTTCGTTCAATTGTGCTTCAGTGAGCGAGTGTTCGCGTTTCTGTGCCTCACCGTGAATCTTGTTCAACGGCATGCGTGCTTCATCTGCGAGATAGCGCTCCCACAACCGGTGCGCGCGGACGACATGCAGCGCCCATCGTTCACCTTTAGCGGTGAGATGCAAGTCGTTGCCGCGTGATTCAAGCAGACCTTGCTCTTCCATATCTTCAATGAGAGTCATCACCTTTGCACGTGGCAGGTCAAGCGTTCCGCCCAAAGATTCAGGCGAAGCGTAACGTCCCTGTTGTTCGCGGTCGAGCAAGTGCTTGAGTGCATCTTCCACTTTTTCGCGAGCTTGCGCAGCGCGGTAAGTTTGATACAGCGCGAGCAGTCCCATACGGGGGAGGAATATAACAACTGCTACTACAATTCCGGCAACAATGTAATACATATTTGCTTCCTTGTTTCCTTGTCTACTTGTTTACCTGTCTACTTAATCGCGGCAAAAACCTGCCTGTGCGTTTCATATACTCGCGGTACTCGTCACCAAACTTTGCGATGAGATTCGCCTCCTCTTTTGGCGTGCGGACCGCCATGGCGATGAATGCCAATGTAGCAAGCAGGATGATGAACCAGTTATCTGCCATCAAACCGAAGGACGCAATGAAAGACGACCCAATGGTGTAAAGCGGATGGCGCACCCAGTGGTAAATTCCATGAGTAGAGAGCTTATGTTCTTTGCGTGTTGCACTCACGGGTGTAATGCCGCTGCCAATGCTTTTGAATAACCAGTAAATTCCCGCTACACAAAGTGACCCAATTCCAACCCCAAACCAGCGAGCCCCGTCAGATAAGCCGAGCTTGGACCAAGCCATCCATGCCGGGTTGATCAAATACACCAGCGGGCTGAGCCATAAGACCAAGCCGAAGATACGAATGACCATCATCATCGGTGTGCCGTCTGCACTGCGCGAAAGTTTTTCGCCCGAGTCGCGGTCTGCCTTGCGGCGGAAATAAATGGAGATACCGGCTCCTGTGAACAGGGTAAGCGCGGCGAGTATCCTAAAAATTGTTTCGTTCATATCAAATTACCTTTCTTTCTTTATTTATAAAAGTAAGGGCAACCCTTCAAGGTTTTAACCAAATGACTGGCTTCCGATGGGCGGGTTGCCCCTACGAAACCGGAAATCACAATGCGAGCAACCTTGCCCGATCATGCCTTTCCGTTTGAGGTCGATACCCATGGCGGGGAAGAGGATGTAATCTACATAGCACATGAATGGCGTAAATTCATCCGCGCCTTGTGCATGAAAGAATTTCACGATGGCACATTCGAGATAATTGATGCCCCAGTCATATTCATCTTTCTTTCCCTCCACTACTTCATAAACAAAATTCCCGGTATGTTCTTTCTTTTGCGAGGCTAGTGCTTTCTTCATCGTGCGCCTGCGCCAGAACTTCGACATATACAATTTGCCGAGTAAACTTCTCAAAAAGCGTGGCGTCGTTTCAACTTTTCTGTCTGCGATGCGGTGGACCAGTTCCCCGACCTCTTCTGTAGATTTGCCTTCTTCTTTCATTACAAAATACAACGCGAGGAAACTGCTGACTTGGGTTAACGTGTCGGTGTGGGGATTGCCCCAGCCGCCGATGTATGGCATCTCTGCTAGCAGCGCCTCATAGCGGACCTCGGATCTGCGGATGACATCTTCAGCCTTTTCCACACCGTAGCGGGATTCCATGAGTCCGCGCCCGAGGTCCATGATGCTGCGATGACTTTTCAGGAAGGTCTTCTTATTTCTAAGGTAAAAACTTGTGTTTCTACTCATTACTTGATTTCTACAAATATCTTGGTCGTGATGTTCAACCCAAGTACATTGGCTTTCTGCCCAACTTTGACGGTGAGGTTGTTATCGAAGGAGGAGTATTCGGTCACTTCGATCTGAATGCCGGGGGTGAGTCCCAAACTGTCGAGATGGCGAAGCAGGTTCGGGTCTTGGGCATTGACGCGTTGTATCGTCGCAGATTGGTTTGGGCGCAGAGAAGATAACGGCGTGGTGTCATCCACTGGCATGTTCAAATCCTCGGTAGGGATCAACTCGCCGTGTGGGTCGCGGGTGGGGTTGCCGAGCGCTGCCGCGATGCGTCGCTCAAAATCCTCCGAGATGACATGCTCCAACCGTTCTGCCTCCTCGTGAACTTCCGCCCATGAATAACCAAGCGTTTGCACCAGCCATGTTTCAAGCAAGCGGTGATGGCGAATCACCTCGAGCGCGGCGCGTTTGCCAGTGGGGGTGAGGGTGACGCCTTGATGCTTGTGATACTCAACCAGCGCCGGTTCCTCTGCTGCGAGTTTTTGGACCATGCCCGTCACAGAGGCGGGCTTGATATCCAGTTCGCGCGCCAGGTCATTGGTGCTGGCGGGCAGACCGCACTCGGTGAGTTCATAAATGCGTTTCAAATAATCCTGTGTGGATCGGGTCATGGTTATTGGCATGGGGTGGTTCCTGTTACTTAAAATTTAGTCTTGCCTAAATTATTTTATTATTTATCCTAAATATTGTCAAGAGATTCAGGCTTGACTCTTGATGGGGAAATCTGTAAAATCACTTTGTTAGTACAGTGAATTTACAAAGTATAGTTTGATAGTTTGCCGTGAAAATCTCTGCGTATAGGCATTTTGATAGAAAACCATGAAAAAAGCAACGCATCAACAAACCAAGCAACACAATCGTGACCTTGTGCTACGGACCATCTTTGCCAATCAGTCCATCAGCCGCGCGGAAGTAGCGCGTGTAACCAATCTCACACGCACAACTGTTTCGGAGGTGGTTAACGGCTTGCTCGAAGAAGGTTTGGTCGAAGAAGTTGGCAGAGGCGAATCCATTGGAGGCAAGACGCCAATCCTGCTTAGTATCGTAGCAGATTCGCGCTACTTGATCGGTTTGAATCTCGCGCAGGATAAATTCATTGGCGCGGTTGTAAATTTACGCGGGGAAATCAAAGAGATGGTGGAAGCGCCCGTCCATGACGAAGACGGCAAGAACGCCCTCGACCTTGTTTATCAGATCATCGACCAGTTGATAAAGAAACGCATCAAGCCGATTGTGGGCATCGGCGTCGGCGCGCCCGGTTTGGTCAACACCCGTGAAGGTGTGGTGGTGAACGCCGTCAATTTAGATTGGCAGGACTTGCCGCTGGGTCAGTTGCTCGAAAAGAAATTCAAGATCCCCGTTTCCATTCTGAACGACAGCCAGGCGACTGCCATCGGTGAGTTCGTTTATGGCGGTGAACACGCCCGCGACGAGAACTTGATCGTG
>JACPVC010000194.1 GCA_016191955.1 Chloroflexota bacterium
GTCCTTTGGCTGCTGATTATTATGAAAAAGAGCATCGTGACAAGGTTGTTCGTTCTTTGCAGCGCAGGGCCGCCACTTTGGGCTTTCGCTTAGAGGCCGCCTCCAGTTAGTTTCTTAGTAGCGAAGCGAAGCATCTCTACGATTGTCCCAGAGACCCTTCGCTGTCGCTCAGGGTGACAAATTGTAAGGTGATTTGTGTTACTCTGAATAGAGAATTGGAATTTGTGATGGACTCGCTTGAAGATCAATTGGTCTCTGAATTGTGGGCGCGGGATGTGCGATTCCTGATGGGACGTCAGGTTAGCTCAACGCCTTTGCTTGCCCCCGCGAAACTTATCGCATCGCTGGCACAAAGCCAAAATGCACGCGTGCGTCTTTCTTTGATTCCATTACTCCTGCGACATCCTGAATTCTCTAGCGAAGTAAAAAAAGCGGACAAGTCTTTGTTGGCACAACCAAGCCAGCTTGTCCTTCGGTTTTACTACACAGCTGCCACCATCCTGCAAAGAAAGTATTGGGATCGATTGGGGAAACTTTTCGGTAGGCAAACTCAATTACCAGATTTGTTTTCCCAAAAACTAGGTGTTTTACTTAGCGAGAATCCCGACGAGGCGCTAACAAACCTTGCACAACGTCATCAAGTTTTAAGTGGACAAGCTATTAATTGGCATGGAACTTACGAGCACGCCGCAGAACGCCTGATCAAACACATGGAAAAGTTCAAATGAAAAACATGTCAGCACAGAGCGTGCAAGAATTTCTTGAAAATTTGGGAAGACGGTATCCCGAACAAGCAACATTATATTTGCTTGGCGGCAGTGCGTTACTCCTGCTTGGAAGTTCGCGAGACACGCTAGATATTGATTATGTGGGTGATGATATTAATAAAAATAACCTTCAGATCGCAATCGAAGAAACTGCCATAGAGTTGGGTCTGGAAACTGAGGCTGTTCCCATTGATCGTTTTATCCCTTTACCGGAAGGAAACGAACAGCGCGGAATCCGCATCGGTCAATTCGGCAATGTGACCACCTATATTTTCGACCCATACAGCATCGCACTTAGCAAAATAGACCGCGGTTTTGACACGGATATAGAAGATGTGATTTTTCTGATTTTGAAAATTTAAAAAAGCGACTGAAATAATTCTGTTGCACTACAGGAGTCCCCATGAATATTACACTCAAAATAAACGGGATTGAATACCCGATAGACGCTCCCGCATCCACCACCCTGCTCGCCGCCCTGCGCGGACTGGGCTTCCACGGCGTGAAATTTGGCGACGAGCACGGGCTGACTGGCGCGGATACAGTTCTGCTCGATGGCAAACCTGTCAATGCAGGGTCGATGCTGGCGGCTCAGGTGGAGGGACATGCTGTCGCCACCATCGAAGCCTTGGGCGAGCACCCAGATCAGGGTTGGAGAAAGACCGATGGTCTGCATCCGCTGCAAAAGGCGTTTGTTGAGTCGGGCGCCATTCAGTGCGGATACTGTACGCCTGCGCAAATCCTGGCGGCGAAGAGCCTTCTGGAGAAAAATCCTAATCCGAGTGAGTCGGAAGTCCGCGAGGCGATTGCGGGTGTGTTGTGCCGTTGCACGGGGTATCTCAAGCCTGTCCAAGCTGTGATGAAAGCAGCGGCGGTGATGCGCGGGGATGAGGTCATCGAGGGAGAATCGGTCCAATGGGATTTGGGGAGTTGGGGCGGTCAACCCGCGTCACCCAATTTACCAAGCGACCAATTTGCGAATGTAATGACTCGCCCCAAAGTCGTGGTAACGCCTGAAACCCAGACCTGGCAAACGGTGGGCAAGCCTGAAAAGAAAGTGGATGCGATCAAACTGGTGCAAGGCAAACCCGCCTTCACTGCGGATATGGACATACGCGGCATGTTGTATGCGAAAGTTTTGCGCTCGCCGCACGCACATGCAAAAATCAAACGCATCGACGCGACCAAGGCTTTGGAATTGAAGGGTGTTGTTTCGGTGCTGACATGGAAGGACATTCCGCGCGTGGTCTATTCCACGGCGGGGCAATCTGACCCCATACCAGGTCCACTGGATTCGTTCTCGTTGGATAACAAAGTCCGCTTCGTGGGTGACCGCGTGGCGTTCGTCGCGGCAGAGACACCTGAAATTGCAGAGAAAGCGTTGACGTTGATCGACGTGGAGTATGAAACCCTGCCTGCAATTTTGGACTCGCGCGAATCCATGAAGCCGGATGCGATCAAACTTCACGATGAGCCTGAATATGTCAACTTTGCAGATTCCAACCCGGATAAAAACCTCGCGGCTCACATCCGCATTGATATTGGAGATGTCAACAAAGGTTATGCCGAAGCAGACGAAATCTTCGAAGCCGAATATGAAGTACCCAAAGTTCAGCAGGCGCACATCGAGCCACATGTCTGTGTGACGTATTGGGATGAGGATGATCGACTGGTCATTCGTACGTCCACACAGGTCCCGTTCCATGTACGCAGAATGCTTGCGCCTGTGCTTGGGTTGCCCGTCAAGCGCATCCGCGTTATCAAGCCGCGCATCGGCGGAGGGTTCGGCGGCAAGCAGGAAGTTTTAATGGAAGATGTGGCGGCTCATCTAACGATTGCCACGAAGCGACCTGTTATTTATGAATACACCCGCGAAGAGGAATTCATCGCCGCACGGTCACGTCACCCCATGCGTGTGAGAATGAAGACCGGCGTAAAGAAAGATGGAACCATCACTGCCAACGAAATGTATGCGCTTTCGGACACAGGCGCGTATGGCTGCCACGCGCTGACCGTCACGGGCAATACGGGTCACAAGGCAATGGCGTTGTATGTCGGCGATGGCAAATATCGCAAAGCGCCAAACATCCGCTTCTATGCGGACGTGGTCTACACCAACACCCCGCCCGCTGGTGCGTTCCGTGGATATGGCGTGCCGCAGGGCTACTGGCCCCTCGACCGTCACATGGAAAAGATCGCGCGCGCGATGGGCTTCGACCCAATCGAGTTCCGTTTAAAAAATGCGATTCATGCCGGCGAATATCATCCGTTTTCGACGGCATGGAATGAAGGGCGTGAGCCGCGACCGGAGATCGTCCATACGGTTGGATTGGAGCAATGCGTGGTACAAGGCAAGGCTGCGATTGGGTGGGATCAGAAGTTTGGGAATGAAGAATGGCGCGTAGGGCAAGTTGGCAACTTGCCCCACAAACGTAAAGGAATTGGAGTCGCCATGGTCATGCAAGGGACAGCGATCCCCTATCTCGATATGGGCGGCGCATCGATCAAGATGAACGACGATGGTTCGTTCAACCTGCTGGTGGGCGCAACAGATTTGGGAACCGGTTCGGACACCGTCCTCGCGCAGATGGCGGCGGAGGTGCTCGGTGTACCCGTGGAAGATATGATTACGTATTCTTCGGACACAGATTTCACGCCGTTCGATAAAGGCGCGTATGCGTCTTCAACCACGTACATTTCCGGGACGGCTGCTGTGAAAGCGGCGCAGATCGTGGCGGAGAGAATCAAAGCCAGAGCGGTTGAAATGTTCAAAGTTACAGGCTTGAACGTTCAACCCTCCGACTTGAAACTTTTCAACCGAATGGCAGTCGCCCCAAATGGACAGTCGATCTCGCTTAGTGATATTGCGTTGGACAGCCTGCACAAGAACAACCAGGAACAGATCATGGGCGTGGCAAGTTATGTCTCGCCGGTATCGCCTCCGCCATTTGCGGCGCAGTTTGCCGAAGTGACCGTGGATACGGAAACGGGTCAGGTGACGGTGGATAAATTGGTGATGGCGGTGGACTCGGGTGTCATCGTCAACCCGCTGACGGCTTCGGGGCAGATCGAAGGCGGCATGACGCAGGCACTGGGCTACGCCGTCTGCGAGGAGATGCGGTATGACGAGAAAGGCGTTGCTTACGAACGCGACCTCGACCGCTATCACATCTTCCGCGCGGATGAGATGCCGGACCTTGAAACCATCTTCGTAGAGACGTTCGAGCCGAGTCATCCGTTTGGCGTAAAAGCAGTGGCGGAAATCCCGATGGACGGCGTTGCTCCGGCTGTGGGGAATGCAATCCTCGACGCGATTGGCGCCAATGTGGATGTCAACCCGACCACGCCGGAGAGAGTTTGGAGGGCGATCAACCGCCAGTAAATAGAAGCAGTTCAGGTCAAGAAAGAGGCGTGAGCATACCCAGGCTTGCGCCTCTTTTAAGTCAGACGACAAGATATAATCTACGCAACCAATCAGGTTCCCATCAATACATGAATCGCATCGAACTCACACATATCGCCCCTTATCTGGCATCGCTGTTGTTATCCACAGCGATTCTTATTTATTCATGGTTTAAAAGACAAGCTCCGGGAGCGGCTGCCTTTGGGCTTTATATGCTGGCACAAACTTTAAAGATTCTGGGGTTTATCTTTGAAACGATCAGCTCCGATCTCGGCGACAAAATCGTCTGGGATCAATTCGAATGGCTATGTAACATGCTGGCGGTTTTCGCCATTCCATTATTTGCCATCGGGTTCACGGAGCACAAGCCAGGCAACTCTCGAAAATACCTGGCGCTTTCCTTGATAGCGCCAGTATTGTTTTCGCTGCTGCTGGCAACAAACGATCTGCATCACTGGGTTTATCGAAACCAATTTCTGACCCCGCCATCCCCATTTTCAGAGTTGAAATATGAATTCGGGCCTGCCGTCTATATAATGGGAGCCTACACAGCGGTCATATCCCTATGGTCGGGGGTGCTGTTATTTCGCAGGCTCGAACGCCTCCAAAGTTTATACAGCGGACAAACCATTGCCATCATTATAGGGTTTCTGATTCCGCTTCTGGGAGCCTTCCTCCCTCTTTTTGGGATTCAAATCACCCCGGAACGGGATGCGACGCCATTCAGCGCCGCTATTGGGAATTTGATCATTGCCTGGGGGGTGTTTCGTTTTCGCATCTTCGATGTTACCCCCATTGCCCGCGACAACGTCTTTGAAGCGTTGGTGGACCCGGTGGTGATCCTGGACAATCAAAACAACGTTGTTGACATAAACTCCTCCATGCTGGCGCTCTTGAACAAAACCGCGAGCGAAATCATCGGCGAGCCTGCCAAAAAAGTATTCGAAGATTTTCCGATCCCGATCAGGCAATATATGCATGTTACCTATGCCCGGGCAGAAGCCATGTTCGAGATCAACAGGAGACAAATCCATTACGAATTGACTGTCTGGCCCATTTACAACGCCTACAAGGAAATGACCGGGCGCATTTATATCTCTCATGACATTACCGCCTTGAAGGAACTCGAGGGCGAGCTTCGCAAATTGAATACCAAACTGGAAGACAGGGTTCAGGCGCGCACGCGCGAACTGGCGGAAGCGTATGAGTCGATGTTGGAGGGTTTGGCACGCGCGCTCGAATTAAGAGACAAGGAAACCGAAGGTCATTCGCGGCGTGTGACCGAGACCGCTTTGAAGATCGCCCAGAAGATGAGCATCAGCGGCGATGCGTTGGAAGACATTCGCAGCGGAGCCATTCTGCACGATATTGGCAAGATCAGCATACCAGACGAGATCCTGCACAAACGCGGGAAGCTTACGCCGGAGGAACGCCTGATCGTTGAA
>JACPVC010000195.1 GCA_016191955.1 Chloroflexota bacterium
ACTCGCAGAACGCCGCCGTCCACAGGATGCTTCGCAAAGGACGGCGGCTTGAGCCAAACTACTAACAGACTTTGAGTGCTCCCATTGTAAGGTTAACAATAACTTTCATAAAACATCCCATCACGATAAAATAGCCCGATGAATTCCATCCCTTCGACAACTTTAGAACTACTCATCGGCAAGTTGCTGAGCGAGCGCAAGTTATCTCTTGTCACCGCCGAATCTTGTACCGGCGGCTTGATCGCCAGCCGCATCACGGATGTGCCTGGCTCGTCCGTTTATTTTTTGGGCGGCATTGTGGCTTATTCATATGAAGCCAAGGCTGCCCTACTGGGCGTCTCATGGGACACGTTAAATGGCAAAGGCGCTGTCTCACGCGAAACTGTGATTGAGATGGCGCAAGGCGCACGCAAGGCATTGGGCGCGGATATTGCCGTCAGCGTGAGCGGCATTGCAGGACCCGGCGGCGGCACACCCGATAAACCCGTAGGGACGGTTTGGATCGGACTGGCAACCCCGAGCGGGGAAGAGGCGCGTCACTTCGTTTGGGATGGTGACCGCATCCGCAACAAATATCTATCGAGCGAAGCCGCGCTGCAACTTATCCTCGATTATTTGGAAAAATCGTAGCGCGAGATACTATCTCGCGCTACATAAAGGAGACCCAATTGAAGACAGTCGTGATGATCTCGGCGATTGCCGAATGGAAAGCCGTCAAGGAAATTTTTCCGAAGCTTGTGATCGAGCCATGCCCGTATGGCGATACGGCGAAATTGAAACTCAAAGATTTTGATCTCAAACTTTTTCACAGCGGTTGGGGCAAGATCGCTTCGGCGGGCGCGATCCAATACATTATCGACCATGAACAACCAGACCTCATCGTCAACCTCGGCACCTGCGGCGGATTTGAAGGCGTGATTAATTTGGGGGATGCCGTGCTGGTCGAGCGGACCTTCATCTATGACATCGTCGAACTGATGGGCGATCTCAACATCGTGGAGTACTACGCCTCTTCCCTAGACTTGACCTGGTTGCCCGACCCTACGCCTTTCCCCGTCCGACGCGGGACTCTTGCTTC
>JACPVC010000196.1 GCA_016191955.1 Chloroflexota bacterium
AACGTCGCCAAGCCTATCGTCCTTTGGCTGCTGATTATTATGAAAAAGAGCATCGTGACAAGGTTGTTCGTTCTTTGCAGCGCAGGGCCGCCACTTTGGGCTTTCGCTTAGAGGCCGCCTCCAGTTAGTTTCTTAGTAGGGGCGTTTGTTGCCCCGAAGCATCTCTACATTGTTGTGCCAGAGACCCTCACCGGCACTGCATCCGCAGCGCGGTGCATGTGTCGGTCGCGAAGAGCATGCTCCCTCAGGGTGACAAGGTTTATTTCGAGGAATTCTCAATCAACTTCTTCATCTCAGCCAGCACGGCTTGATGGATGGTGTCCGTTTCTGTTGTCCCTAAATCTTTTGTGTAAATTGGATGACCGATCTGGATCGTGACCGTCACGGGTCTTTCGTTGAAGATAACCATGCCAAGCAATTGCAAAGCTGTCGCTAATTTTTCTCTTTCTTCTTTCGTCTTTTTTATCTTCAACAGCCAATGATTTGCGTATTTCTTCGCGACCACATTACGCACCAATACGGGCAGGATTGCCGCGTCTGGAGCCATGCGGATGAAAACGCCCACGCTATCTGTCCACTCTTTGAGTGACTCGACTGCGCCGGGGTACACATCCGGGTCGGGTTCGATGTGACCGGCAGGGAAAGTTAATATCGCGCCGCCTTTTTTAAGATGCGCGCTGACTTGCCTTACCAGCGTCATTCGCTTGGCGGAGTCGTCGTAGACGTAAAATAATTGCGCAGTGGTATGGGGCAGCGCATTGAGAAAGGGTCTATCCAAAGCGATGATATGCAGGTCTTTGCGGTTCAAGGCTGCGAAGAGCGCGAGGGTATCGGTCATGCCGGGGTGGTTGGATAAGGCTAGAAACGCTGATTCAGGTATCCGGTCCGCGTTGAGGATGCGGATGTCTTTCACATAGCGGCGGGAGAGATTCCATCCGCCTTCCACGATGCCATGCGCGCCGACTGTGTCGTCATATTCCACGGCATGTTGAGCGAAGGTCTGGGCGGGTTTGCGGAAAACGAATCGCAACAGGCGTGAGAGCAGGGGAGAATCCTGCCAGCCAAAGGAAGAAACAAGATCGTCGAGATTGATTTCGGTGAGGGTTTCGAGGTTGGATGTCATTCGCGTTCGATGGTGAAGTGTAGGGGATAACCTTCCATGCTGGCAGCTTGATGCGCCCGCTGGACGCGCTTCTCGGCTTCCATACGCGGCAGGGTTTGGACGTACGCCGAGCCTTTGATATGCGCCGCCAGCATGATCTCTGCCGCGCGGTCGTTGCCGAGGAAGAAAATTTGCTTGAGCACTTCCACCACAAAATCCATCGGCGTTACATCGTCGTTGTAAATGGTGACGGTGTAGAGCGGCTCGAGGTCAGTATCGGTCTCTTCGATAATTTGAATTTCAGGAAGGGTGGAGAGCAAAGGATGAAGGATAAGGGATGAGGGATGAACTTTATGCATTTGTCAGTTGTGTAATTTCTTCGGCGCTCAACTCGATCTCTGCCGCCTCAAAATTCTCGCGGATATGCGCCAGGTTGAACGACATGGGAATGGTAATCACACGCGGATGAGAAACAACCCATGCCAACGCGATTTGATAAACCGTGGCGTTGTGCGCCTTTGCAATGGCTTCCAGCGTTTTGCTTGAATGAAAGCTGCCTTGATTCAAAGGCTCGTACGCTGTGAACAGAATGTTGTTTTGCTGACAATATTCAAGCACGCCATTCTTCGCATACGAACGGTCTGCCAGGCTGAAGGACACTTGATCCGTCACGATGGGCGTTTCCGAAAGCGATTGCGCCTGTTTGAGCAATTTCAAATTGAAGTTGCTCACGCCGAGATGGTTTACCTTGCCATCCCGCACGAGTTTGTTCAATGCCTTGAATGTGTCTTCATACTTCGCGCCCGCGCTGGGCCAGTGGATGAGATATAGGTCGATGTAATCCATCTTGAGACGGCGTAGGGAATTCTCGCAGGATTTCAAGACATCGTCGTAATGCAGGTGACTCGGCGTAACCTTCGATGTGATGAACACATCCTCGCGCCGTTTGCCCGACTCCCTCACCGCCTGCCCAACCAATTCTTCGCTATGACCGTTCGCGTACATCTCGGCTGTATCAATGTGGGTATAACCAATCTCCAGTGCAGTTCGCAGCGCGGCAAGAGATTTTTCATCCACAGCATAGTTGGGCGTGGAGCCGCCGCCGATCTTCCACGTGCCAAAGCCGATTTTGGGTAGGGTTAGACGCTGCACTGAGCCTGTCGAAGTGGTGGGAAGAGCTTCGTGTTTCATGCCCCTAATTGTACCTAGAAACCCTCCACAATCGTCCACCCCGCCTGCACAAATTCTGCACATTTGAAAAGTATCCTGTCTAAAACGATAAAGGAGAAATCAAATGTCAAACTTGTTTACGAATAAAAAAATCTGGTGGATCGCCGCTGGCGTGGTGGTGGTCGTTGCCTTGCTTGTCGGTCTACGGACCAATAACGCGAACGCCTCCAACTCAGCCGTAGCGGATACTGCCCAGGTAGTTTCCCTCACACTGACAGAGACCGTCGACTCGAGCGGCAGCCTCGAAGCCGAACCGTTCGCCAATCTCAACTGGAAAGCCAGCGGCACAGTGAATGTCGTGAACGCCCAGCCTGGTGACTTTGTGAAGGCAGGCGATATTTTGCTGACGCTCGACCCGACCAGCACGTCCTCGAGCATTGTCTCTGCGCAGGCCGATTTGATCAACGCCCAGGAAAACCTGGATGATTTGCTCAACTCAGGCACGGACCTCGCGCAAGCTGCGATCGACCTGAAGCAAGCCCAGGAAGATTACGAAGACGCAGAATACTATCTGAAGTATTTGCAGAACGACCAGCGCATTCCGCAAACGAAATATCTAGCTCGCATCGTCAAGCAGGGAAACGGTTGGACGTACAAGTACGAGAAGGAAGATTTCAGGGGACCCGCTCCCAAAGATTGGATCATCGAAGCCGAGAACGACCTCGCCTTGAAGAAAGCCGAATACGAAGATGCCCAGCGCGAATATGATCGTTTGCTTGCTGGAGACCAATCGCAGGATGTGATCGCCGCCCAAGCCAAAGTGGATGCGGCGCAGGCGACCGTCAACACCATGAGCATCATCGCTCCGTTCGATGGGCAGGTGCTTTCGGTGGAGCACATTGCGGGTGACGTGGTCGGCACGGGCGAGCTTTCGGTCAACATAGCGAATTTGGATAACCTCTACGTGGAGGCGCAGGTGGATGAATCAGACATTGCCAAGCTCAAAGTGGGGGATCAGGTAACGGCGGAGTCGGATGCGCTGCCCGGTGTCGCGTTTACTGGCGTGGTGGCATCCATCAACCCGGTGGGTGAGGTCGTTTCCGGTCTCGTCAAATATGCGGTGCGCGTGGACTTGGATAAGCCCGAAGGCGATGAATTTCTTCCACTCGGCTCGACGATGAATCTTGTCATTCAGATTGGCGACGAGACCGCAATATTAGCAGTGCCCATCACGGCAATTCAAAACGATAACAATGGCGAGTTTGTCTGGGTTGTTCGTAACGGCGAGACCGTGCGCGTGGATGTGATCGGCGGCGCGATCATCGGTGAGATGGTGGCGGTGACCGGCGACTTGCAAGAAGGCGAAGTGGTGACGACTGCGCGTGACAACAGCTTCGAAGCACCCAACCCATTTGGAGGCAGGCAATGATCCATGTCGAAGAGTTGACGAAGGTTTATCAGATGGGCGAAACTGAAGTGCGCGCGTTGGATGGCGCAAGCTTCACCATCGAGAAAGGCGAAATGCTCGCCATCATGGGACCGTCCGGTTCGGGCAAGAGCACGTTGATGTCGATCATCGGCTGCCTTGATGTGCCCAGCAGCGGACGATACACCTTGGACGACGTTTCGGTCGAGAACATGGATGAAACCCGCCTCGCCGATGTGCGCGGACGAAAGATCGGCTTTGTGTTCCAGCAGTTCAATTTGCTGGCTCGTACCAGCGCCTTGGAAAATGTCAAACTACCGCTCACCTATGCCGGGTATTCTGGCAAAGAACGCGATGACCGCGCCATGAAAGCCCTGGAGCGGGTGGGCTTGGGCGACCGAACGCATCACGCGCCAAACGAACTCTCTGGCGGTCAGCAGCAGCGCGTGGCAATTGCGCGAGCGATTGTGAATCAGCCTGCGATCCTTTTGGCAGACGAACCCACCGGCGCATTAGACAGCAAGACCGGCGTGGAGATCATGGACTTGTTCCAAAGCCTGCACCGCGAGAACGGGCAGACCGTGATCCTAGTAACGCACGATGCGCATGTGGCGCGTCATACTGAGCGTATCATCCGCCTTTCGGATGGAAAAATTATTTCGGATGAAGTGAACCCGAATCCCATCAAAGCCGGCGCGCCGCGCTTGGAAGAATAATTATTGTAGGGGCGCAGCAATGCTGCGCCCCTACAGAGGAATATTAATATGTTATTTTCAGAAAATCTAAAGATTGCCCTGCGTGCCTTGCGGGCGAATAAAATGCGCTCGGTGCTGACCATCCTCGGCATTGTCATCGGCGTGGCGACGGTGGTGGCGCTGCTGTCCATCGGTGAAGGCGCGACGGCAAGTATCACCAGCCAGATCCAAAGCGGCGGCTCGAATTTATTGACCGTTTCACCGGGCAGAATGCAGGCGGGTCCAGCCGCGCTCAGTGGCGGCTCTCAACAGGCGAGTCATCTGTATTATGCTGATTATCAATTGCTGGAGCGCGGATTGACGTCCAATATCTCAGACATTGTGCCGGTTTATCAAGCCAGTTACACGGTGAAATTTGGGAACGAAAGTTTCAGCGCTCCTACCGTTGGTGTTGTGGATGCTCACAAAGATGTGCGCTCTTTCACCATGGCGGATGGTCGCTTTATATCAGAGGGTGATAACAAGTCCCAGACGTTGGTGGCGGTGTTAGGCGCTTCGGTTGCAGAGGATCTTTTTGGTGAGCTCTCACCGCTTGGTAAGACCATTTCCATCAATGGGCTGAAATTCCAGGTGGTGGGTGTTCTTGAAGGCAAAGGTTCTTCCATCGGTTCGCCCGATGAAAATATTTTTATCCCCATCGAGACCGGTTATACCAAACTCTTTGGTGAAACCGCCTTGTATAACGGCAAGAAGACCGTCAACAACATCCTCATTTCCGTGACGGATGAAAAAGATATGGACACGGTCTCAGCAACGGTCGAGTATATGATCCGCCGTTCGCATGAACTCAAAACTACGGATGAATTGGATTTCAACGTCATGAATCAGTCCGACACGTTAGAGACGCTCAACACTGTGACACAAACGCTCACCATCTTTCTGGGCGCAATTGCAGGCATCTCTCTGCTCGTGGGCGGCATTGGCATCATGAACATCATGCTGGTCTCTGTCACCGAGCGCACCAAAGAGATCGGCTTGCGCAAAGCGGTTGGTGCGACGAAAAATCAGATTCTGACCCAGTTCCTGATCGAGACGGTTACGTTGAGTCTGCTCGGCGGTGTGGTTGGGATTTTGCTTGGTGTGGGGATTGCCCTTGCATTCAGTGTCAGCGGCTTGATTTCTTCCGTCATTACGACAAATTCCATTTTGCTGGCGTTCTTCTTCGCGCTCATCATTGGCATCTTCTTCGGTTTGTATCCCGCCTACCGCGCGGCGAACCTGCACCCGATGGTGGCGTTGCGGTATGAGTGATTGGAGAATAGAGATTGGAGATTAGTTGGTAGAAAGTGGAAAGTGGAACGATGTCCACTTTCCACTCACCAATCACCAATTACCAATTACCAATCTCTCCTCTCTTCCTACTATTCTCTTATAATCTTCCCATGTCCAAGAAAATCCTTCTCGTCGATGACGAACCCGAAATCCTTGAGATCAGCCGCGATTACCTCAAAGCGTCCTCGTTCGATGTGGTGACAGCCAACGATGGCGTTCAAGGTCTGGCTGCCGCACGGCGTGAAAAGCCAGACCTGATCGTCATGGATTTGATGATGCCCGAAATGGACGGTCTCGACCTGTGCCGCGAAATCCGCCGCGAAAGCAACGTGCCCATCATCATGCTCACCGCGCGTGTCGAAGAGACGGATAAACTCGTCGGGCTGGAGATCGGCGCGGACGATTACATCACGAAACCGTTTAGTCCACGTGAGTTGGTGGCGCGTGTCAAAGTTGTGCTGCGCCGCATCGGCGGCGATTCGGCGGCAGATGTGATCCGCGTGGAGAACGTGTCACTGGATAGAACCCATTACGAGGTCCAAATAGGGAGCCGCGCGGTATCCCTCACGCCGACCGAGTTCGAGATCATGGCAACTCTCATGAGTCAGCCCGGTCGCATTTTTTCCCGCAGCCAATTGTTGAATGCCGCGCATGGCGTCGCGTTCGAAAGTTATGAGCGCGCCATTGATTCGCACATCCGCAACCTGCGCCGCAAGCTGGAGCCGGATGA
>JACPVC010000169.1 GCA_016191955.1 Chloroflexota bacterium
CGTGAAATTCGCCTGCGCCTGCTTTTTCTTTTGCTGCGCGCGTTCGTCATCGTTCTATTTTTATCGTTCCTGTTCTTCACGCTCGTCATCGGATATTTCCTGACCTCTTCGTCCACGCCCGTGCCCTTCCCATTCGTGAGCACGCTCGAAGGTTATTATCTTGCAAAGGGAAATTGGGACGGCGTTGAAGCGGTGTTCGTCTCACTCAAGGGATTGGACTCGATGAGCGCCCTGCTTTTGGATAACGAGCACCGCATCATTCTGGACCGCAGGTCTGATTCTATTTCGGGGGCTTCTTCCACCTCCACAGTTGGGACGACCTACACGATCCGAGATCACGATGTTGTCTTCAGCCTGCGAGTGGAAGGTCAGCAGGCGGGCTACCTGGTACTGACGCCGTATTCCGTCACCCAGCGCATTGGTTTTGCGCGCGCCATTGTCATCCCGATTGGGATCGTTTCTTTTATCTTATCGACTTTTCTCGTAGTGGTGGCGACCCTGCTCATGCGTCGTTTCGTCAACCCGCTGGCAGATGTGATCTACGCCGCCGATTCCGTTGCAGACGGAAAACTGGACACGCGCATTCCCACCAAAGGTCCGCAGGATTTGCGCAGACTTGCCGAGAGTTTCAACGAGATGGCATCGTCGCTCGAACGCAGCGACCGTGAAAGGCGCGACATGCTTGCCGATGTTGCGCACGAATTACGTACACCACTCTCCGTCATCCGCGGACGGCTCGAAGGCATCGTGGACGGTATCTACTCCGAGAACGGCTCGCAGGTTTCCACCGCGCTGGAGCAAACCTACATGCTCGAACGTTTGGTGAACGATTTGCACCTGCTCACGCTGGCAGAGAAGAGACAGCTCGCCTTCGACAAAGTGGACGTGGATGCGGACAGGTTAATCGATTCTGTCATCGATATGCTCTCCGCGCAGGCGCAGGAGAAAAACATCTCTCTCTCGTTCGACGAGCGGAACGGAAACCTCATTGCACATCTTGACCCCCAACGTTTCGAGCAAGTCATGAGCAATCTGATCGGCAATGCTCTGCGTTACGTCCCTGACGGGGGGCGGGTGTGGGTGACTGCAAATGAGACCGCAGAGGGTTTGCGGATCACGGTCAACGATAATGGCACAGGTATTCCCGAAGCAGATTTGCCGTTTATCTTCGACCGCTTCTGGCGCAAAGAAAAATCCCGCTCTCGCGCATCCGGCGGAACGGGATTGGGGCTGGCGATCTCACGTCAATTGATTGAGGCTCAGGGGGGCAGCATCGAAGCGCGGAATTTACCTGAAGGCGGTTTGCAGGTGATGATCGTATTGAAGCGCTAACAACCTATCCGAATATTTTTAGCTCAGGGCGGCGTCCCCGCCGCTGAGGATTGTGGCAAGAGCAATTTTAGGATAGGTACTAAATCCCAAGACGATTGATTCCATCGAACGCGGCGGTCTTGTAGCATTCTGCAAGCGTGGGGTAATTGAAGACATTGTTGATGAAATAATCGACCTTGCCCTTGAACGCCATCACCGCCTGCCCAATATGGACGAGCTCGCTTGCCCCTTCGCCAATGATATGCACGCCAAGTAGTTCATGCGTTTCGAGGTGGAAGATCAATTTGAGTAACCCGGTCTGATCGCCGATGATCTGTCCACGGGCGATCTCACGATATTGAGCCTTGCCGATCTCGTAAGGGATGCCCGCTTCGGTAAGCTCTTCTTCGTTTCTTCCAACAGTTGAAATCTCAGGGATGGTGTAAATGCCATACGGAAATAACTCCGGCGTGTGATTTGTTTTGACGCCAAAGGCATGACACGCCGCCAGCCTGCCCTGTTCCATTGACGTAGAAGCAAGCGAGGGGAACCCAATCACATCCCCAACACCGTAAATGTTCGGCACGTTCGTTTGAAAGTTCTCATTCACTTTCAAGAGTCCCCGCTCGTCGGTTAGCAGCCCAACCCCATCAATGTTGAGTGTGCGTGTTGCGCCGGTGCGACCGATGCTGTAAAGCGCCATTTCGGTAATGATCTGTTTTCCGCTCACAAGATTGATCTTTACCCGTTCTCCCTGCTCATCGGTGATCGGCTCGATGGACTCCACTTCTTCGCCAAGGCGCATGATGACACGTTGTTGGTTGAGATGATAGATAAGCGAGTCGATGATCTCCTCATCCACGAAGGGGAGCAGGCGGCGGCGCTTGTCGATGATGGTGACACGCACACCCAGAGCCGAGAAGATGCTGGCATATTCGAGTCCGATCACCCCTGCGCCGACAACGGTTAACGAGCGTGGAAGATGATCCAGTTGCAGCAGGTCATCGCTGATGAAGATACGCTTGCCATCGAATGGGATGCGGTCTCCTTTTGTGGCGCTGGTGCCTGTAGCAATGACCACGTTCGCAGCTCGAACATCCCGCCAGCCGCGCGTATCCATAAATTTCAGCCGAACCGTGTTTGCGTCTACAAATTCGGCTTCGGCGGAGATAAGTTCCACATGGTTTCGCTGGAGCTGGTGGCGAACGATATCCAGCTCATGCTGGATTACATGGTCGGTGCGAAACAACAAATCCGCCATGGTGATATTCTGTTTGACGATGTACGACGCGCCATATAAATTATGTTCACGGTAGCCGGAAAAATGCATCACGGCTTCACGCAGGGTTTTGCTTGGAATGGTACCGGTATTAATGCAGACTCCCCCGAGAATTGTCTTGCGTTCGATGACTGCCACGCGTTTGTTGAGCTTTGCCGCCTGGATCGCGGCGCGCTGTCCTGCAGGTCCCGAACCGATCACGATCAGGTCATAATCGTATTCCGTCATGCCAGCCTCCATACCTCTAATTTCACTGCCCGACGACATTTTGTCTATTATAGCATTTGGAAAGGATTACGTTTCTTTATTTAGCTGGAGATTATTGCGGTTACTTCTATCTCCACTAGCAAGTCAGGGCTAATCAATCCCTTCACTTCGATCATGGAGGCGGCGGGTTTGATCTCGTGGAAGAATTCCCCATGTGCCTTGCCGATCTCTTCCCATTTGGAAATATCAGTTACGAACATGCGTGTACGAACCACATCTTTTAGCGAAGCGCCTGCGGATGCCAATGCTTTTTCTATTTTCGTGAAAATATATTTTGTCTGTTCGTAAGGGTCATTTAATCCTACCGTTTTGCCTTCTTCATCCACGGCGGTAGTCCCAGATACTTCGATGATATTGCCCACTCTGACGGCGCGGGAGTAGCCGATAATATCCTCCCATTTCGCGCCGGATGAAATGTTGATGCGATTGTTCATAAAATAGTCTCCTTTTTAGCCGAACGACTGAAGTCGTTACTACGCTTTTATTCTAACAATAAAGCCCGCCTCCATGGCTAAGGAGGACGGGCTTCGCTGGGGAGTCCCCACTTTCCACTTGCTATGCTGGGGCTTTGTCCCACTCTTTTTGTGCGTGCTCGAAACCTCGCTTCAAGGCTTCGTAGTTCTTCGGCAAAAGATGCTTATGACGCGCCGGCAGGTGACCTTCGAGCGCCTTTTCCACGTCTGTCAATTTGACATCTGGCAGTGCTGTTAGCAACGCGCCAACCGCTACCATGTTCATCAGTTTCTTGTCGCCGATCTCTTCCGCGATTTCATTGCACGGAACCATGATGACATGGATGTCGTTTCGATTCGCCGCGCGATCCACCATGGACTGGTTGACGATGAGCGTGCCACCTTTGGCAAGCGTTTCTTCGTATTTGTCGAACGAGGGCAGGTTGAGGGCAATTGCCAGCGGCGGATTTTTGACCAATGGCGAACCGATCTCATGGTCTGCGATGACAATGGTGCAATTTGCCGTGCCGCCGCGCATTTCAGGACCATACGAGGGAATCCACGTCACATCCTTGCCGTTGTCCATGGCGGCGTAGGCAAGCACCTGACCGCCGAACAAAACGCCCTGTCCGCCGAACCCTGCGATGATGATTTCTTTTTGCATACATATCTCTCCATGTCATTGCGAGGAGCGCTCTTGTTCTTAGCGACGAAGCAATCTCGTAATAATCTGGAGATTGCTTCGGGTGCCTTTGGCAGAGCACCGCCCTCGCAATGACGTTATATCTTAATCTGCTTTATTGCATCGCTGATCTTGTAATCACCCAGCGGGTAGGCGGGGACCATGTGCTCTTCCACGAACTTCAATGAATTGATCGGCGTCATACCCCAATTGGTGGGGCAGGTGGAGAGCAGTTCGACCATCGAGAAACCGAGTCCACGCACTTGCGCTTCGAACGCGGTACGGATGGCTTTCTTTGCAAGGCGGATGTTCTTCGGGTCATGCAGTGAACGCCGCACGCAATAGCCAACGCCATCGAGTGTGGAAAGCATTTCAGATACTTTGATCGGGTAACCTTGTGTTTCCACATCGCGCCCGTTCGGTGAAGAGGTCGTCTTCATGCCTGGCAGGGTGGTCGGAGCCATTTGCCCGCCGGTCATGCCATAGTTGGCGTTGTTGATGAAGATGACGGTGATGTTCTCGCCGCGCGCCGCAGCGTGGACGATCTCGCCCATGCCAATCGAAGCCAGGTCACCATCGCCTTGATAGGTGAAGACCACGCGGTTGGGCAATACACGCTTCACACCGGTTGCCATCGCAGGAGCGCGCCCGTGCGGGGCTTCCACGAAGTCTGTCGCAAAGTAATTGTATGCGAACACAGCGCATCCCACCGGTGCAACGCCGATGGTTTTATCCACGATATTCATCTCCTGTAAAACTTCTGCAACCAACCTGTGCGCGACCCCGTGCGTACAGCCCGGGCAATAGTGAGTGGGCATTTCGGTGAATGATTCGGGTCTTTCGTAAACTAAATTATTTGGGGTAGCCATTATGCGGTCATCCTTGTCAGCCAGGATTCTCTTGGGTTGGTCTGAACAGTCAACGGTCCAGCCGCGATGCGGTGAATTTCATCCAGAATTTCATTGTGGAAGGGAACCACGCCGCCGGGGCGTCCATAGAACTCGACCGGGACTCGCCCGCGAACTGTCAGCAGGACATCATCGAGCATTTGCCCCATGTTCATCTCTGTGACGAGAATCGCCTCTGCCTGACCTGTGAGTTGGTCCAGCGCTGCATACGGGAACGGGCTGACAGTGATCGGTCTTAAAAGCCCAACCTTGATGCCCTGTTCGCGCGCCTCACGGACAGCCGAGAGCGCAACACGCCCCGCCGTGCCGAAGCCGACGACAACATACTTGGCA
>JACPVC010000170.1 GCA_016191955.1 Chloroflexota bacterium
ATTGGGACGCTTCGGCAATGGCGTAGAACATGCCGCCCCAAGCCACATCCACGTTGACGGTGCCAAGCGTTGGGACTTCAACTTTGATATCGAGATGTACTGCAAATGCAGGAACGTTTTTAAAAGTAACTTGCGTAACCTTGCCGTCTTTGCACTCGGCACGGATGCCAACCAGCCCGGCAGGCGCTTCAAGCATGAACTCGGTGACGGGCTCTTGCATGGGAATCATACCCATTTCAAGCAATGCCGTCGCCACGCAGATCACATTCGTGCCAGACATGGGCGGATACTCCGTCTGTTCCATGATGATGAAACCGGCTGCGGCATCGGGTTGTGTAGGCGGCATGATGACATTGCAGCACAAAGCCGGGTAGCCGCGCGGCTCGCGTAACATGCGCAGGCGCAGGTCGTCGAGATTCTTCTCGAAGTATTTCATCTTGTCGAACATCGTTTTACCCGGCACATCGAGAACACCGCCGGTGATGACGCGTCCCGGCTCGCCGCAGGCATGCAGGTCCACGGCGGTGATCAGGTTGGTAAGGCGCATGGATTTGCTCCTCCGTTATTAAGGATGAATCGGATTATAGTCGGATTGAGATATTTATACTAAAATGAACGTTCAACCCCTTTGAGATTTTTATTTTATGACCATGCATCGCATTCTCGTGATCGAAGATGACCCGGCTATTGGGCAAAGTCTGTTGGACGGATTCCGCACGCACGGCTTCGAACCGCATTTGTGTACGACCGGCGGAAGCGGTGTGGAGTTTGCCGGCAAGCATGCGCCGCACTTGATCGTTTTGGATATTCGCCTGCCTGACGGTTCCGGCTTTGACTTTTGCCGTCAGATGCGGCAGATAGGATTGCGCCAGCCGATCATCATGTTGACGGCGCAGCACGATGAAGTGGATAAAGTCCTTGGCTTGGAGATGGGTGCGGACGATTACATGACCAAACCGTTCAGCATGCGCGAGTTGGTCTCCCGAATCCGCGCGCAGTTGCGAAGGGCGTATGGCGATTACTCTTCAGCGGAGTCGGCTGTGGTGGTGATCAATGACCTTGTGCTGGAACAGGCTACGGGTCAGGTGCGGCGCGGAGAGGAAGTCATCAATTTGACGCCCATAGAGTTTCGTCTGTTATCTTATCTGGCAAGGCACCGCGGACAGGTGTTGTCCCGCGCGCAAATTGTAGAAGCAGTCTGGGGTTTTGCGCCCGACATCGAGAGCGAGAAAACGGTCAATGTGCATATTCGCCGCTTGCGCGAAAAGGTCGAGCTAAGACCGGATCAACCGTCCTTGATTCTAACTGTGCCTGGGATCGGATATAGATTGGCAAAATAATTTTCCCTTCCTCAAATCGAGTCCTTTTCAGCGCGGCAGCCGCCCTGAGCGGAGCGACGAGTGAACGTCGAGGAGTGTAGTCGAAGGGCAAGGGACGCAAGAAAATAAGAATCGCGTTCTTTGACCTGGGAGAGAGCCGGGGCGGGGGTTACAAAATCTTAATCGCATCACAATCTGAGTGAAATCTGCGAACCATAAACTTACAGACAAGGCAAAACCTTGTCTGTATTTTTTCCTGGAGTCAGCCGGCTTACTGATAGATGTGGGAGCGGCTCCCGACTCTAAATCTAAATGGAGTTTCATTGTGACTAAAACTGCTGTCGTTGTGATTTTGCTTGTTGCTGCATTGGTGATCGGTGCAGCGGGATATTTCGGTTTTGCAACAACGAAGGAACCTGAATCGACGCCTGCGCCGCAGACGATTTCAGTAACCACCTGCGATGTAGAACAGAGCGTTGCTGCGCCGGGCAACCTGGTCAACGTTGGCTTGGAAAATATAAATATGCCAGCGACGGGAAAATTATCTGAGGTGTACGTCCGCACCGGGGATGTGGTTAAGAAAGGACAGACACTTGCAGATATGGATGCGGTCGCGAAATCTGAGGCGCAGTTGAAATTGATCGAGGCGAAGGAAGCGTTTGAAAAAGAACAAAAAGAACGGACTTCGCTTGATTACCCGCGCGCCTCTGCAGACTATATCAAACAACAAAAAAATAAGGTGAAACTACTTAAGGCGAAATTGTCCTTCAAAACAGATGCATACAATGAGACAACCGATCCGGCGGCAAAGGCACAATTGTTGGATGAGATCGCAGCAGTCCAAACCGAACTCCTGAGCGAAGAAGCCGCCCTGAAATGGTTGATGAGCAAACCCAGTGAAGCAGATTTTGCACAGGCAGATACTGAACTTTCACTTGCGGAGGCGAACTTTGAGGCAGCCAAGGCATTATTAAAAAGTCTCTCCATTGTTGCACCTTTTGGCGGAGTCGTTCTGGAATCCAAAGCGCAGACCGGCGTGACCATTAATGTAGACACAATCCTGTTTAAAGTGGGCGACCCCAAGGAATTGGAAGTGCAGGCAAATATCACCGAAGAGGATTTTCCAATCGTTTCGGTGGGGCAGGAAGTGGAAATATTCTTCGATGCCCGCCCTGAACTCACCATTCAAGGCAAGGTTTCCCGCATCATCCCGCAGCGGATCGAAGGAGAGGACAGTCCGCTTTACGATATTTACATCACCCTGGACGATGTCCCAGATGGGCTGGCGGATGGCATGACCGCAGATACCGCCATCACGATTGCGAAGAGCGAAGGTGTGTTGTGCCTGCCCCGTGCAGTCGTACGTGCCTCTGGCGGCGATACTACCATTGTCAAAGTGTGGGACGGTGTACAAGAGCTGGAAAAAGAGATCACCATCGGTTTGCGCGGCGATACATATGTGGAGATCGTTTCGGGACTTGAGGAGGGGGAGCAGGTGGTGACAAGATGAAATTTATCAAAACTCTGTACCGCACACCTGCCCTAGCGGGCGGTGCTAGGGAGATTTATCTTGCGCATTGGCAGGGCAACATGAATGTTGCAGTACAAGGCGCGCCATGAGCGAACCAATCATTCGCACGGAAAAACTCACGCGCACCTACTCGATGGGCGAGAGTATGGTCATTGCCTTGCGTGATGCAGACTTAACTGTCCATGCTGGTGAATTCATTGCGCTGATGGGCGCATCGGGAAGTGGAAAGTCAACATTGTTGAATCTGCTCGGTTTATTGGACCGTGCATCAGCAGGTGAGTATTTTCTCGAAGGCACACCCGTCTCTTCATTGAGCCGCGATGAACTGGCTGATTTACGTGGCAGAAGGATCGGGTTCATTTTTCAAAACTTCAATCTGCTTGCGCGGTTGTCTGCATGGGAAAACGTCGCCCTGCCGCTGGCTTATCGCCAGGGTCAGTTTGGGCAGCAGGATCAACTGTCCCGTGCGCGAGAGGCGTTGTCTCGTGTCCAGTTGGAGCATCGAGTCGAACATAATCCCATGGAGTTGTCGGGTGGTGAACGTCAACGTGTGGCGATTGCGCGCGCGTTGGTCACACAGCCTGCTGTTATCCTGGCCGATGAGCCGACGGGCAACCTCGATAGCAACACAGGCATCGAGATTATGCGTTTGCTGAAAGAGTTGAATGCAGAGGGACGCACGATCATTGTGGTCACACATGATATGAATGTTGCGCGCAATGCGAATCGAATTTATCAGATGCGTGATGGTGTACTGAAAGAAAGTGAGTTTGACCATGTCACTCACTGATCTTTTGCGCACCGCGCTGCGAAGTGTTTCGGCAAACAAACTTCGTGCAGTGCTCACGATGCTGGGTGTGGTGATCGGTGTCGCTTCAGTGATCGCGATGCTCGCGCTCGGCAATGGTGCACGCGCTGCGGTGGATGCGACCTTTCAAGACCTCGGTGCGAATCAAATTCAGATTGGTCAACGCTTTGAAATGCAGGATCGTGAGTTTGTAGCGAGTGGGGAAAAGCTGACTTATCAGGAGGGTCTCGAAATGCTTGATACAGTCCCGCTGGTGGAACGCGTGGAAATGTCGGTGAGTAAAACGCTCAAGGCACGCTTTGGACGTGCAACCATTGAAATCGGCGCGATAGGAACGACCCCGGACGCGCTTGAGGGATTCGTTGCAGGCGGTGATGTTCAACCTGTGGGATGGACGGGCGACGCCGCCTTCACTGCTGATGACCTGATCGGCGAGGGACGCTTTTTCTCCACTGACGAAGTGTACGCAGCCGCGCCCGTCTGTGTGCTGGGATATCAAACCGCGCTCGATCTGTTCTCCGGTGATAACCCCATCGGTGAAACGATTTGGATCGAGCGCACGCGTTGTACAGTTATCGGCGTGGCTGTGGAATTAGAAAGTACGGACGTGACACAGCGTTATCAATCCAACCCGAACGAGTTCCTGGCCATGCCCATCAGCACGATGATCCAGGAACTGTATGATGAGGAACCTTCCGTGTATATGACTGCGCACGTCACGGATGCGAATCGCATTGAGGAGGCTAAGGAACAGATCACAACTTACCTGCGCGAAAAACACCAGATCGAACAGGATGCCGAAGGGAATTATCTCGATGATTTCGACCTGACCACGCGCAACGACATTCTCGGTCAACAGCAGGAAGCCGCACAGACTTTCTCCATCCTGTTGGCCGCAATGGCAACTGTCTCACTCATGGTCGGCGGAATCGGGATCATGAATGTCATGCTGGTCAGCGTCACCGAGCGGACGCGTGAGATCGGTGTGCGTCTCGCGATTGGTGCGAAACAAAGAGACATTGTGAGTCAATTCCTGCTCGAATCCATCCTTATCAGCGCCAGCGGCGGGCTGGCAGGAATCGTGTTGGGAATCCTTGCCATTCCGCTTGCGGCGGCGCTCAACCAAGGCGTGGCGTTGTTGTACCCGGGCAGTATTCCGCTGGCATTCGTCGTGGCGCTGTTGATCGGAGTCGTGTTTGGGTTATATCCCGCCCTGCGCGCCTCGCGGCTCGATCCGATTGATGCGTTGAGATATGAGTAGTAGTTCGGTGGTTGAGTAGTTCCGAGCGACAGCGAGGAACGTATCGAAACCACCAGTAACCAGAAAACATAAAGCTGGAATCAAACTCGTTGGTTTCGATAGGTCCCGTGAAAACCATACGGGACTACTCAACCAGCTAAGTAACCAAAAATTTAAAGGAGTAAATCATGCAAAACAAAAAAGTTTTCATCAGCTTAGGCGTCGCCATCATAGTGGTGGGCGCGGCGGCTTTCATCGCTGGCAGCCTGTTGAATCAAAAGGTTGGACCTGCTGGCTTGAACGGGCAGGGCGGCAGGGTTCTAAATCTCGTCCCCGCGCCAGAACTGCCCACAACCGAACCCGAAGCAACGGGTCGCTTTGAGGAACGGCAGGATAATGTCATTGTCATCTCAACCTTTTCGCTTCGCATGGGAGGCGGCGGAGTTGCTGCCGATCCTGTTGGGCGTAGTGCGTCTGAAGATGACCTCGGGCCCAAAGTGGAAATCCTTATTACCAGCGAAACGGCCATTTATCGCGATACCACTCAATTTCCTTCTCCCTCTGACAGTAAGGTAGACCAAGCTATTCAGCAAACGGCGGAAGAGGCTACGCTCGATGATCTCGGTTCGAGTTCGATAGTCACGGTGTGGGGGCGCAAAAGTGGAGACAGGATCATTGCCGAGGTTCTATTTTTCTTCACTCCTACATCGTTTGGCCCCGCCCCAGAATAATACGTTGAAAAATATAAAGGAGCAAATCGTGAAAAGCAAGAAACTTATCGTTTTTCTGAGTCTTATTATTTTGCCCATGAGCGTGACGGCATGTAATGTTGGGAATTTGCCCAGCACGGAAGCCTTCTCTACCGCTGAACTGGTTCTTCCTACGCTTCCCGCAACACCTACGATCATGCCAGAACTTCCTACGATAACGCCTGTAATACCTACTGTAGTGAGTATCGTTGTTATTGAAACCAGCTCGCTTGATGGAGGCGGCGGAGCAAGCTCTGCAGGACCAGGCGGATCAGGCGGCGGTGGACCTGTTACAGTGAATTTTGTCTCTGCACCGGAATTGCCTACAACTGAAGCCCAAGTGACAGGTCGTTTTATCGAACGGCGGGATGGTAACACGCCCGCGAATAGCAGTGATGGAACCAAAGTTGAAGTTTTCATCACCAGCGAGACGCTCATCTATCGCGACGCGACACAACTTCCTCCGGGACCTCCCTCATCCGGGCAGACCATTCAGCAGACCGTGCAATTGGCTACCCTGGACGAGCTTACCTCTGAGGCGTTCATCACCGTCTGGGGACATAACGATGGAAACAGAATCATTGCAGATGTCTTGCTTTTCAGCATACGTACAATGAACGGAGCACCAGGCTCGATTGGGCCAGCCTCGCCATAGTAGATCATCATCGTTGTGAGTGGTGACTCATCGCTACTCGCAACGATGGATGAGATAAAGGAGCTAAATCATGCAAAACAAAAAACTCTACATCATTTTTTCCGTTGTGGTTATCCTCGTAGCCGTTGCGGCCTTCGTTGGCGGTCAACTGCTTAATGGAGGAGTCGGCCCGTTGGGCTTATTCCCAATGATGGGCGGCGGTCCTGGGACAGTCTCGATTTCTATTGAGATGACTCCCGCGCCGGAACTTCCAAAAACTGAGCCTGAAACAAGGGGAGTGTTCGTGGAGCGCAAGGACAATACCATCGTCATCCAGGAGTTTTCAATGGAAATGGGCAAAGGTGGTGGCGGTGTTGTTGTGCAAGCAGGGTCTGGCGAGGAAGGCGGTCCTATGAACAGCGGCGGCCCCGGCGACAGTAATGGCCCTAAAGTGGAAGTGGTCATCACCAGCAAAACCATCATCTATCGCGATGCCACTGAAATGCCGACGCCGTCTGAGGTTAATGAAACCCAGGTTATTCAGCAGGTGGTGGAGGAAGGCACACTCGATGATCTAACGAGCAACAGCATGATCATGGTCTGGGGACGCAAAAATGGAGACCGGATCATCGCAGATATGATCGTATACAGCCAGCCGGTTATGTTCAAGAGGGAGGTTCCTTAGAGAGCGTCTGAAAAGTAGGGACACAGCGAGTACCTTTATGATTTTGACGATAGTTCGTCACGCTGTGTCCCTACGGTTTATCAGGGTAATAGAGCGTTTTCAGACACCTTCTTAGATCGTAAATTACAGAGACTTCGGAAGCCTGGCAGACTTCCGAAGTCTGAAAAAACTCCTGACCTTGAAAAAGCCATGAGATAGAATTGGTCTAATACTTGTTAGGCGTTATTGAGAGGATAATATTATGCGTATTGCTGCAATTTACGATATTCACGGAAATCTGCCTGCACTTGAGGCTGTTCTTCGGGAGATAAAAGAGAGTAAGGCTGACCTCATTGTTGTTGGCGGGGATGTTGTTGCTGGCCCTATGCCAGTCGAAACGTTATCTCTTTTACAAGAGGTAACTATCCCAACACATTTTATTCTTGGTAACGCCGAATCCGATGTGCTAAGACATTTAGCGGGAAAGGATATCAACGGTTTGTCAGAACGCGCCAACGCAGAAGCTCGCTGGGTAGCAAAACATCTATCATATGAACACAAACAGTTTTTATCGAGCTGGGCACCAACGCTAAATCTCAATATAGAAAAGTGGGGCGAGTTATTGTTTTGTCATGGCACTCCACGCAGTGATGTGGAAATCTTTACCAAGCTAACATCTGAAAAGGGCCTTGCATCTATTTTGGGCAATCTAACGGCATCCATTGTTATTTGTGGTCATACCCATATGCAATTTGATCGTGCGGTAGGGAAAGTCCGCATTATTAATGCAGGAAGCGTTGGGATGCCATTTGGCAGAACTGGCGCAGACTGGTTATTGATTGATACTGATATTAAATTTAAACATACAGTCTATGACACAGCAAATGCCGCAGAGCGAATTCGAAAGTCCGATTATCCTCAAGCCGAGGATTTTATCCAAAATAACGTGTTGCAGGCGCCATCTGAAATAAAAATGCTTGAAATGCTCACTAAAATGGAAGCGAATCAAACAAAGAAAACTGCCTAACAATGACTCAACACGAGAGAAAATGACTGAGTATTCCCCCGTTGGGACTTCCCTCACCTCTGAAAATTCGGTTTTTCGACAGTCTCGTTGGGCAGAATTTTTTATGGGTAAGATCGGTATCCGGCAAAAAGCAGAGGATACTCGGTCGAATATTTATTAGGCCGCAAGGAGCGAAACCATGTACCACGCCATTGTTCGCAGGAAGATCACCGCAGCGTTCGCAGGGCTCAGCGCTGGAAGAATTGAATCGATAACAGACGAACTGTCCGCGACCGCCGTGCACTACTTCGTAGGTACACATGCACTCTCCGGAACACGTCGAACCCCAGAAGCCATTCGTGCTTGGTATGAGCGCTTGCTACGTCTTTTGCAAGGAATCAGCTTTACTCTTCATGAAGTGAGAGTCTCGGGGTGGCCGTGGCGCACGCAAGTAGAGGCCATCTGGACTGAGACAAACTACGGAACAGATGGAGTGAAAACGTCCGCTGAAGGCGTCAACCTGATTGAGGTGAGGTGGGGCCGCGTAACCAGTGTTCGCATCTACCCAGATACGGCAGCACTGGAACGCACGCTGCAACGCATAGCCGCGAAGGGCACGACAGAGGCGCTAGCGAGCCCAATCATATCCTGAGCTTCAATCATGCGGCCTAACCCATCAATCGAGAGGCATGCCTCTCATCTCAAACGTTAGGCGGGCCAGGCTTATGGTGGCGTTTAGGAGATGGCGTTGGGTGTGCTGGTTGGAAGGGAAGGATGTGCGCAGGAAAACGGCCGTTTCGACGACGGATGGCAGCCGTCCGCGCTCAGTGCAGGCATCCCCTTCGGGGACGATGGCTGCAAGCTGTTGGGCACTAATAAATTTTCAATGGAGACCAAACGTGATTAAACCAGAATTCCTTCTCGCTTCACTTATTGTTGTGCTTATCCCAGGAACAGGGGCTGTTTACACAATCACTACTGGGCTTACCCTCAAGTGGAGAGCCAGCATTGCAGCAGCTATTGGATGTACGCTTGGAATTGTTCCTCATATCTTGGCAAGCATTTTAGGGCTGTCAGCGTTACTTAATATGAGTGCGCAAGTTTTTTCGGTGTTGAAGTTGGCAGGGGCTGCATATTTACTTTACCTGGCATGGAATATGTGGCGTGAAGCAGGAACGCTTGAAATCAATAAAAAATATACAGAAACCAGTGCCGCGCAAATAATCTTAAAAGCGATTGCGATAAATTTACTCAACCCCAAATTGACGATTTTCTTCTTTGCTTTTTTGCCGCTTTTCATCTCTAAAAGTTCACCATCTCCCACAATGGAAATGATAACGCTGAGTGTTATTTTTATGGGCATAACATTTATCGTGTTTGCGCTTTATGGAATATTGTCGAGCGGAATTAGCGCTTACTTGATGAATTCATCTAAAGCAGTCAAACGACTCCAACAAGCATTTGCAGTAATCCTTGCTGGGTTTGCGGTTCAGTTGGCATTGAGTGAAAAATAAGCAAGTTCAAAACCGTCTTGCAAAACTTGCCCAACAAAGCACGCACTGGGCGCTGGGGACCGCCCGTAGGGCGTGCGCGGTTTACAAGCATTTCACAATGATAAAGTAAAATTGGCGCTTATTATTAAAGGAGATGATATGTTCACATTACCCAACTTGCCTATGTTCCTGCTCGCGGGCCTGATCCTCGTGCTCACTCCCGGCCCGGCCGTTCTTTATATCGTTACCCGCAGTCTGGATCAAGGCCGCGTGGCTGGATTGATTTCGGTCCTTAGCATTGAAATCGGCAATTCCGTGCATGTCCTGGCCGCCGCGCTCGGCTTGTCTGCCATTCTGATGTCGTCTGCGCTGGCGTTTATGATAATCAAATATTTAGGAGCGGCTTACCTGATTTATCTGGGCATCCGTCGTCTGTTTACGAACATACCGCACGAGTCGATAGCGCCTGCCAAGCCTCAGAGCCTGCGCCGTATTTTTGCGCAAGGAGTCCTCGTAGCTGTTCTTAATCCCAAGACTGCACTTTTCTTCCTCGCTTTCCTGCCGCAATTCGTGGATCCGGCGCAGGGTTCAATCGCTGGGCAATTTTTGACGCTTGGCGGGTTGCTGGTGCTGATGGCATTTGTCACAGACACAATGTTTGCGTTATTAGCGAGTACGTTCAACCAATGGTTCAAACGGACGCCATCGCTTCTTCATGCTGACCGGTATGTGGTGGGGAGTATTTACATCGGCTTGGGAGTGACTGCCGCGTTGACCGACGCCAAACAGCATTGAGAGAGGCAAAGGTCCGTGCCCAATCTCCCTGCATTCCATGGATGGAACACAGGGAGGGAAAGTTAGTTAGATCATGAATATCCATTCCATTCGCTGGCGGCTGCCGGCAAGTTATGCAGTCATTGTACTGCTTGCGACATTGTCGCTTGGCTCTGTGATGATGCTTGTACTGCGGAGCTATTACGTGCGCCAGGAGCAGGAATATTTGCTTGGGAATGCGCTGGCGCTTCAACCCGTTCTGGAAAAAATGCTGCAATACGAGAAGCGCGAAGAGGTCTTGAAAGACCAGATCACGCCTCTTTCCTTCCTGTCGCGGACTCAAATTCGGCTGCTTGATCTGCACGGAAACATAATCGTCGATTCAGGCATCCCTGCACCGAATCAGGTTGTGGCAATTTCCGGTTCATCGGATGCAACGAACACAAAATTTTTTACTCAAACGATTGACGGACCGATCGGTCCCGCAAGCCTTTTTATTTATTCATCGGGAGAAAGCGCATCGTTGCCAGTTCAAGCGATTGAAGGAATCGTCTCCCCTCCCGGAGAACCCGGTAACATGTTGGTGGCAGTCAGTGCCTCGCCTTACGGGTATGGGTTCGTCACCAAGGTGGATGGCGATCCATCCCGCCGTTCTTCACAGGTTGTCACCGTCCGACTCAACTCGCCGGATGGACCTCCGTTAGGGATGCTCGAATTTTCAAACGGTCCCAGTTACGGGGCTGATGTGATCGGCTCGGTGACCCTGGCATGGCTGATCGCCAGTATCTTTGCCATTGCCATTGCCGCGCTTGCAGGCTGGTATGCCAGCCGTCAGGTCACCCGCCCGGTGCTTGCGCTCGAACATGCCACCCATGAAATGGCGCGCGGCGATCTCTCTGTGCGCGTTGACCTGCAAAATGAAAAGCAGCACGAATTTCTATCGCTAGCGCATTCCTTCAACGGGATGGCGGAACAAGTGGAACAAACCGTCTCCACGCTGCGTTCTTTTATTTCGGATGCCGCCCACGAATTTCACACCCCGCTGACGGCGCTGCAGACCAACATCGAGTTGGCGCGTGACGCGATGCTTGCACCGCACGCCAATGCGGATGAAAACGCCTCGGCGCAGACCCGCTACCTGTTGCGCGCCCAGGAACAAAGTCAGCGGCTGGAAGCGTTGGTGAAGAGCCTGCTTGACCTCTCGCGTGTCGAGTCTGCGGAAGATAAATCCAGTTTTGTCCCCTTGAATCTTTCCGACCTGCTGCGCGAAGTTGCCGAGCAGTACGCCTCCCGGGCGGAGCAGTCCAACCGCACCCTGGAACTTGACCTGCCCGATGAGCCAATCGAAATCATGGGCAATGCGATGCAATTGCATCAGGTGTTTGTGAACCTCCTCGAAAATGCCCTCAAATTTACCCGTGACAATGATACGATTCGCCTTTCTGCCACGTCGAAGGAGAAAGATCTTATTATTGAAGTGTTGGACACGGGCATTGGTATCCCTGCCGACGACTTGTCCAATATGTTCAAGCGCTTCCATCGTGGTCGGAATGTTTCAGATATTGCAGGCAACGGGCTGGGACTGGCGATTGTCAAAGCCGTTGTAGAAAGGCATGGCGGGACGGTGCTTGCCCGCAGCATGGGTATTGGCATGGGAAGTACATTTATTGTGACCCTTCCCGTTCATTTATAATATTCTTCATGGAATACACAAAAGAAAAATTTACCATTTCCGATGATTCCTCCCGCTTGGACGTCAACGCTATTTGCGATTTTCTCTCCCGCGCCTATTGGGCAGACAAACGTCCGCGGGATGTGATCGAAAAGTCTATTCAGTTCTCACTGAATTTCGGCGTGTATGACGGTGACAGGCAGATCGGCTTTGCTCGTGTAGTGACTGACCGCGCCATCTTTGCCTATCTATGTGATGTCTTCATCCACGAAGATTACCGCGGACATGCCCTCGGCAAATGGATGATGGAATGCGTGATGGCGCACCCCGACCTCCAGGGTATGAAACGCTGGTGCCTGCTTACTCAAGATGCGCATGGGCTTTACAAACAATTCGGGTTTACAGAACTGGACGCCCCTTCCCGTTGGATGGAAAAATTCGACCCTTCTAAATAACTTACCTTACGCAGCAGTAGGGGCGACCCGTCAAAATTAGTTGGAAACCATGTTGCGCAAAGGGAGGGTCGCCCTTGGACAAGAAGTCTTTCCGGGTAAAGGGCGACCCTCCCTTTGAGGTTTTGCGGCTTGAAAAGCCCGGACGAGTCGCCCCTACGTATAAATCGCGTAACATCAGTAAATAAGTTCTAAGATAATTGGGGGATAAGAAAGTACTACCCTATATAAGGATGCTGGATTAAAATCCCGCCTCTGTGTAGGTCATCCTTATTTTCGAAGGAACTCCCGTGCTTGAAGAACTCTTTGCCAAACCTGTAGGTTTTTTCCTGATCGTCATGGCGATCATCCTTATTACACCGTTGATCTCGGAGCGCCTAAAATTGCCCGGCATCATCGGTATCATTATTGGCGGCATGTTGATCGGTCCACATGGGTTTGGTTTGCTTGAAGATAACGACCGCATCCAATTCCTCTCCACCATTGGGCTGGTTTACCTTATGTTCAGCGCCGGTCTCGAAGTGGACATCAACCAGTTCATGAAAGTCCGCGCGCGGGCGTTGGTGTTCGGGGTCATCACGTTTACCTTTCCACAATTGATGGGCATGGGCTTGGGCTACATCCTCGGTCTCGACTGGCTCGGCATGATTCTTCTTGGCTCTGCGTTCGCGTCGCATACTCTCATCGCGTTTCCCATCCTCACGAAACTTGGTGTCACACGCAATGAAGCGGTCGCTGTCACCACCGGCGCAACCGTCCTTACCGACATTGGCGCGTTCATTGTGCTGGCGGTCGTCCTGGGGGCAGGCAAAGGCGGGTTGAGTTTTGGATACTTCGCCCAGTTGTTTGTTTTGCTTGCTTTGTTTACTGCCGCCATCATTTTCGGTTTGCCGCGTTTGGGCAAGTTTGTCTTCCAAAAATTAACCGGACGCGCGCTTGAATTTCAATTCGTGATCGTTGTCCTGTTTGTCGCGGCTTTCTTTGCCGAGGTGATCGGCGTGCATGAAGTAGTCGGCGCGTTCCTTGCCGGGTTGGCGGTTAACTCGATGCTGCCGCGTCACAGCCCGGTGGCGGGGCATGTGCTCTTCATCGGCGAGTCGTTTTTCATCCCCGTCTTTTTGTTATACAGCGGTCTTATCACCGACCCGTTGACCTTCCTCAAGAGTCCGCAGACCATCGTGGTTGCCATCGGTGTGACCATCGTCGCCTACGTTTCCAAACTCATCGCCGCCTGGCTCACCGCCAAAATTTACAAATACACCAAATCCGAATTCTGGACGGTCTATGGCTTATCCCACGCCCAAGCCGCTGTGACCATCCCAACTTTGGTCATCGGTTTGAATACCGGACTATTTGATGCGACGCTGTTCAATGCCGCCATCTTGATGATTCTCCTCACCTCGATCACTTCGCCTCTCATCGTCCAGCGCTTCGCCCCCAACCTTCAAGCTGCCTCAGCCGAAGATGAGCAGACTCCACTCTTTGGGCGGGTCCTCGTCCCCGTCTCCGAAGCGAACTCTCAAGGGTTGGTGGCTCTCGCAAGCCTGCTTGCCCGCAGTTCAAAAGGAAAAGTGCTGGCGGTCAGTGTTGCAAAAGATATGGGATCGAACGAAAGCAACAGCTTGATGATGCACAGGGAATTACTGGGCAAGGTCAGCACCTCCCTGCATGACCCCGAAGCAGACCTCGAACTGATCCCCCGCCTCGCTGCCACCCATGCGCAAGGAATCCTGCATACGGCGCATGAAGAAAATGCCTCACTGATCGTCATGGGCTGGCGCGGCAAGCGCACTTTCCGTGAAAGCATCCTCGGTTCTGTGTTGGATGAAGTCATTTGGGGTTCAGATACGCCCGTGGTCGCTGGAAAACTGTCCCTGCCGTTGAACAGCATGCAGCGGGTGATCTTCATCGTCCCTGCCAAAGCCGTCCCGCCCATCGCCCTGCGCCGCATGTTGGAAGCCAACCTCGCCATCGCCAAGGCTTTGAACGTCCCTTTGCTTATCCGCGCAGATAAAAGTTACGAGCAGACTTTTGAAGCCTTGTTTGTAGCGATCAGTCCCGAACAGGACTATAGGCTTGAAGTCCTCAAAGATCAACTCATGCCCGAAAAATTAGAGCACGAAGCCGTGAGTGACTTCATCATTCTGCCCGGTTTCGGCTCGCGCAAACGCGTTCAAGATACGCTGGGAAATATCCCTGAACAGGTAGCCAAATTCTTCGACGGCAATCTGGCGATATTGCATTTCGATAAATAGCAGAGGTGCGTCGCACCACTCTGGTGAGACGAATCTAGAATGAGGATTCGTCTGCGTAGGTGGATGATTCCACCCGTATGGTGCGACGCACTGCCTTACTTCAAATAAATATCAAAGAACGCGATTGTTTGATTCATCGCTTGGGAAAAATATTTCGAGATATTGTGGTTGTCGCCCTCGTACATGTATAAATTCGCGATCTGACCATCCTGCCGTGCCAATTCCGCCAGCCGGATAGAAAACTCCACGGGGACATCTTCATCTGCGGTTCCATGATGCAGCTCCAACGGTCCGGAAAGATCCGTGAGGTAGGAAGTGGCGGAGACGGAATCCCAAAACGTCGGGTTCTGTTCCGGCGTTCCAAACTGTTCGATCCATGAAGTCCGCCAGCCGACGCCACGCGAACTCGGTGACGGCGTGAAAGAGCCGGTTCGTCGCCAGTTATATAATAGGTCTGGGTACGAGGCGACGACTCCCGCCCAAATGACGCCTGCTTTGACATCATCCGAAATGACCATCGCGCGCAGCGTCAAATATCCGCCCATGGAATGTCCCCACATGCCGATCTTTTCCGGATTGACATCAGGATGTTGTTGGAGGGAAGCGACCGCATTCATCACATCGACCTGATAGCCAGAGCTGCCATACGCGCCGGTTGCCTCGCCTTCAGATTGGTCGTGCCCGCGATAGTCGATGCGGAAGACGACATAGCCTGACCTTGCTATTTGGTCGACATAAGCGATGTAGCGTTCAGTGGTTTTGTAAACATCTGGCGGGATATAACCATGATTGAATACGATGGCAGGGAAACCACCTTTGGGCGGCTCGCCATTTGGGACGGTAAGCAAGGCGTATATTTTCAATCCCTCTGAAAGATAATAGGCATAATAACGCCGGTAATTGATCCCGCGCTCCAACTCCTTGACGACGGTGATCTCGCTGCCGGGATAATTCCCATTTCTGAGCGCGATGATGCTCATGGGATGCGGAACCGGTGTTGCAGTGGGTTCCGGTGTGAAGGTCTCACTCGGTTCGGAGGTAAGTGTTTGCGAAAGAATTTCTGTGAGGGGGATTGGGGTATTCGTAGATATAGGAGTTGCTTCAGCGGTACAGCCTGTAAGGGCGACAGCTAATACAAGGAACACCGGTAAGAGCTTTTGCATGTTTTATCCTTGAAATATAGAAAACAAAAAGAGGCAGTCCCTTACTGCCTCTCCGAAAATTTCACTTTATCAAATTAATAACTGATGTTACGCAGTAACTAATGATATTTCCGCCCACGCCCGCCCGACAGTAAACCGTCGGGCTATCTGTACAAACCCCGCTTCAGCGGGGTAGTCCCGCCAGAGCGGGACTTCGTAGGAGTAGCGCGGGGGTTTATCCCCGCGCGGTGAAGGTGCGTAAGGTAAATTAAGTACGTCGACTAAAATGGCAGGTCATCATCGTCACTCGAATCTGTGAGATCAAAATCCTCGTCGTCAAAATCGTCTTCGTCGAATTCATCGTCCACCCATGAGTTTTCATCCATCCAGTCTATGACGGTGCCGCCGCTTTCGGGGTAATACGGGCTGACGAGGTAATTCATGCCATGTTCCCATGTCACGCGAAACTCCCGCACAACGAAGTCCTTATCGGCGTGTATATCATGCACGATGTCAGTCAGTTTGGGAATTGGGGAGAAGGGGTAAAGCTGTTCAAGAACGATCTCCCTGTCCTCTTCCGGGATGATGAACTCTTCGACGCTTGTCCCGTTTGGGAAGAACATCGGGCGAGTAGGGTAGGGAAGTTTTTCGTCGAGTTGTCTTTCGCCGCTGGAAAACTCATTTTCCATAGATCTAGCCCTCCGTTGTTGTCCAATTCTTTACTTCACGAATGTGATCGGGCGTGGTGCGGCAGCATCCGCCGATGAGACGTGCACCATTCTCATACCATTCCTTTGATTGCAAGCCGAATTTGTCACAGGAGGTTTCGCCGTGCCAGGTATTTGTGACTGCGCTGTAGTACTCGCCGGAGTTGGGGTAGACGATGATGGGCTTGTCTGTGTTCTTTTTGATCTCGCGCACTAGTGAAGGAATGTGCAGTGGTGATGTGCAGTTGATTCCAATCGCAGCGGCTTGCGGCTGCTTATCAAGAAAAGCGGCAACGTCTGCAATGTACTCGCCGTTGCTGATATGCTTGCCGTCTTTGGCGGTGAAGGTGAACCACGCGAATGTGTCTGGGAATTCGGCGAGGAGGCGGATCAACGCCCGAGCTTCGATCAGGCATGGGATGGTCTCGCAGGCTAACAGGTCCGCGCCTGAGGCGATGAGGGCTTCCACACGCGGACGATGAAACGCGATCAGTTCATTCTCGGTTAGGTTGTAATCGCCGCGATATTCCGAACCGTCAGCGAGATAAGCGCCGTAGGGTCCCACCGAGCCAGCCACGAGCGGACGGACGCGTCCGACTCGGTTCTCTTCTTTCGACCAAAATTCATCACGAGCTTCCTGTGCTAACTGTACAGACTTTTTTATCAGGTCAAACGCTTGTTCACGACTCAAGCCGCGCTGCGCAAAACCTTCGACAGTTGCCTGATAACTGGCAGTGATGGCGAAATCTGCACCGGCATTGAAGTAATCGAGATGCACCGCGCGGATGAGTTCAGGCTGCTCAAGCAACACCTTGGCAGACCAAAGCGCATCGTTGAGGTCACAGCCGCGGCGTTCGAGTTCGGTCGCCATCGCGCCGTCAATGATGGCGACGCGTTGATTATTTAGTAAGGTTTCGATTGGATTCATTTTGCTACTACTGCTTCTGCCTCACGCAATTTTTCCGTCGCGCGGAAATATTTGAGATAACGCATCGAGTTTGCGTCCCGTCCCATGAGCAAATCTGTGGCGCGGATGGTGCTGCCCAGTTTGATCGGGTCTGTGATGGAGGTGGTCGCGCCGGTCAGCATGGCGATGGAAAGCATCGCCGCGTTGACGGAGTGCCTGTCTGGCAAGCCGAACGAAACGTTGCTCGCGCCAAGGCTGATGTTCACACCGAACTCGTTCTTGATCAACTCGATGGCTTTGAGTGTGATGGTCGCTGCGACACTGCTATGTCCGACTGTCATGACCAAGGGATCGATAATGATGTCTTCGATGGGAATACCGATCTTCGCCGCTCGTTCGATGATCTTCGCTGCCGCTGCGAGACGCCCTTCCGCTGTGGGCGGGATGCCTTCGTCGGCGATGGTCAACCCGATGACTACCGCGCCTCTTGCCTTGACGATGGGCAGTACCGTCGCCAGTTGCTTTTCTTCGCCGTTGACGGAGTTCACGAGCGGCTTGCCGCCTTTAATGGCGTTCAACCCGGCTTCGAGGATTTTCGGTTCGTTTGAGTCAATGCACAACGGCACATCTACTACAGACTGCACCGCTTCCACCACCAACGGCATGACTTCGGCTTCTTCGATCTGCGGATGCCCCACGTTGACATCGAGCACATCTGCGCCCCAATCGACCTGACGTTTGGCAAGGTGTTTGACGTAATCCATGTTGCGCTCGACCAACGCCTGCCCCAGTTTTTTGATACCGGTTGGGTTTAGCTTCTCACCGATGATGACAAACGGCTTATCGAAGCCGATCACAACTTCCTTTTTCTCTGACTTGAGTATGGTATGCATGAGTGCCCTCCGAAAAAGTTTGTACGGCGACATTCATGTCGCCACCCTTGCGAGATAAATCTCGCCGTACTTTGATTTACAACTTCAAAAACCTCAACGCGGTTTCTGCCAACACAGCTGTGCCCACCGGCAGAGCGCGTTCGTCCAGGTCGAACTTGGGGTGATGCAATTCGTATACTGGGCGACCTTCGATCTTGGTGCCGAGCATGTACATGGCTCCGGGCGCGTCTCTCAAAAATTCAGGGAAGTCTTCCGCGCCGAGAGTCTTTTGCAGCGGCACGACACTGCCTTCGCCAAGCAGGTCTTTGCCGACATTGGCAATGCTATCCGACACAAACTTATCGTTCAAGATCGGCATACCGCCGAAGAGGAAATCCAATTTGTAATCACCGCCAAGAGTTTTGACGATGTCGAAGATGCGCGTCACTTCTTCGCGGGCTTTCTTGTGCGTTTGCAGGGACGTAAAGCGGATGGTGCCTTTCATTTCCACCTTGTCGGGGATTACGTTCTCGGTAAAGCCGCCGTTGACCGCGCCAATGCTAATGACCGTCGGCTCGAACGGGTCGATGCGGCGAGAAACGATGGAGTTCAAACCCATGATAACGTGCGCAAGCAGCACGAACGGATCGATGGTCGCGTGAGGGTGTGCCCCGTGCCCGCCCTTGCCGTAAATGGTCGCGGTCCATGAATCCACGCCGCCGCCGCTCGGACCTTCATTGATGGCGATGGTTCCCACCGGGATGGTGGGGTCTACATGCTGGGCGATGACGTAGTCCACGCCTTCAACTGCGCCTTCGGAATACATGCGCTGGGCGCCGCTCAACCCTTCCTCATCCGCCGTCTCTTCGCAGGGTTGGAAGAGAAAACGCACACGCCCGTTCAGTTTTTCTTTTGCAAGGATCTTTGCCGCGCCCAATGCCATTGCCGTGTGTGAGTCATGCCCGCAGGCGTGCATCTTGCCTTCGTTCTGCGAGACGTAATCGGTTTCGTTCAATTCGAAGATGGGAAGCGCATCCATGTCCGCGCGGATGGCGACTAGTTTGCCGCCTTCGCCTATTTCCGCCACGACGCCTGTCTTCCCGACCCCGCGCTTGACTCGGTATCCCATCTTTTCCAATTCATCCGCCACAATTCCCGCCGTGCGATGGACGTCGAACCCTGTTTCAGGGTGCATGTGAAAATCTCGCCGCCACTCGATAAGTTCTTCTGAAATTGCGTGTGCTTGTTTAATCATGAGGGTATTCTCCTGTGGTGTGTTGGTCGTTAGTATACAAGAAAAAAGGGAAACAAGGATAAAAGTAAACAAGGATACAAGTAAACAAGTATTTGCTACGCCTACTTATCTACTTGTCTACCTCTTCTTCACTGTTTCGCGCTCCGCTGCTGCGAGGATTCTATCCAATTCGGCTTCCTGAGCCGAATCCAATGGCGGGACGACGTGTTCGCGCAAGATGCGCTCGGCTTCGTTGATGGCATTATCTGCCATTTGTTTGCGTCCCATTTTTTCTTCCCATGTATCCCAGGAGTTGCGTTCGGCAAGTTTGGTCAACGCCATTTCACCGGCGCGGAGATGCTTGAGCGTGTGTTTGCTCGCAAGGTAATTCCGATTGGAATCCATCACATTACTGATGACCTCAACCGCCAAATGTTCCACGTCCGCGGATAAGCCCTGGCGTTGACGATGAACGCTTTTCGCCAGCTCATTATCCAACACCATTTGAGCAAAGGAACCCATCACACCGGCTTCCATTTCACCAATGCCCGAGAGTTCATCCGCCCCAGCCAGAGCGGGGAGAGAGGCGTTGAGTCCGCGTTCGAATGCGTTCTGGGCATCCAGCGTGTGGGCGTTGGTCGAAAATCCATAGACGTTGACGGCGAACCCATAATAGTGCCCAAGCTGCACGGTGGCTGCCGATGAAATGCCAAGCTCCACGCCGCCCCAAATGAGACCCGTGCGCGGTTCAAGCATACCCAGCCGCCCACAATAAATAACGCCACAGCCGGGATTCAAGATCTGCGCGAGGACGAGCGGTGCAAGCGTCTCTGCATTTTGTTGCACGAGGCTGCCCGTGATCGTCATCGGTGACGTGGCGCCGCCAGTGGGTGCGGGCAGGTTGGCATGGATGACGCCCGCCTGTGCCATATCCATGATGGCTTGCGCCGCGATGTCGTGCATCGTCAACGGGCTGACGGGCGAGAGCGAGAGCGTGATTTCGTGCGGCTCGATGCCGAGCACCGCTGCCATCTCCACTGCATAGTTGACCTCATGCCCAAATTGAATGCCCGGTCCTTGCACAGGCTTCGTCGTGTTCGACAGGGCATGGCGGAACATATTCAGCGCCATCATTTCATTGGGCACATCGGGCGGGGTGAAGAACGGCGTGACGTTATTACAATTTGGAAGCGCATCCAACACTCGAACGGCGTTGACGCAATCTTCATTCGTCGCGGTGTGATGTGTGCCCGTGCGCGCATCGAAGACATCTCTCGCGCCGCCGAGGTTGTGGAAAAATAAAGTCCCGCCACCCAATTCATTAACCGTGCCATTGCGCCCGCGGATCTTCGGGCGTTTATTCGCCTTCGCGACAGAATCCATTACTAGATTTCCCGGAATCAAAACGCGGTTATCTTTCATCGTACAGCCTGCTTGGAGCAAAATATCCAAACTTGGCTGGTGCGTCCAAATGATGCCAATTTCACTCATCACCTTTAGCGTGGCTTCGTGCATGGCTTGTACGTCAACGTCTGACAAAAACTTTAAGGGCTCCATGTGCTCTCCTCAAATATTATGTCATTGCGAGGGCGTTCTTGTTCTTTGCCCGAAGCAATCTCCTGTAAATATTGGGATTGCTTCGTCGGGACGAGCACCCTCCTCGCAATGACATAATCGCTATTTTTTCAACACCCTCTCCAAAAACTCGACACGCTTCATTTCCGCATCCACAACATTCTCGATCTTCAAAAACACATGCCCCTCATCCTCATAGAGATGCAATTCAACGTCCTTGCCCAACTTCTTCAACTTTTCATTCGCATCAATAGACTCCGACGCCGGACAACGCGGGTCGTTCGCTCCGCAGATCATTTGCACGGGCGCGTTGACCCGATCCAAAAAGAAATAAGGCGAATGGGAAATCCACAACTCGCGGTTTTCTTCCGGGTCACCCATGTTCTCGATGTTCCAATGCTGAAGGTCTTCACGCGAGTTTTTATGCGAGCTGATCCAATTCAAAAATGGAACTACCGCCGAACCGCCTGCAAATAAATGCGGGTACATCGTCAGGCAGCACATCGTTAGATACCCGCCGTGGCTTCGCCCTGTCACCGCCACTTTATCTTCCTCTGCCAATCCATTCTCGATCAAATATTTCACGCCCGCCGCGCAGTCATCGGTATCCACGCCGCCCATGTCGTAACGGCTGGCGTTCTGCCACTTTTTGCCATAACCGGTCGAGCCGCGATAATTCGGCGCAAGTACCGTCCAACCTTGCGCCGCCATATAACTCATCAGCGGATGCCACAAGAATGAGAAATGCCAATTCGGTCCGCCGTGAATGTTGACCACTGCATCCTTGCCATTTCCGCGATACAACAACGCTGGAACTTGCACGCCATCCCTGCCCGCGTACCAAACTTCTTCCGGTTGGATGAAATTCAATTCCTCATCCAGCGACTTCGTCAATTGAGCTGCTTCGCCGCTTTCGAGATTTACCTTCCATAAATCCGTTGGATGATTTACATCTTCATACAGCAAGATGACTCCATCGGATGTGAACTGCGGAAACGAATGCAGCCCATCGCCAACTTTTATTTGACGAAGTTCAGCGCCTCTTTCCTTAAATTTGAAACTGGTCTTTGCACCCTCAACCTCCACCCAGCCGATAACGTCCCCGCTCCGCGACCATGTCGGCTGCGTCTTATCCCCAGCGGACTGGTCCACCCAGGTGATCTCCTGAGTCTCGATATTAAACAAGCCAATGTCGTGCCATTGATCCACTTCGGCAGAGAAGGCTAGGAATTTCGAATCAGGCGACCATGCTGGATGTTGAGCATTCAATGCTTTGCCATCCAACATTAACTGCACAGTGCGGACTTTCCCCTTATGCCGACCTACTGGCACAACATGAATACTCCGGTCGCTCGCCGCCGCTTCCGACTCGACTGCGATCCATAGCCCATCCGGTGACCAGGCCGCATCCCAACAGGGATGGAAAATATTCCGTATCATGTGTTCGCCGCTGCCATCGATGGGAAGGATGTATAAAGCAAACTGTCCCTTCGCCTCGGACAGCACGGCTAGCAGTTGACCATCTGGCGACCAGCTCATATTGGGCTGGTGGGCATAAAGAATATTGGGCGTCAGGTCTGTAGTGATATTTGTCGTCAGGTCGTGGATGGCGATGTGATACGACTCGCTGCCGTCAATATCCAGCGCGAAAGCGATCTTCGTGCCATCCGGCGAGAACCGCGGAGAAAATTTTGACTCGGTTAATGTCATTGCGAGGAGGGTGCTTTCCCCGACGAAGCAATCTCCTGCTGAGCGGGGGATTGCTTCGGGCTGTCGCCCTCGCAATGACATGCTCCACAATTCCCAACGTCCGGTTTTATTCCATGAAAAAACGATCCGCGTTTCGTCGGGGGAGATGGTGTACGGTAAACCAGAGTCTACATAAGGAACGCGCAGCAGTTGTTCAAGATTAAGCATGGACGATTTATCTTTACTTCCTTAGGTCGATCACGAAGGGTTGATGTGGTTTATCCGTATTTTTTCTAAAACCGACAATCAGCTTGATGATGGCTACGAAAATAAATATGCCCGTCATGCAGGAAGCAAACGATATAGCCCAAAACGGGGTAACTTGCTCGCCGATATGCGTTATTCGAGATTCCTTTGCCTTCATTTGTTGACTGATATCAAACACGATCTTGGGGATGTTTTCTGTGTTTGTGTAATACGATCTTAATGGGACGATCTCTCCCGAAGCGAGTTGGAACTCTGCCCGCCACGAACATCCCTTGGCGCAACTGGAACTATCGAATGAAATATCAGCCACATCCGTATATTGGTTTTCCAGGACGGTATATTTTCCGAGAGCTTTATCCTCGGTCTGGCATTCGTAGCTGCCGTTATTTTGAAGAGAGCATACTATGTTCATTCTAAGTGTGAAACTGAGTGAAAACCCTAATGTTATTGCGCCAATTAATAGTGCGCCTACCAGCTCTAAAATGAAGACAACGATTTTTTTGAACACAAAATACTCTCCTCAACTAAATTGTAATTTGCCTACTCATGAATAAAGAGCTGTTCTTAGGCTGGATGTATATTCAAAGTTGCTCCCAGCGCCGTCCTCGGCGCGGGGTTCTGGCACAACACGCCGCCGAGGACGGCGGCTTTGAGCGTGACCTTGCGCTGTAATATTAGGCTGGATGTGTATTATACGAGTTGAATCTCCTCAAGGCTTGGCAGTTTATCCAACCCGGCTTGATGGGCGAGGTCTAAAACAAAGGTACGCAAGTCCGCTTCATGGATGGGATCCAACTCAGGGCGTTGGTATGAGGCGAGAATTTCCTTCACACGGATTCTCGCGCGCGCGAATGTATCCATCGAGCCGGATTCGCGCCAGCCGCGCATCGAGTCGCGGTCGATCACTTTGCCGGGCATGTGCTGTTCCTCGCGGAAGAGCTGCATCGTGATCTTTTGTTTGAGGAAGTCGCCGCCTTTGAAGTTGACGCCTTCGTAAAAACCGGTGGCAAGCATTTCGGTTTGGACTTTCATGCCGTCGATCATACGCTTTGCCATGGCGATGCCTTCTGCATCGGTGACGAGTTTCTCCGGGCTTTGGCAGAGCAGTGAGTCTAACATGCCGGAGCCGGAGATCATGTTGATGCCGCTCAACGCGCCGACCAGCACGCCCATGCCGCTTTCGAGTCCGGCTTGCGTGTCGAGCACTTTCGCTTCGGTCGCGCCGAGGTATGCGTGAGTAGGCAGCCCAAGATGCTTGCCGACTTGCGCATACGAAGAATCGATCATGGCGGTTTCGATGGCGCCGAAGGGTGTGCCACCTTTGCGCATATCGAAGATCGCGGGTGCGCCGCCCCAAACGATGGGGGAGCCTGCATGTGCAAGTTGATGGATGACGATACCCGAAAGACACTCTGCAGCATGTTGTGTGACCGAGCCGAGCAAGGTCACCGGTGACGCCGCCCCAGCCAATGGCATGGAAACGATCTCTGCCGGAACGCCTGCTCGCGCTAAAACGATTAATTGACCAGCGCCAAAATTGGACCAGATCAACGGCGGCGATGGGCAGACATCGAACACGGCGCGCGGTTTGGTTCTCAGTGCATCACGCCCGCCGGAGAAGATGGCAAGCATGTCCAGCATGTGATGCACGGTTGTGTTGGAGAACGCGCCTGTGACAATGGGCTTCTTCGAATACAACATGACCAGATACAAACGATACAGGTCATGCAGATCTTTTGGTACATCATGACAAACCACCGCGGTCGATTGCGCGTCGTATTGCGGCAGTGACTCCGCGACTTTGAGAACGCGGATCAGGTCTTCAGATTCGGCGGTCTTGTGTTCGAGCGTATCTGGCAGGAGGACGGAGATACCGGACGAACCGGGGTCAAAGTGAACGGCATCGCCTCCATACTGGACTTTGGGATTGCCTTCGTAATCGTAGAGTTTGAACTCGTGTGGAACCGTTTCAAGTGCCTTGTGGACAATTTGCTCCGGAATGCGGACGACCATATTTTCTTCGTCCACTTGTGCTCCAACGTCGGCGAGAAGTTTCCGGGCTTCGGCGTTCTGCACTTTGATGCCGGGCTTCAACAAGAGCTGACAAGCCTCTTCGATGATGCGCGAGACTAATGCCTGGTCGAGCAGGGATAGTTTGGGTTTCATGATATGCCTCCTGGGTGAGATATGAGTAATGAGAGACGAGTAACGAGTTCTTGCTCGTTACTTATTACTCGTTACTTTTTTTATCCCAGGAGGAGCAAGTCACGCAGTCTGATATTCTTCCAGCCTGGGTAATTCTTCGAGACCGGCTTTTTGGGAGAGGTCAAGCATAAAGGCGTTGAGTCGCTCCACTTGGGCAGGATCAATTTCAGGTCGGGTGTAGGAGGCGAGCAATTCCTTCACGCGCAGTTTGGCTCTGCCGAAGGCATCCAACGAGCCGGCTTCCTTCCAAACGCGAGTCGAGTCGCGGTCGATGATGCTGCTGGGAAGGTGCTGTTCCTCGCGGAAGAGCTTCATGGTGATCTTTTGCTTGAGGAAGTCGCCGCCTTTGAAGTTGATCTTATCGTCGTAGAAGCCAGTAGCGAGCGTGTCGGTGTGCTGCTGGACGCCCTTGACCATGCGTTTTGCCATGGCGATGCCTTCGGCGTCAATGACGAGTTTCTCCGCGCTGTGACAAGCCAGGAAGTCCAACATGCCGGAGCCGGAGATCATGTTGATGCCGCTCAACGCGCCAACCATGGCGCTGATGCCGCTTTCGAGACCGGCTTGCGCATCCACTAGTTTGGAATCCGTTGCGCCGAGGTAGGTATGCGTAGGCATGTTGAGGGTCTTGGCGACTTGTGCATAAGAACAATCGAGCATGGCGGTTTCGACGGCGCCCATGGGAGTCGCGCCTTTGCGCATGTCGAATATCGCTGCCGCGCCGCCCCATACGATAGGCGAACCGGCTTGTGCAAGTTGATGAATGACGATGCCCGCGAAGCATTCGGCAGTGTGCTGAGTGACCGTGCCAAGCATGGTCACCGGAGCCGCTGCACCCGAAAGCGGCACAGAGACGATTTCCGCCGGGATGCCAGACTTGGCGAGCGCGATCAAATTCCCCGCGCCGAAATTGCTCCAAATGAGCGGCGGGGCAGGGCACACGTCGAAGATGGCGCGCGGTTTTTCGCGGGCGGCTTCGGGGCTGCCCGCAAAGAGCGCCAGCATGTCGATCATTTCCTGCACGGTCTTGTTCGTGAAAGCCCCGGTGACGATGGGCTTCTTTGAATAAAGCAGAGCAAGATACAGGCGGTAGGAATCTTGAATGTCTTTCGGAACGTCGTGGCAGATAACCGCCGTGGATTGAGCGTCGTATTGGGGAAGTTGTTCGGCAACTTTGATGAGGCGCAGAAGATGTTCGGTTTCAGTGGTATCGTGTTCGAGCGTTTCCGGGTTGAGTATGGCAATACCGGAGGAACCCGGGTCGAAGTGAACAGAGTCGCCGCCGTAGTGAACGACAGGGTTGCCATCGTAATCATATAAATAAAAATCTCGCGGCACACTTTCCAATGCCTTGTGGACAAGCGCAGCGGGAATGCCTACAACGTTATTGTCGGGGTACATGATCGCGCCCGCAGACGCGAGCAATTCCCGCGCTTCAGGGTTTTGCACCTTGACGCCGGGACAGCGGAGAAGCTCATAGGCTTCTTCCAGAATTCTGGCGACGATTTCATCGCTGAGCAGGGTGAGTTTGGGTTGCATGGGACACCTCTAATTTGGGTACACATCTCTTTGGCGAAGAGAGTTTCTGTATATCCGATGGTCGAGTAGGCGGCATGTTCGTCGCCGCCGTATCGAGACCATCATGATTACAAAGGATTTTTCATTAACTGGTGGTTTCGATACGCCCCGCAAAGAGCGCGGGGCTACTCAACCACCGGGTTTACTTCTTTTCTACAGACTTGATGATCCGTTCGAACTCTTTGCTTATCTTTTCATCCAGCGGATCGGGCTGGTGTTCTTTCAATATCTTTTTCGCCTTGGCAGTTGCCCAATCGCGCGCGTCGTCTTTTTTATCTTCCCACAGAGTGTACGGACGGCGGTCGAGGAATTGGGGCATGAACAGGTCGCGGGTGTGATTGCGGGTGTGCTTTTGTGCGAGGAAGTGACCACCGGGTCCGACCGAGGCGATGGAGTCCATTGCCAGGGTTTCTTCGTCCACGACGATGCCTTGCATCATTTTGTGGATGATGGAGAAGATCTCACAATCCATCATCATCTCGGCATACGACCAGATGCGGCTGCCGTGTAAAAATCCGCAGCCCAACAGCATATCGGACATGACCACGCTTGCCATGAAGGTTGAGAGACCGCCTTCGAGACCGGCTTGCCAATTCGGTTCTTTTGCGCCAGTGGCGAAGGAACCCATTGAGAGTGGGATGTTATAAAAATCTGAAAGTGCGTTGACGGCTGCGCCGAAGAGGAAGTCTTCCGGTCCGCCGCCGGTGTAGGCGCCGGAGCGCGGGTCGGTGGCGGTCAATGCTGCGGCGTAGAAAACCGGAGCACCTGGATATGCCAGTTGTAAAAGGGCAGTAGCGGCGACTACTTCCGCGTTGCCAACGGCGAGAGTTCCAGCCATGGTAGCGGGTCCGGTCGTGAGACAGGAGGACATGGTCATAAAGCCGGTCGGCACTCCGTATTCAGCGGCGATTAAGGCTGCGTCGAGTGAACCGCCGTCGTGGCCGAGTGGAGGCGCGGTACACTGCATCAAAGAAAGCATTGGGCGTTCGCGCAGTTTATCCTTGCCGCCTGCCAGGATCTCCAACATTTCCATCGAAGCTTTGGCTTCTTCCACGTTGTAAATGGACTCGGTCTGCACGTGTTTGGTGGAATTTTCCCAAACGGCTTTCAGTTCGTGCAGCCCGCGCGCTTCGGCGGGTGTATCCTGTGCGGAGACGGGCACCCAATGGAAAGCGACTTCTTCGGTGGCGTCGGCAACTCTGGAGATGTCGCGCACGTCCTGCAATTCGGTAGTGCGTTTCTCGCCGGTGTTGATATCGATGACTTCGACGCCGCATCCATCCGTGCCAAGGCAGACATGATTGCCATCGAGCGGCAAGTCTTGCTGCGGGTCGCGCGCGGCGAGGACATACTTGGGCGGACATTGCTTCAACGCGTCTTCGATCAGATACGGCTTGACCTTGACGATCTTCTTGTCGTGGTTCACATCCGCGCCGACGGCTTCCCAAATTTCCAGCGCGCGCTTTGACGGGAAGCGGATGCCGACATTCTCAATGATGTTCAGCGTCGCTTCGTGGATTTTGATAATTTCTTCTTTAGTCAGCACCTCAAGTTTTATCTTGGGGTCGCTGATGGTCTTTATTTTTTTATGAGACATAGAAGCCCTCCCAGGCTATGCCTCTCTCTTCTCTCTGATTACTCCGGTGGTCGAGTAGCCCTGAGCGGTTTTGCGAAGGGCGTACCGAGACCACCACGTTTACAAATAACTTTTGTTTTATATTCCGTGATGGTCTCGATACGCGCGAGAAGAGCACTCGCGCTACTCGACCATCGGCGTTTATAAATTACGATGTTACGCCTTCCCAACCAATTCCTTTGCCAACTTCACTGCGCCAACGGCATCTTCCGAGGTGCCGTCTGCTTTGATCTTGGTCGCCCAGTCACGGGTGATCGGCGCGCCGCCGACCATCACTTTGATGCGCGGGCGCAGGTTTTCTTTATCCAGTTCCTCGATCAACTCGCGCTGACGCACCATGGTCGTAGTGAGCAATGCGCTGAGACCGATGATGCTTGCGTTGATTTCCAGCGCTTTGCCGATGATCTTCTCCGCGGGCTGATCCACGCCGAGGTCGGTCACTTCGAAACCGGAGGCGCTCAGCATCGTGCCGACGAGTGTTTTACCGATCTCATGAATATCGCCTTCGACAGTCGCGAGAACGACACGTCCCATCGTTTCGCGGGCTTCACCGAGTTTGAGCAATTCCGGCTCAAGCGTGGCGACTGCGGCTTTCATCGCTTCGCCCGCCATTACCAATTCCGGCAGGAAGGCTTCTCCCAACCCGAACTGATCGCCGATGTAGTTCACGCCCACCACGAATCCTTTTGTGATGGCATCCAACGGCGGCATATTAATTGCAATCGCTTTTTGAGCAAGTTCAACAGAAATATCCGAGTCCCCATCAATGATGCTTTGCGCCATATCCTTATATAATTTCTCGATATCTTCCGACATACTGCCTCCAGGTTACTTAGGTTTTTTGATCAAGTGTGAAACTTGTTTTTCTTTTTCTCTCAATGACTTTGCGGGGATGTTGCGATACAGTTCCAGCCATCTGCCCGATTCCATCACATGCTCAAGCGAAACCTTGACTGCCAGGTCCGGGTCATGTTTCTTGAACGCCTCCAGAATTGCGGAATGCTCATCATGGGTTTGTGCCACGCTGCTTGAAACCAACTCCGGTTTGCGATAAAGCGCTTCGTACAAGAGCCAATCTGGGAACGCGTTCGAGACGATGGCATACAACTGGATCAAGAGATTATTTCCCGAAGCCTCCGCAATCGCAGCATGGAACTCGCGGCTTAACTGGCGCTCCTGCGGCATCTCACTCAACTCAACATGCCGATCCATTTCTGCCATGATCGCTTCAAGCTCCGCGAGTTGCTCAGGTGTGATGTTCAGCGCCGTTTCCCGTGCGATCATCGCTTCGAGAAACAGACGCATTCCATATGCTTCCACCACGTCTTTTTCAGACATCTCGCGTACGCGTACGCCACGGTATGGCACACGCTCCGCAATGCCTTTTGCAACCAATAAATCCAACGCCTCGCGCACAGGAGTCATGCTGACGCCCATTTGGCTGGCGATCTCTTCCTGCCGCAGCCATTCACCGGTGGCATACTTGCCCGCAATGATCTGGCGATGCAGCGCATCGTAGATTTCTTCCTTGAGGGGTTTGTGGGTGAGTTCTTTTCCGAGTATTGACGCCATGATTGTACATTATATATAATCCTGCCTGATTTCGGAAGTGCCTCATGTCACTAAAACACATCTGGTTTTACCGTTTTTAATGGAAGAACCTTTTCGAACACAAAGTATACAAAGATCATGACACTGCGCCGCGCCAATTCCAGGGAAAAAGCAAAACCTCAGCCGCGAATTTCACGAATTTTCACGAACTGGTTATTAAAATCCGTGTGAATTCGCGAAATTCGCGGCAAAATGCTTTGGCTCTGAGGTTTTGAATAACATATCCGGACTTGTGGATAATCCCAGTTTTTTCCCCTTGTGTACTTTGTGTCCTTCGTGTTTAGGCTCTTCCCCTTTAATTACGGAGCGCCTACATTCGGTTATACTCGTCATATCGGAGCATACATGTCAGAGTTTGATCTATCCCTCTTGAAACCTGCGCTCGAAAAATATATTTCCATGGGCCGCCCGGGGCTTTTGCCAGCCCTGCACGCGGCTCAAAATATTTATGGCTGGCTATCAGAACCTGTTGCCGCTGAGGTCGCCAAAGCCCTTCGTGTTCCGCTTGCGGATGTTCACGGCGTCATCGAGTTCTACGCCATGTATTACAACAAGCCCACTGGCAAAAATGTGATCCGTGTCTGTGCCGACCCGGCCTGCGGATTACGCGATGCGGATGGACTCTTGAAAAAGCTTTGCCGTGAATTCGATGTAAACCCGCATCAGACTCACCCGGAGCTGGATCTAACTATCGAGCCGAGTCCATGCCTTGGGCTGTGTGACCAGGTCCCGGCGATGCTGGTGATGAAAGGCAATCACGCCATCGAAGATTTCGGCGTGGATGAAGCCTTCCGCCCAATTTCACCCGTTGGCGGAACGCTCCGCATGCTTACAAAAAACTGCGGCGGCGAGACAACCTCCCTGAAAAAGTATGGCGAATACTCTGCCTTGAAAAAAGCAAAAGCCATGAGCCGCGAAGAGGTTGTGAATGAGATCAAAGCTTCCGGCTTGGTAGGGCGAGGCGGCGCAGCATTCCCGACAGGCGTCAAATGGGAAGGCGCGCTCAAGGCGGAGGGAGATGCCAAATACGTCATCTGCAATGCGGATGAATCCGAGCCGGGCACATTCAAAGACCGTATCCTCATGCTTGACGATCCGCATATGACAATCGAAGGCATGTGCATCGCGGCGTATGCCATTGGCGCGACCAAAGGTTATATCTACATCCGCGGGGAGTATCCATACATCGTCCCCGCCTTGGAAAATGCGATCAACGAAGCCAAAGAAGCTGGCTATCTCGAAGACCTCGATATTGAAGTTCGCGTCGGCGCGGGCGCCTACATTTGTGGCGAGGAGACCGCGCTGTTCGAATCGATCGAAGGGAAGCGCGGTTTTCCGCGTGTGAAGCCGCCCTTCCCGACGACGTATGGCGTGTTCGGCAAACCGACCGTCATCAACAATGTCGAAACGCTTTGCAATGTGCCGCTCATTATTTCAATGGGCTCAGCAGAATATCGCAAGATCGGCACGGAAAAATCACCTGGACCGAAATTATTCTGCGTTTCAGGTGACGTGGTCAAGCCGGGTTTGTATGAAGTTGCGTTCGGTGCGACGTTGCGTGACGTGCTGGACATGGCAGGCAGCGTAGCGAGCGGAAAGAATCTCAAATCCGTTTTATTTGGCGGCGCGGCGGGAGCCTTCGCCACATCCGAACATCTCGATGTGAAAATGACCTTCGAAGATTTGCGCGCTGCCGGTCTTCCGCTTGGTTCTGGCGTCGTCATGGTCTTCGACGATACCCGCGACATGCGTGACGTGCTAAAGCGACTGGGTCATTTCTTCGCACATGAATCCTGCGGCAAATGCTATCCCTGCCAAATGGGAACCCAACGTCAAAGGGAAATTCTCGACCGCGTGGCAGATGGAAACGTTCAAGACGGCGATTTTGTCCGCCTGCAAGATGTTGGCTGGACGATGACGGACGCGTCCCTGTGTGGTTTGGGGCAGACAGCTGCCAGTGCAGTTTTATCTGCAATGAATTTATGGCCCGAATTATTTGGGGCCGATAATAACTAGGATGGGAGAAAAATAGATCATGGCATCAAAACAGACTGTTATCAAAACAAAAAAAAGTGTTAAGAAGAGCAAAAACGAAGACGGTAGTAATACTATTTCAGGATCAAATGGGAAAAAGAAGATAGAGACTCAAAACAAGGTTGATATTCTACCTTCCCCAATCCTTTTGGAAGAAAAGAACGTAACAAAAGATATTGATAATCCGGCGCCCCAAATAGCTGCTTTGAATAACATTTCTATAACTCCTGCAATCTTATGGGGTATTGCCATTGCACTCGGACTTTCATTTGATTTCCTTTTCTGGGAGCAACTCGCAGGAGTAAATTACTTTATTTTTCTCGGGTTGTGTGTAATTGGTGGATTAATTGTTTTGCGATCAGACGGTCATAAACCGGCATTCAATACTCTTTTGCTATTAATTCCTTTAGTGTTCTTTGCAGTTTTTTCATTCCTGCGCCGGGAGCCTTTGACATCCTTTCTTGCTTATGCACTTTCCTTGTTTTCACTTGGCGTTTTCGCAGTGACTTATCTTGGCGGGAAATGGTATTTGTATAGATTGTCAACCTATATTTACAAATTCTTTCTTCTGGTTTTCGATATGATCGGACGCCCTCTTGGGTATATTCTGCAGACCCAAAAACAACGCTTGAATAACGGTAGCGAAAGAAAAGGGTCCCCATTATGGGGGCTTGTTCGTGGTTTGCTCATTTCATTGCCGATTGTATTTTGCCTTGGATCGTTATTGGCTTCGGGCGATCTGGTATTTAATCAGAAGATAAATGAATTTTTTGAAGATTTTACGCAAGAAAAAATACTCGATAACATTCAACGGGTCATGTTGATTGCGGGCTGTGCCTATCTTGCGGCAGGTGTGTTTATACATAGTCTTCTGAAAAGTAAAGATGAAGAATTAAGTGATGAAACTAAATCGGCTGTAAAGCCATTTATGGGATTTACAGAAACCTCAGTGGTGCTTGTCAGTGTCTCTGTTTTATTTATCCTTTTTGTAGGAGTGCAATTCAAGTATTTTTTTGGGGGAGAAACAAATATCGGCGTGACGGGATACACCTATTCACAATATGCAAGACGCGGGTTTAATGAACTTATTACTGTCGCGTTTATAAGTCTGATGATCGTGGTGGGATTGCGGGGAGTAGTTCGTATTGAGAGCGAACTTCAAAGGAGAATATATACCGGTCTGAATATTTTGCTGATCGGGCTTGTTCTCATTATTCTTGTATCTGCTTATCAACGTATTTCATTGGGTATCGATTGGCATGGTTATTCACGCTTGCGTTTATATCCAAAGATATTCTTGATCTGGCTGGCAATTTTGTTTATTGCAGAAGCTGTCTTGATTACCATAAAACAGGAAAGGTTTTTTGCACTTTCCTTGGTCCTTGCGACATTTGGGTTTGCCTCGACGATCTCTTTGATAAACATTGATGCTTCAACGGTAAGGCATAATGTGTATCGGGCGTGGCATGGAAAGAACTTGAACGTAGCCCATCTGGCTTCTTTATCCGACGATGCCATCCCTGCATTGGCAAATGAATTTCTATCCCCAACTTTGCCGGACACAACTCGTGACGGAGTGGGTGCTATCCTCGCTTGTTACACATATTTTGAAGATAGACCTCATATTTCACCCTATGATTGGCGTTCCTTTAACTTGTCACGTTCGCAGGCACATGAAGCATTGGAAGAGATTCGCCCTCACTTAAAAGGTTATGTAATTAAGTATGACCGACATCCTGTTCAAGTAAAAACTCCAACAAATGTTCTTTATGATTGTATATATTATCCATATCGTGAGTTGGAAGAAGAGGAGTAGTAATGGCTGAAAAACTAGCTATGACTATGGATGGCAGGCAAATTGAAGTTGAAGCTGGGAAAACATTACTTGATATCGCTCGCGAAAACGACATCGACATCCCCACCATCTGCTTCCACGAAGCGACCACGGCGAACGGACTTTGCCGCATGTGCGTCGTCGAGGTGGAGGGACAGAGAGTGCTCCAGCCTTCGTGCATCGTCAAAGCGGGTGCCAACATGAAGGTCCAGACGCGAAGCGAGAAGGTTATCCGCGCGCGAAAGACTATTCTCGAAATGCTCGCCTCGACCATGGATTTATCTGATGCGCCCGACATCCTGAGCATGATGGATGAGTACGGTGCAAGCCACGAACGCTTCCCCGATGCCGAGCGCCGCGAGTCGCAGGTCAAAGATGATAACCCAATGTACATCCGCGATTACTCGAAGTGCCTGTTGTGCTGGCGCTGCGTGCAAGTCTGCGCGGACGATGCGCAATATACCTATGCCATCAACTTCGAAGGGCGTGGCTATGAAACACAAATTGGCACGTTCTTCGATAAAGCCATTCCTGAAACCACCTGCGTCATGTGTGGTCAATGTGTGGGCGTCTGCCCAACCGGCGCATTGAAGCCGAAGCGCGAATATTTATTGGAATTAGGAAAGTCACCCGCTGAGATCAGTGTGATGAATACTGGTAAAAAGCAGAGAAAGGTCAAAGGTTGAAAGTCGAAAGTCATTTGACTTTTGACCTTCAACTTTCAACCTTTTGGAGGCACTATGATTAAAGCAAATCGTGTTGTTACATCCACCTGTCCCTACTGCGGTGTGGGCTGTACGCTGCAATTGCACGTCAAGGACGATTTTATTTATAAGGTGACCAGCCCGTTCGACTCGCCCGTCAATCATGGAAATTTATGCGTGAAGGGACGTTTTGGCTATGACTACATTTATCATCCCAAACGCGTTACGACTCCGTTGGTGCGAAAGTATTTATTGGAGGGAAAACCAAAACCCGAGGGACGCGAACAGGTCTTCGCAGTCAGCATCGAAGGAAAACCAATCTCTAATTCTCTAATCTCTAATCTCTGGGATTGGATAGAAACCGACTGGGAGACCGCTCTCAACATCACCGCCGATAACCTCGTCCGTATTTACAAGCGCGACGGCTCAGATGCGATGGCAGTCTATTGCTGCGCCAAAGCCACCAATGAAGATAATTATCTTCTGCAAAAGATGTACCGCGCTTTATTCCGCACCAATAATGTAGACCATTGCACGCGTCTTTGCCATGCAGGCTCTGTCGTTGCGCTTCAACAAGCGACCGGTTCTTCCGCCATGAGTAATACGGCATCGCAGGTCGTCCAAAATGATGTGTTCATTGTCACCGGCTCGAACACTTCGGAGAATCATCCCATCATTGCCTTGCAGATGAAAGATGCTGTGCAAAAACATGGTGCAAAGATGATCGTGATCGACCCGCGCCGCATTGACCTGGTAGATATGGCGGAGTTGTGGCTTCCGCTTAAACCCGGCACGAACGTTCCGGTCTTCACTGCCATGGCGTATGTGATCGTCGAAGAGAATCTCGTCAACCATGATTTTATCGATGATCGTACCGAAGGCTATACGGAATTCCTTTCGACCCTCGAGACCTTCACTCCTGAGTATGCCGAGGAAATTTCCGGCGTGCCTGCCGAAGATATTCGCAAAGCAGCCCGTATGTATGCCAGCGCCAAAAATGCGGCGATCTATTGGGGCATGGGTATCTCGCAACTTTCACATGGCACAGCCTCCGCACTTGCGTTGATAAACCTGGCATTTCTCACGGGTCATATTGGGCGCGACGGCACAGGCTTGAATCCCCTGCGCGGCCAGAACAACGTCCAAGGCGCAAGCGATATGGGTTCGATGCCTTTCCATTACCCCGGCTACATGCGCGTGGATAACCCCGATAATCGCGCCAAATGGGAGAAGACTTGGAATATCGAAGAAGGCGGTTTGAGTCTCAAACTGGGTCTCACCACCACCGAGATCCTTTCTCATGCACATGAGGGCGGCATCCGTTCGCTGTTCATCATGGGTGAGAACCCGATGATGTCTGAGCCGAACCTCAATGTCACCCGCCATCATATGGAGCAGCTTGAATTCCTCGTCTCGCAGGATATTTTCATCAATGAGTCGGGAGCATTTGCGGATGTGTTTTTGCCAGCAGTCCCTTTCGCCGAAAAAGATGGCACATTCTCAAATACAGATAGAAGAGTTCAACGGGTCCGCGCGGCTCATCCTCCACGCGGGAATTCTCGACCCGATTGGCAGATCATCTGCGACTTGGCACTTCGCATCGAGTCGCGCCTCGGCTTGCCCACTGCGAAATGGAATTATTCCAACCCGGAAGAGATCCTGCGCGAGATGGGCAGTGTCAATTCAGATTATGCGGGCATCACCTATGACCGTATCGACAGAGTTGGTTTGATCTACCCTGTGCCGACTCTCGACCACCCCGGTACGCCGACCCTCTTCAAAGAATCCTTCCCGCGCGGACGTGGCAAATTCCATCAACTCGATTACGTCCCTGTGCGCGAAGAACCTGATGATGAGTATCCCTTCATCCTCACGACCGGACGTCTGCTCGAACACTGGCATGGCGGCACGATGACGCGCAACTCTGCGCTCGACGAAATCTACCCTGAAGCCCGCGTGGAGATCCACCCAGCCGACGCCGACATCCACGGCATCCGAAACGGCGACCCGGTCAAGGTCCAGAGCAGACGCGGCGAGATCGTCGTCCGCGCTACGGTGACAGAGAAAACCAGCGTTGGCGTCGTCTTCCTTCCCTGGCATTTTGCCGAAGCCGCCGCAAATCTCTTAACTAACGATGCCCTTGACCCGCAGGCACTCATCCCCGAATTCAAGGCTTGCGCGGTGCAAGTCTTCCCGGCGAGAGTAAGTGACTTGCCGAATCCCGATGTAGTAGTGCTTAGGGGAAGGTACTAAAACAAGACCTCGGAGTTTTCAAAAAACTCCGAGGTCTTTTGTATAATCATTCTATGCCCAAAACCTATCTTGTCCCATTGACTGAAATCCGCCGCGAGCAGAGGGTGGTCAACTCGCGCTTCATTGCCACGCTCGCGCCTGCCTTTTCCATCGACGAAGCGCGGACGTTCATGAAGCGGATTCGCGAAGAGTTCGCCGATGCGACTCATAACGTCCCAGCATACATCATCGGCGGCGGGAATACCGTCACCGAGTATTTTTCGGATGACGGCGAGCCGAGTGGAACCTCTGGAAAACCTGCGCTCACCGTCCTGCGCGGCAGCGGACTTGGCGATGCAGTCTTGGTCATCACCCGCTATTTCGGCGGGACTTTGCTTGGCACAGGCGGACTGGTCAAGGCGTATACCGAGGCAGCGCAGTCGGTGGTCAATGCTGTCGAACGTGGGCAGCGAGTCCCTGTCCATGTGGCGATGGCGGCGATTCCGTACAATCTACTGGAACGGGTGCGCTTGCTGGCTTCAAAGAATCATGGGAAGGTCTTGGGCGAAGATTACGCAGGGGATATTACGGTGACGCTTCAATTCCCCGTCGAGAATTACGAAGCGTTTCAATCAGATTTGCGGGAACTTTCAGCAGGGAAGATGCAGGCAGAAGTGATCGAGACAAGGGAAGAGATCGTCAGAGCGGGATTACAATAGGTCTGTGTTCAATATTCGATTTCAGTAGTGGAGGGCACCATGTCTGATTTTGCAATACAAGCGTTGTCACGTTTGCGGGATGGGAGCAATTTTCAATGGTATGTGATTCCGTTGCTGGCTTTCGTCTTCTATGTTTACACCGTCGAAGCGGAAAAGCGCAACTGGAATCTGATCCTTGCCGGGCTTGCCTTTTGGGGCGCGGACTGGTTGAACGAGATCATCAACGGTCTCGTTTTGCGTTTTACGGGCTATGCGCCGATCTGGGGCGAGCCTGGTCCAACCGCGTATCTCATTTTGGTTGGGCTGAATATCGAGACCATGTTCATGTTCGCCGTGGCAGGCATCGTTTGGACGAAGATGCTGCATCCCGACAAGGATTTCAAATATCTGGGAATCCCAAATCGTTGGGCGGTAGCCATCTTTGGCTCAGTTTTTTCGGTATTCATTGAATATCTATTGAATTCAGCCAATGCGCTGACGTGGGATTGGGCATGGTGGAACCGAGGGATGCCGCTGTTGATCTTCCTGTTCGGCTATTTATGGTTCTTCGTATTTGCGTTCTGGGTCTACGACATGAAAGAATTCAAGCAGAAATTGCAAGTGGTCGGCACGATCTGGGCGGTGGATGTGATTGCCTTGATCGTCTTTGCAGGCATCTTGAAGTGGGTTTAGCTTGAAGTTATCTGCTGGCTTTTTCAAGGAAGAGATTATAGCTGTGAAAAGCTAATTACCCGATTGGGGGTGATTATTTATGTATTCTTCCGCAACGGCAATGAATTCAGCCGCCCACGCCAGCATTTCCTTTGCCTGTTCGTCGGTGACCGTGAACACGATCTCATAATCACCGATATTGCGCCTGTCTTGCGCATCGATCAAGTAGTTATGATACTTGGGGTTGATTGCTCCTGTTTTGGCGAATTCTTTTCCGAAATTGGCTATAACCCCTGAATGGCTGGAAAAAGACAGTCCACGCGAGAGCAAAAGAGCGGATGCTGTGTAGAACATCGAGTAGTAAGCGCGGGAAGCAGAGAAATCAACGTCACCGTCCTTGAAAAGGTTTTCGGCGGCTTTACGGCTTCGTTTGGCTTTCTCGATTAGCGCCTTGACTTCGGGATTCATACGGGAACTCCCTCGCGTCGGACGTTCATCAGGAATGGATTTTGCAGCGTTTCGTATTGTGCTTTTGTGGCGAATGCCCTTGAGATGACGACGTCATTTTCCAACGAAAGCGAGGCGACCAATTTTGAACTGCGGCTCAGCATTTCGCCGTAATTGAAATCACGCTTTAGGATAACCAGGATATCGATATCCGAATCCTCACGCGCATCACCGCGCGCGCGCGAGCCGTATAGGATAATGCCCTCCACGTTTTCCCCATACAGGAGAAGTAATTCCTTTTTGAGTTTCTTTAGAATTTTTCGGATATTTGCCGACATTGCTTATTCATCCTCTTTTAATCATACACGATTTTTTATCTCCTGCTCGCCTTCTCCACCAGATACACAATCGAAATATAATCCTTCCCCGTTGCTTCGGACATGCCGATCTCGCAGGGGATATTAGAGGAGTAATAGCCGCCGTAGTCTTTTGCTAGGACTTCGGCGGTCTCTTTTTCGGTGGCGGATGCGGTCAGTTCGGGGTGGGTCAAACCACGGTCACCGGCGAAGGCGCAGCAACCGAGGTTGAACGGGACATTCGCAGACTTGGCGCACTGTTTGGCGATGGCGTGCATTTTCGCGTCCAACCCGAGTTTGCGGGCGGAGCAGTTGGGATGCAGGATGACTTCTTCGTCTATGGGGCGGATAGTCAAATTGGGCAGGATATGGTCGTGAAGAAATTCCACGCCGTCGAGAAGAGTGAGCTGATCCCAAATGATTTTATCTTCGGGAGTGAGGTCATCACCGCAGGTTCTGAGGGTGTGCGTGCAAGATGCCGTGTCGATGACGATGGGGTATTTTCCATGTTCAGACCAATTCCACATTTGAGTGAGGGTGTTGTGCAAAGCAACTTGATATGCGGACTTGTATCCTTTGGAAGAGAAGGGCATGCCGCAGCAATGACCTGTAACACCTTGAGGAATTTGTAGACATATATTTGCTCGTTGTGAAATAGTGATAAAAGTTTCGGCGAGGCTCAAGTGACAGTCACCTTCAAGGTGACTGTCACTTTTAGGTTGACCCAGGTGCCGTGAAATACAGGAAGGGAAGTAGACGAATTCTTTTGAACCGCCAAGTTCGCTAAGGGCGCGAAGGTTATTGGTTCGGTGCGGGATAGACTTGTTCCACTTTGGTAGTCTTGAGCCTGTGATTTTTTCAGCCGTAACCGAAATGGATTTGACTCCGTTCACTCTAATTACTTTTTCGGCGGCATGACCCAGCGAAACACCAAACCCAACGGCTTTTTCAACTGCTCCAAAATTTTTCACAACCCACTCTGCCGACTTGTTACTCGTTACTCGTTCCTCCCTCAACTTCTTTATAAACTCCCCCGTATTAATCCCCACCGGGCACGCCGTTCCGCACAGACCGTCGAGGGCGCAGGTGTCTATTCCGGCGTAGGTGTAATCGTTGCTTATTTCGCTCAAGGTAGCGTCCCCGCCGCCGAGGACGGCGGCTTGAGCTGATAATCGGGCCAGTTCTCTTTGGACGACGATTCTTTGTCTGGGAGTCAGAGTCAACCTGCGGCTGGGACACTTCGACTCGCAGAATCCACATTCGATGCACTTGTCGATTTCAGGTGAAACGAGCGTGAGACTTTTCAAATGAGTCACATGTGCTTGCGGGTCGTTGTTGATGAGCACGTTGGGGTTCAACATGCCATCGGGGTCGAGCAACGATTTGAGGTCGCGCATGATGGCGTAGGCTTCGCTGCCCCATTCGGTTTCGACGAACGGCGCCATGTTGCGCCCCGTGCCGTGTTCGGCTTTGAGCGAGCCATCGTATTTGCCGCTGACGATGCCAACCATCGCGCGGATGAATTTATCGAAGTGATTGATTTGTGTTTCGTTGTCGAATGCCTGATTGACGAGAAAATGCAAATTGCCGTCTTTGGCATGACCGAAAATGACACCTTCGGTGTAACCAAAATCGTCGAAGAGATGACGCAGATCGGTGACGGCGTCGGCGAGATGTTCGACGGGGAAGGCGACATCTTCATTGACCGAAGTCGTGCCGCGCGGGCGCATCGCGCCGACGGATGCGATGATGCCTTTGCGCGGTTTCCACAACGCGGCTTGCGCGATGGGGTCATCGGTGAAGTTAACATCATGAATTAACTTAATCTCTTTGATGACGCGCTCCGCTTCTTTCTTAAACTGGAGCATGGTCTCTGAATCTGACGCCTGATACTCGGCGAGAATTGCGGTTGCACCCGCAGGTAATTCTTTGAGAATGGCAGGCACGCCCGGCAAGTGCTCCACCGAGCGGAGCGACTCGCGGTCCATCACTTCCACAGCGCGCGCGCCAGACATCTTGATCGGGTAGACCGCCGCCGCCGCGTCACGGATATTTTTGAAGTACATCTGCCCGGTGTATTTGTAGGTGTAATCGGGCAGGGTGTTCAGCACGCCTTCGGCGATGAATCCGAGCGTGCCTTCGGAGCCGATGAGTAAGTGAATGAGAATGTCGAGCGGATGGTCGAAGTCGAGGAAGGCGTTGAGCAGGTAGCCGTTGTTGTTTTTGATTTGGTAGCGTTTGGAAATACGAGATACGAGAAATGAGTTACCGAGTATACGGCGTTTGAGTTCGAGTAAACCATTGGCGATCTCTGGTTGTTCGTTCTCGAAGATTTTGTGTGCGTCGGGTTGAGAGGTATCGAGGACGAAGCCGTTCGGCAAAACGAACGTCATTGAATGAATGGTCTTGTACGAGTTCTCTGTTGTGCCGCAACACATGCCGCTGGAATTATTCGCGAGGATACCGCCCATCATGCACGCATCAATGGACGCGGGGTCGGGACCGATGCGCCGCCCATGTGGCTTGAGTACGTTGTTGAGAAATCCGCCGACGATGCCGGGTTGAAAGCGGACTCTGCCCGCGTTCTCCTCCACGCAGAACGCGTCCCAATGTTTGGAAATATCCACCAAAATCCCATCTGTCACGGCTTGACCGGAGAGACTCGTCCCTGCGGCGCGGAAGGTCATCGGGATTTTGTTTTGCTGGCTGAATTGGAACAGCGCCTGAATCTCCGCGATGGAATTTGGCTGCACCACCGCCTGCGGCACGAGCCGAAAATACGAAGCGTCGTTGGCGTAGGCGATGCGATCAATGAGACGGTCGTGGATGCGGTCAGCAGGGAGGATGGAGGTTAAATCCATGCTTGTATTATAAGACCTCCGAGATTTTCAAAATCTCGGAGGTCTGGTTCATTGTACTATGCGCCATTTGCTCGGTTTGGCGTTTTTATCCGCTTGGGAGAGTATCTTTGGCGGGCTTGTTCAATACTTTACGCTTGGTTTTTGGACGGACTTGCCCATATTTTTGGCGTAACATTTTTATTTGCTCTTTCTCTGTTAATTGCATTAACTTCTGTTCCGCTTTTTTTTGCAATTCGCGCTTCAAGGCAACTGCGTTAATTGTCTCCGTTTTCATTTAGCACCTCGCTTGGACTGCGAATCTCAATGGTTGGGTAGCCTAACTTCATATTCACCGCATTGAAGCGTCGGATTCGATTGAGATTCACAATATGCTTGAAATTCCAACTTACCAACACGTCGGCTCGCGCAATTGTCGCAATGGCAATGTGACGGGCATCGGATAAGCTTGATTCTGCAACTGCTCCATCCTGAATGTAGCTATTTGCCAATGCAATTGCTTCCTCATCGAGGGAAAGGTGCTCGAAAGAAGTATCTGACAATTCTTTTAATAGTTTACGAACCCTTCCCGGAGCTTCTTCCAATTCCAGTTGCAACAAATCCGAAAGGAGGGCGATCTCCTTTCCGTGCGGAATTCACTCCAAAGATGTTTGGAAGGCTTGTCGTATTCTTTATCAAAACAACCGCCAATAACCGAAGTATCAATGTAAATACGTGGAATCATCCGGCTTTGCCCTTTCGTTTATACGACTTAATTTTACCTTATTCTGTGCGTTCACTACTGACCCTTTCTTTTTCGATTTTTTAGCATTCTCCACTTCCTGAAGGTGCGGAGTTTCGCCCAGTGGGTGACCACGAAAAACGTGATGGCGGGTTTGGTTTCCCTGGCGGTGTGCTCAAGGCGCTAGTGCTGATGTCTATTGCTGGTGGAGTTTACTCCGTGGTCGTGTGGGCGGGGAAGAAAGCAAAACAAGCCCGTCTCGCGTAAGGCTGTGTAACAAAAAAGACGCACTCATTTGGGTGCGCCTTTTTTGTCTTAGAACTTGTAGGTCAGGCGTCGCTGTGGCGCCGTGGCAACACTTCTAGCCTGACTTTTTTAGATAACTGAATAACATGGCAGGTTGGAAACCTGCCCTACTTGTCAACCTGCTCTACTTGTCTGTCATGGGCAACTCGATCACCACGCGTAAGCCTTTGCCTTTTTCACTCTCTGCCCAGATGCGCCCTTTGTGCATCTCCACAATGGATTTGGCGATGGCAAGCCCCAAGCCCGAGCCGCCGTCATTGCGTGCGCGGGATTCGTCCACGCGGTAGAAGCGGTCGAAGAGATGCCGGGCTTCTTCGGATGAGACGCCTTCGCCGCTATCTTTAACAGACAGTTGGATTCTGCTTTCTGCGAGCTGAGTTTGCAATTCCACACGTCCGCCTTCGTGGGTGTGGCGCAGGGCATTGTCGAGGATGTTGTTGAGGACTTGGGCAAAACGGCTTGGGTCAAGATTCGCTTTCAGGATACCCGGAGCAGGCTTGCCCTGAGTTTGATCGAAGGGCTCGAGATTAAGTGTGATGCGTTTCTGGTTGAACAGAGTCAAGTAATGGGCGTGGATGTCGCTCATTAAGTTGTTTACATCCACAGCTTGGAAATCCACAGAAAGTTCACCGGCATCGGCAAGCGACAGAGTCCGCAGATCGTTGACGAGGTGTTCGAGGCGTTCGGCTTCTTCGCGAATGATCTCGAAGTTTTCGCGCGAAGGTTGCAGTACGCCGTCTTTGACGCCCTCCGCATGACCGAGGATCAGGCTGAGCGGGGTGCGAAGTTCATGCGCGATGTCTGCCGTCATTTGCTTGCGCAGGTTGAAGGAGCGCGCGAGGTCGGCGCTCATCTTGTTGAAGGATTGGGCGAGTTCGCCGAGCTCGTCACGCGAGCGGACGGGCACTTGCTGTCCGAGGTTGCCATCTGCCATGTGATGCGTGGCTTTGGTAAGTTCTTGAATGGGGCGCGAGATGCTGCGCGAAAGCAGGACGCCGAGGAAGAGCGCAAGCACAAGTGTGGCAATGGCACTCAAAAAGATCGAGCCGTTAAGGCGGCGCAGGAATTCATAATCAAGCGGACTGCGTTCGGGCGCGCCGGGCAGCAGAAGCACGCCGACGATTTCGCCGTCCGATTGAATGGGATACCCGTTTTCAAACTCCTCTTCGCTGCATGGCTCGCCGGACTTGCGGTCGAAACCGGCGACAACGATGGTTCCATTTTTATCGGCAATCGAGAAGTTGAGCGGCGTTGCGTCGCTGTGCGACCAGGGTTCTTCATGTCCGAAACGTCTGAATTCTTTTTCAACTCCATCCCAGTTCCCGTGACGGCTGTAAAAATCGGCAAGAGATTCTGCGAGTTCGGCTTCGTAACGGTCGTTGATAAAGCGTTCGAATTCGTGGCTGACGAGGATGCGCGAAGACAGCACGATAATGCCCGTGCTGAAAATGCTGATCAGCAAAAACGCGAGGATGAGTTTGGTAGAGAGACGCATATTGATTTTTTGGCTCTGGCGTAATTAGCGGGAAAACTCAAAAACCTTAGCCGCGAATTTACCCTACGGGCACGATGTCGCCAATTTACGCGAATTCTATTTCCAATCCGCGAAAATTCGTGAAATTCGCGGCAGAGAACTTGTGGTTTTGATCTTGATCCCGTCAAAAACGGAAGAGCTTAATTTCTTTACGACGAAGGAGCACAAAGTGTCACGAAGGTTTAAAATCTTTCCTTTGTGTTCCTTCGTACCTTTGTGGTTGAAGGTTTTAACTTTTTCTCAATCGGTAACCCACGCCGTATACCGTTTCAATGTGGGTTGGTTTGCGCGGGTCATCTTCCACTTTGGCGCGCAGATTTTTGATGTGGGTATCAATCGTGCGTTCATAGCCTTCATAGCGCACGCCTTGAATCACATCGAGCAGGTCGAGGCGCGAGAAGACTTTTCCCGGCGCAGACATGAGCGCGGCAAGCAGGTCGAATTCGGAGGGGGTCAAGTCTGCGTTGCGGTCGCCGATGGTCACTTCGCGGGTTTCGCGGTTGAGGGTAATGTCGAGCACCTTCAGGGTTTGTCCCTTCGGTTCGTTCTTCCCGGCGCGGCGCAGCACGTTGCGCACGCGCGCCATCAACTCGCGCGGTTTGAAAGGCTTGGTCACATAATCGTCCGCGCCGAGTTCAAGCCCGATGATCTTATCGTCATCCTCCACTTTGGCGGTGAGCATGATGATGGGCGTGTCGCTTTCGGCGCGGCGGGCGTTCATGAATTCGTAGCCGTTCATCTCCGGCATCATGATGTCGAGCACCACCAGGTCTGGGTTTTCGTGGCGTGCCACATCCAACGCCTCGCGTCCGTTGTAAGCGGTTGCAACACGGTAACCCTCCTGCTCAAGATAACTTTGCAGAAGGGAGACCATGCGTCGTTCATCGTCCACGATGAGGATGGTTTGCGGCATGATTCGATTATCCCATAATTGCTGTGAAGAAAGTGTGTGGATTAATTATGCTCAAGGCGCCGTCCCCGGCGCCGGGGACGGCGCCTTGAGCATCAGAATAAAACACCCGCCTCTTTCAAGACGGGTGCTGGTTTGGCGCTACAAGCAGTGGACTACGCCTCGTCTTTTTTCTCTTCGGCTTCCGCCTGCGCAGATGCTGGAGCAGTTTGCTGCGCATTGACGTTGACCACCCGCCATCCGCTGCGTTTGACGAAGGTGTACGCCAGCCAGATCAAACCGCCAAACACTGCAAGATGAAACAAGCCGAACAACGGGGAGAAAAAGCCAAATCCACCGCGCCCGCCGAAGTTGCCGTGTCCGCTGAAATTGCGTCCATGGTCGAGGCCGCGCATGCTGAAGCCATCGCCAGACATGTCGTTGTCAAACCCGCGCCCGTGATGGAACGAGATCGCTGCTCCATCCGCCGTCAGGTTCGCTCCCTGCACCACGCCCACGCGGAAGCCCGTAAAGCCGACTCCAGCCAAAACCGCGAGAGAGAGTAAAACAGCGAGTACACGCCAAATCCATTTTGTATTTTTCATGTTTACCTCCATTTGTAAACCTGAGAATATTCTCTCATGCAGGTATTACACAGAAATGGAGGAATTATGTGGAAGTTGTGGGGGAGGGCAGTAGTAACTATACAAGTAGACAAGTACACAGGTTCATAACCACGTCCTTGCATACTTGTCTACTTGTCTACTTGTATACTTGCTTACTTGTATACCTGCTCCTTTACTCGTACGCCAGCGTATCCCTCACCGTCAACTTCGAAGCGCGGCGGGCGGGCAATGCGCTTGCGAGCGTACCCAACACGATGGTGAAGATCAGCCAGGCGATGACTCCGCTCGCACCATAAACGACAGGCATGGGCGCGGTCAGAATCGCCATGCCAACCCCATAGCACAGCACATTCGTGATGGGGATCGAGATGAAAATGCTGATTGCCCAACTGATGATGCCAATGACCATGCCCTCAGTGATAACGATGGCTTGAATATCGCCATTGCTCGCGCCGATGGCGCGCATCACACCGATCTCGCGCGTGCGCTCCAGTACGTTGATGCTCATCGTACCCATCAAACCCAGTCCACCGACGATGGCAATCAGAGTCGCCATCACCAGCATGAAGTACACGAGGATGTCTGTCTGCGCCTTCTGGTCGCGGATGAAGTCCGCGCCCAACTGCGTGGATTGGATGTTGATCCCGCGCCCCTCGAATGCCGCCTGAATTTGGTCATTGATGCGGTTTTGGGTCACGGAGTCGTGTAGGTCTGTGACGATGCGCAGGGAATATGCCATCTCCGGTTCGCCGACCACCACGCTGAGGTATTCATAATTGACATACAACAACGGCGGGCTGATGTTGCCTGTAATGCTGTAAATTCCGACGATCAACCAATCCGTTTTCTTGCCATCGATATCGATCTTCAACCGGTCGCCGACTTTCAGGTCGGGGAAGATTTGCAGCAGGTGGTTGCCGATGACGATAGCATTTTCATCACCTGGCTGCAGCCAGCGCCCCGAAGTGATGATCGGGTCGATCAGGATCGAGGTCGAAGGCGGCGCAACGAAGAGGATTTGCGTCCCGGCTTCATCTTCGCCCATTTCGAGCGTACCTGTATATTCCAACCAGCCTTCTGCGCTTACAACTCCCGGAATGCTTTCTGCGATTGTCGCCACTTTATCGAAGCGATAGCCGCGGTCGAAGGCGATGTTGATGTCTGCGAGGAAGTAGCCTTGAATGTCTTCGATGGTCTTGTCGAACGATGCCCACAGGTTATACACCGCAATGAACACCGCGCCGCCCAGCACCAAGGTGAAAAGGGTCAGTCCCAGCCGGGTCTTGCGCCGGAATGTGTTCCGCAGCGAAATGCGGATTGGGCGCGGGATCATCACCGAGTTTTTGCTGACCGTCTCTTCTTTCGCTTTGGCATTCCCACCCAAACCATAATCGCTCAACGCCTCGCGGACGGTGATGCGCACGCTGTTGTAAATCGGCAAGACGGCCGCCAACAAAGGCACGACAATCGCCACCATCACCTGCTGTATCAAGGTCGAAGAATAACCCTTATAAGGCACAGGGTAAAAGTTTAACCATTGCGCCATCCCGCCGCCGATGTTCTGAGACGCGCCGTTTGCCAGCGGCACCGCGAGCAACAAAGCCCCAATACCGAAACTCATGATAAGCGTCAGATACATGAAGAATATCTGCATGGCGTTTCCACCAGTGGCTTTCATAATGCCGATCTGGCGTGTGTGTTGGGTCATCAATGCCGTGATGGTGTTGACGATCAGGAATCCGCTCAGTAGCACGGTGAGATAGCCAAGCACACCCAACACGAAGAACACACCCTGTGTAACGCTGTATGCAAAATGATGCCCCGGCTGGTACACGCTCACGAAATAAACCGTCGAACCTGCGCGTTCGAGTTTGTCTGCCACGCTTTGCGCAATGGCGGTCACGTGTTCGGCGTCCGTCTGTTTTTCCGAAACGCTGATCGATAACCTGTCATATTCATCGATGTTGCCGCCCAACCACACCAGCGTGTCCGGCGTCACATACGCGTTGACCTGCTGGGCGAGGTTATATGGAAAGCCTGTCACTGCATGCATATACCCGGCAAACGTTACCTCGCGCTGCTTGCCGTCACTCAATTCGATAATGATCGTATCCCCGGGTTTATACCCAAGCGACATGGCACTGGCATCAAGAATGACTTGTTTATCGCCATACACAGGAATGCTGGTCTCGCCCAGCGCAGGCTTGAGCAGGTTGAGCGTCAGCGCGGAGGGATCCTCCGCTGCCGTGAATATGATATTCGCCTTCGTTCCATCAGGGCGCATGATCTGCGCGTTCACGCTGGAATATCCTTCCACTGCTTCCACGCCCGGCACTTCGCGTGCCATCTCCACGGTATCGTCATTGATGCCCGAAGCATATATCTCTGCTTCAGACGGGTTGGCGGAAAGGAAATCATCGTCCATGCTTTCGTTCATATAAAAGCCCAGGTTGCTGTTGAAGCCCACTGCGAACGCCCCCACCGCAATGGTGACGATAATCAGGAACGTGCGCCCGCGGTTACCCCAAAAATCAGTCCAGACTTTTTTCCAACGACTGCCGATCATGACGCGACTCCCCTCCAGGACAGATTCTCTCCCTGGTGCTTGTCTGCCATCTGGTGCAGCGCCTCACGCGTGACGTCGGACTGCTCTAGCAATTCTGTCAGCTTGTCGTACCCGATGGCAAGGACTTCCACCGCTCCCGACTCTGAGGCGCGGATGGAGGCGCGATGTTTCTTCTCGTGGAAAAATTCCATTTCGCCGAACACTTTTCCGGGTCCGAGTTGAAGCGCGACCACGTCTGATTGATTCGGGCGCGGCAAAATGACTTCCACTGTTCCCTTTGAAACGATGTAGAACGTATCCGCATTTGTGCCTTCAGAGAGGATCATGGCGCCTGCGTCAAAATTCAGCGTCTTCGCAGATTTTGTGGCTTGCAAAAGTTGAGTATGGGTGAATGTTGGCATCGCCTTCGCCACATACTCGTTGACGATTTCGCCGTCCGCGATGAGGGCGGTGCGATGCGTGCGTTTTGCCATCGCGCTGTCGTGTGTGACGATGATGATGGTCTTGCCTTTCCCCACGAGGTTGTTGAACAGCGCAAAGACGGACTCGGCGGTCTTGGAATCAAGGTTACCCGTCGGCTCGTCTGCGATGACGACGGGCGGATCGTTGGCAAGTGCGCGCGCAATTGCCACACGTTGCTGCTGCCCGCCGGAAAGCGCGGTGGGCAGTTTGTGCGCGTGGTCTGCCAGTTCCACCAACTCGAGCAATTCCATGGCGCGTTTGCGGCGTTCGATGGGGGTATACATGCGGCAGAAATCCATCGGCAGCATGATGTTCTCGATGACCGAGATCATCGGCAGCAGTTGAAAGAATTGGAACACAACGCCAAGGTTTTTTCCGCGCCAACGTGCCATGCGGTTTTCGTTCAACCCATGCACCGCGGTGCCGTTGACCCACACCTCGCCGTTCGATGGGCGGTCGATGCCGGTGATCATGTTTAGCAGGGTCGTCTTGCCGCTGCCCGATTTGCCGATGATGCTGACGAATTCGCCTGCCTGGATTTGCAAGTCCACATCGGTCAGTGCGCGATAGTCACCGACGGCGGTTTTATAAAATTTATCCACGCTGCGCAGGTCGATCATGGGCCGTTCTTCGACTGTGCTTGTTTCCGCTTTAGGTTTGAAGAATGATATAGCCATAGATAATTTCCTGTAGCGCGACATATTATGTCGCGCTACCTATTATTCGAACGTAACCACAGCGGTCATGCCCCAGCGCATGGACGGGTCGAGGTCGGTGAGCAGGATGGTGACTTCATAGACCACATCGCCCTGATTCTCGGAGAAGTTCTGGCTGATGGAAAGCACGTTGCCTTTGAATTCCTTGCCGGGAATGGCATCCAGCTTGATGGTGACGGGTTGGCCTTCTGCGATGTTGACCACGTCGATCTCGGTCAGGTCGCTGGTCTTGACCAGCCATTTGGAGGTGTCGGCAATCGTCACAACCGGGGAGCCGGAGGCGGCGAATTCACCGACTTTGAGGTCGAGGTTGGTAATCACACCCGCATGCGGGGCGCGCAGTTCGGCATTGGCGAGGATGGCGCGTAAGGCGGCGGTATCAAGCGAGAAATCGATATCTTCAAGCGCGTCATAGTCTGCCTGTGCATTGGCGAGCCGGACCTGCGCATTTTTGTAGTTGCTCTCCAATTCCAGCCAGCGGATGGCGATGCGGTAAAGTTCCCAGGCTTCATCCAACGCCTTTTTCTTCACTCGCGCTTCGCCGTTCAAGGGGCGGTTGTCGTCTGTGCGATCCTCAAGGCTGGCTTCATACACATCCATTTCCTCTTGGGTCATCTCGGAAAAATCCGGTTTTTGTTCTTCGTACTTTAATAATTTAGCGTCGAGATGTTTGTAAGGCTCGAACTCTTCACGAGCAACATTCAATTTTTCGAGAGAGGTTGAGATCGCTTCGGTGGGAGTCATATCCTTCCACCGCGCAGGGACATCGAAATCATCCAGCCTGCTTTGAGCGTCGCGATACTCTTGATAGGCTTCGGTGAGTTCCTGGGTGGCTTTGGCTTGCGCATCTTCGAGAGACTGTGCCTCTTCCGAGCGTACAACCGCAATGACATCTCCAGTGGCAACCTTATCGCCTTCCTCTACAGGGAGGTCGCTGACCAGTCCGCTGCTGTTCAGGGAGATTTCGGTGTAATTCACGGGTTCAAGTTTCCCCTCGGCAATGATGGTATCGTCGGCTTCGACAGTGGGAATGGGGGTAGCTTCGGCGGTGGGGGTGGGCGCTCCGCAGCCGGCGGCAAGCAGGCCGAGGAGGGCGAGGGTGATGATGACCTTATTTTTCATATTGGGCTTCCTTAGAAAGAATGTGATTGGACGGTTTTGCAAAAATTGCAGCGTGAGAGTATACGAAGATATCCTGACACAGTTGCAGATTCCCAAAGCCAATATAGCCGTTAAGAGCGGATCGCTCCCCGTACTTTGGTAGGGTTTTCTGTAATTTACAACCTATCCGAATATTTTCAGCTCACGGCGGCGTCCTCGCCGCCGAGGACTGCGGCGAGAGCAATTTTTGGATAGGTACTTACACAGTTCAAAATCTTTTGCCGCCAATGACGCGAATTGCCACGAATTTTTAAACAATTCACGTAATTTGTGGACTGCTCTTGGGGTTTTGCGTAAGCCTTATGATTAACTCACCTTATGCAATTTTCACTTTCTTGCGTCCTTCACCCTTCGACTGCGCTCCTCGACGTTCCCTCGTCGCTCCGCTCAGGGCGGCTGCCGCGCTGAGCGGAGAGCGGGTGTTCGTCCCGCTCGTAGTCGAAGCGCAGGTGCGTAAGGTG
>JACPVC010000171.1 GCA_016191955.1 Chloroflexota bacterium
ATAGACAAATCAGTTAAACATCGGACAAATAGCAGTGTAGCCATATTTATCCAGGAAAGAGCTTTTGAAAGTACTCGAATTGAGTTTGGTCAAGAAGCGTTCAGCTAATTTTGGAAGCCGCGCTTCCAAGTGATTATGGCTCACCTCTTTACGAACAGCTTTCCAAACATGTTCCTGCGGGTTCAAGTCTGGGCTGGCTGTTGGAAAGAAAATGATTTCCAAACGAGGATGCTCTTTCAGCACATTGTCAATGGGTTGGCCTCGATGCCAGGGAGCACGATCCCAAAGCAGAACGATAGGCACGTCCGGATTGGCATCCAGGAGCATCTCCAAGTGTTGCGCTGAAACTTCTGCATTCATCAGGTCAGAACACATAGCGATCTCTTGTCCGGTTTGCAGGTTCAATGTGCCATAGAAATGTGTCTTGGCTCGTCCTGGATCGGCTCGCACAATTGGTGTTTGCCCAGTTGGAGACCAGACATAGCAGGTAGTGGCTTGCAGGTACAATCCAGCTTCATCTTCGGCCAAAAAGACTGTATCAGGTGCTTCTTGCACCACATCGATCAGTTTTTTTCGAGCTGTTCTTCAAAATCAGCCACCTGGGTCTGGCTGCGAGACTTGAAAACCTTCTCGGTCTTCTGGTAACTGAACCCACACAGACGCAACAGGCAACTGTACGAAGTACGGCTATGGTACTCAACACCATGTTTCTCTCGAACAATCAGTGCCAGATCTTCCACGCTCCAGAATTGCCCATCAGCTTTGCTGGCTTTTGGCCCCAATCGCTCTTTGGGTGTGTATTGATGCAGCGTTTGTTGCAATTCTTCTATCTGCAACTTGCTCAGTTTGGCACGATTACCACCGGCTCGTTTGTCGACCAGCCCTTGAGAGGGATCGGCTCGGTACGCCCGACACCATTCCATCAAGCTGGTTCGACTGCATCCGGTGATCTGCTCAATCTCGTTGACCGGGTAGCCTTCACCGTAGAGACGAACAGCCTGGTACCGTGTGCGTGTGGCTACATTTTTGCATGTCCGGTAGGCTCGTAACAATTCTTTCCGTTCCGCTTCTGTCAGTGTGAATGTTCGCTTTGCCATTCCTGTATTGTACGACTTCTAACCACTTTGTCCATTAGCAGGTCAAGCCCAGTTCCTCCATTCGCGCCAGCGTTTCCTCTCTCGACGCCACCCGGCGCGGCACATTCTTCCGCACAAAGCGCGTGATGTCGGTCTCGATGCCCAACTTCATCAGGGCGTATTTGGCGAACTGTTTGTAGGTCAAGCCCATGCGGACGTCCTCATTCAGGTCCCACGACAAGACCAGCATCTTGTAAGCCAGATCTTCCTCGCTGGCGTGGAGGTCCGTTTCTTCCTTCGTCAGCACCTGCCAGACCGCCACCAGCAACTTGCGCGCAATGACCACAATCGCCTGATTGGGTTTCCTCATTCGCTTCAAGTACATTTCGTATTGCTCTTTCCAGTACGGCGAGATGCGGATGGCGCGCCACGCCGCTTCCACCAGCGCCCAGCGCAGTTCCTTCCGCCCACTTTTGGTGATCCGTTTCTCGATGTGCTCCTTCCCGCTGTCATGCACGCCCGCTCCCAAGCCCGAATAGCCCACCAGTTTCTTCGAACTTTCAAAGCGGGTAATGTCGCCGATGGCCGCCAGAACGATCATGGCGAGGATCACCCCAAACCCCGGCAGTTGCAGCAGCCGCACCGCCAGTGGACCCCACCTCGCTCCCAGGCATTGGCGTCCCAACTCCGCATCCACCTCCCCTTTGTGTTGGTCCATCTCCGCCAGCATCGCCAACTCCTGCCGAATTTGGATCTTCTCCAGCGCACTCATCGGCTGCGCCTCCCACCACGCCGCATCGGTCAGCCCGCCTTTCGGCAGGGTCAAGTTGTGTCGGTGGATCAAACTTTGCAGGCGATTTCGGATCATCGTCCCCATCTTCACCAGCCGGTTGCGGTACGAGATCATCCCGCGCAACTCGCGCACTTCCAGCGGCGGCACCCACACCTCCGGCACGATGTCCGCGATCAGCAGGCGGATCAAGCGCTTCACATCCTCCTTGTCCGTCTTGACCCGCGCTTCGGCGATCTGTCGCACCGCCCCCGCATGCGCCACCACCGCATAACTCACCCGCGGCGCAACAATATCGTAGATGTCCCACACATTGGTGGTCGTCTCGATCACCACCGCATCTCCTACCCGCAGGTTCGCCTCAGCCCACTCACAAAACTTTCCGATCCCCACTCGCCGCGGCTGCATCACCCATTCCTGGTGGGCGTTTTGTCCCCCTGCCAGCGTGTATTCTTTGTGAATGTCCAGGGCAATGTACCTTTCTATCCCGCTTGTATCTTTTGGAAATTTCATGCTACACTCCTTGTATCTGTGGTTCCCCGAAAGTGCCTCGGGGCAGGTGTGGGACGTGGATTTTAGGGTTAGAGTTGCAACTACCGATGCGGGTTCCGGCTTTTGCCGTCCCAGATTAGTTTCCGCGGGTGTCCAAATAACGCAGCGGGCTCAAACTTGCGATCAAGTCGTCCCATACCGGCAACCGGACAACCCCGACGCTCACGCCCCAAACGCGTTCCCGCGGCGGTGTCAACCTGAGGATACGCGTTTGCCACGTCCCAAGCAAGAACATTCTAATAATGTATTCCGCGCTGCAATAAAAGAAAATGCACTTTCTAAATCTGCTCTTGCACCGTTTGTGGCGGAAGCGTCAAAAGACGCTTCTTTCCCCATCACACAAGAGATAATGAATTTAACCATCTTCCCGTATTGCTTATATCTTCAACCTTCTACAGCACGATTTGATGCCGTTGAAGATTACCGCAATCAGGAAGTAGCCAATTTTCAAGCATTGGCAGAGCTGATAGTCGAAGAAAGTTCTCTAAGCGAATGGGTTCAACGTCAGCGTAATGTATCTATAAGTAATCCTCAATTAAAGGCGCGTCGTATCTGGCACAAAGGATCAGTCTTAACTTGGGGGCCGTATCTCAAAGATATAATTATCAACACTTTCAATATAAAGACCGAGGATGAACGCACAAAATTATTATACAGACCCGAATTAACGGCTGAAGAAAAGGCACGAATAAAAACTTATCTGGGTCGACTATTTTCCCATCCAATGTGGGAT
>JACPVC010000055.1 GCA_016191955.1 Chloroflexota bacterium
GACATCGCCAGGGTCATACGGGATTGTAGGCATACTCCAGCGAAAAATCCATTTCGCATCCTCAGGACTGGCATTGACACAGCCTCTTGAGGATGGTTCTCCATAATTGTTATGCCAGTAGGTGGAATGAATGGCAACGCCAGTTCCAACAAACAGACTTACCCAACCAACTGCAGGCAGACTCCAACCAGCAGAGGCACTGCCGCCACTTAGCGGAAGGGAAACCGCTTTGCGCCAGATGGGGAACTCTCCAGTGGGCGTCGCCCATGCATCGGTAAGGTTACCCCAAGCATCGTACCAGGCGCCGCTGGAAATCCGTGCAAAGTAAACTTCCTTATCTCTTTCAAAGCAGGACAGGGTCTGGTAATCGATGTTGACCACAATTCGTTTTTCTTCTGCTTCCAGGTTGATTGGAGCGATTTCATCCGCTGTCAACGGGCGAAACGCCTCTGCCAGACCCCAGAACAGATCGCCAGATCCGAAACGTTCATTTAACCGATACCAGACTTTTCCATCTGCCTCGTTGCGGACCTGATCCACCCAGACAATCTGGCTGTAAACAAACCGCGCCGGCAATCCAATGGATTCGCGATATTGAAGCCAGGGCGCGCGCGATGGAGGGTTATCAAGAATCAGATCCACGTAAGGAACCGTAACCTCTACCCACATACCAGAACCAAGACTTGTGGATGGCAAGGTATTCACAGGCATATTTGGAAGGTTGAAAACGGGTTGCAAATTTCCTCCCCAGACATAGCCATATGGGGTCTCTACCCAACGCTGATTGATTCTGCCAGGCATCGGACCGACCACCTCCCGAATCCAGGGAATAACCTGGTCCTCATAAAGAGCACCTACGATCTGGTTGCTCGCGTCTGGGCGTGCAAAAATATCCACCTTGCCAACAGTGACGCGTCCTAATAAATCCGCCTGGGGAAATTCAGGCAAGGCTTGCCTTGAAAAAGGTCGAAAGGCGAACATTCCTGTGCTCAATGCGGCGAGTTTTAAGAAGTCACGCCGAGAGATAGGATTGTCACTTTTTCTCATGATCGGATTCAATATCGGAATGAGCGGCTTGCGGTTCGTTTCCATGATCGTGTCTCATCTGTCCCATCATGAGCAGATGAGATAATGGGCAAAGCAAGGCCAGCCCCACAAGCAAAGCTGTGTTTAGTGGGATCTTGAATAAAAATACAGCGGCAAAGCCTGCGATTGGAAGCAGACAGCAGATGAGCATAATCAGCATGTGTTTCTTGTTCATTTTGATCTCCTATTTTTATATATCGCTGCGAGCCAGACAAACCGCCAAGGCGAGCTTTCCATCGAAGTAATCTCGTGAAATCCACGAATCTTCTCGCGAAGAACGCCCGCTCGCAATTATGTATTTACGAAATCCGTTTGAATGCCGGCAACTCTATATATAAATTGCCATCTTCAACTTTAGTAATAAATTCGTCCAACGGGCGTGGCGGTGGACCGCTGATGTTATTGCCTGCGATATCAAAGTGCCCATCATGACAGGGACTAATGTAATGCTGTTGATCAGGATGCCATGAGACTCGACAGGCAAGATGGGTGCAAATGTCTGAGAATACGCGCACATCCTTCTCGGTCTGGCGCAGAACATAAACGCCGTAACTCATACCTGTCCTTTCCCAGCCGTTTACCTTGGTACGGGTAAATTCAAACAAGGTAGGAATCCCAATTGGGTATTTATCCAGCGAGCCGAGGTCCACGACTGATGCATCCTCCGTTTTGCGGAGAGAGGGCGAGAGTAGGTATGCAATGGAGGGAAGTCCAATAGCTACCCCAATCAAGCTCCCAACAAAAGCAGTGGTGGCTTTTATGAAGTCACGACGGCTGATGTTTCGTTTATGAGTCATGCCTTCCTCCTTTGCAAACTTATTATTTCAAGTCCCATTCGAAGATGCGTGAAGACGCATCCACATTAAGGATGGTGAGGGTGAGCTTTGTCGCACCTTTGAGGATGGGTTTGCCATCCTTTGTCGCGGGAAAGATCAACTTGCCTTCCACGTGATGACCGCCGCGCGGCGCATCCCAGAGAGTTGATTCCACGCTGACACCTGTGTCAGTTGTAAGAGTGGAAACTGTTGCCAGATCCATGCTTAAGTCAATGGAGTGAGTGGTCAGTGCTACATCGAAATCGAAAGTATTTGTTGGTGAGGCGAGGTTGAGCGGAGTGATTTCAAAGATAATCGCACCCTGCTCGTCAATGCGGACGGCAGAATCATTTGAAGAGGAATCAGATTCTCCCGCTACAGCATCGGGACTTTGCGTCGAAACGGGATCAGCTTGAGGCGGGGTTTGATCCGAAGAGGAAACTGTAGAACAGGCAGCCAGGATGAGGGTCAGGATTAAGAGAAGAGGCGGGATAAAACGTCTCATTCGGTCTCCAAAATAGGTTGTAATTTTTGAACGGGTTGTAATTTCTGCCGTTCACGATAGAGAATGATGAGCATGACGACGATGCCAAGGATGTTCAAACCAAGGCTAACGAGCATGAATGGGCGCTGATAGCGGGTGAGATAAGTGGCGGCAGCGCTCAAGCCAAGAATGGGGAGAACATCGGTAACGTGATGGAGACAGCAGGCAACCATCGCGGTAACCGATGTGCCGCCGCTGGTTCCCATCAGCGCGCCCGTGTGACCCGTGGATGTAGTTGGGATGAACAGGCGGAAACGCAGGATGGAATAGAGCGCAGCCTGGATGCCCAAGGTAACAAATATCGGCAGTACGTACCAGCGGTTGAACGAGAATTGACTTGCGGCGTAATCCCAACCTTGTGCCCAGGTGAGAATTCCAAAATAGAATCCGGCCATCAGCGTGGAACCAAGCAGGAATGCAGCGAGGGGAATGAGATAACGCTTCATAAATGATCTCCTTTTTGCTTATGATAGCCTTTATGTCTTTGTACGTCTTGCGCCAGATTGCTCAAGTTCGATAAGCAATTCTGCTTATACAATCCAGTCCATTTCTTTGTAGGTTCTTTACATTCATCGTTCGAATCATGGGATGGCGGATTGTGACCGCCAGATGGTTGATCCACTCAATTCTGCAGGCGTTTGAGCCCTAGGTGCTGCTTCCCAATTCAAAGGCGGAATAAGCTATTTAGCCTATCTCCAACCACGTCAAATTGCGCTGGCTTGGAAATGGCGAAATCCTTATATTTAGGGGCTATCCTACACTTCCAAGAGGAAACATGCGAATAAAAAAGGTAATGATCTTTTCGTTAATGGCTCTGGCTTTGATTTTGTCGGCTTGTGGAAGCGCGCCAGCGCCCGCCGAGACAACTTCCACAAGTCAAGTAAGCATTAAGTTGGAAACCATTCCCGCCCCTGCTGTAAAGGGCGATGTGGAGTTGGTCTTCAGCGTTACCGATGGCAACGATGCCCCGATTGAAGGCGTCAAAGTGGATGTGGAAGCAGAGCATCCTGCAATGGCAGGGATGGGTATGAGCGGTCAGGCCACTGATCTGGGGGGAGGAAAATATTCCATCAAAGCCAACTTTAGTGATTCAGGTGACTGGAAATTGACCGTTTATGTGCGTAAAGGTGAACTGGACTACAAGGAAGAACTCGATTTCCCAGTTCAGTAACAAATAACAGGCGTCAGGATTCATCCTGACGCCTGTTTATCGATAACCACCACCGGCCCGTAACCGAAGAAGATAATCGCCCGGTTATTTCAAAAAAAGTGGTAAGGAAATTATGGTTTCAGCTTGATATGATACCCACTTCATCCATCAATACGCGCACCTTTATGATTGCTTCCTTGAGAGCCGTCCTGCCGTCTTTGGTAATGTAATAATTCTTGCGGATTTTGCCATCCACGACCTGCTTGTCTGAACGCAGGAAACCATCCCCTTCCATGCCATGCAAAATCGGGTAAAGCGTACCAGGGCTGAGTTGATATCCATGTGTGGCGAGCTCACGGATCATATCCAAGCCGAAGATGGCATCCTGCGATGCATGGTATAGGATATGAAGGCGAATGAAGCCCAGAAAAAGATCACGTGTGATTTTGTTGGTTTTTGCTGCTGGCATATTGGCAATGACGGTCCTTCAGATAAGGCGCGGCGAGAAGAATAACAACAAATACAGCTTGCCACCGTTTGTTGTGGAAGCGTAATGAATAAATCAATTATAGCGGAAATTTGTGGATGCGTTTGCAAAAAGGACGGTTGAACCGTCTAATAAGAGATGGCATTCATGCAGGTGAAACCTGCATGAATGCCATCTACTCCTTTTTGAAGATATGTCAGCCGAGAAGGCTATTACTGATGGATATCCCCTTCGGTTACGGTTTCCGGTGCTCCGACTTCATTACCGGAAAAGTGACATTTCGTACATTGAATCTCGAGGGTCAGGTTGTGTGAAGGCCAGCTTTCCTCAAGGTTATGTTTCAATGCCATCGGATATACCATTCCATCGTCCAGGTGAACGCCAAGTTCCGCGTCGTGACAGGCAATGCAGGTGACGGTCTTGTGGGTCTCACCCGTCATCGCTTTTTCCTCGTGGCAGTTCACGCACTGAGTTGCTCCTCCGAGGCGGGCACCGTGCTCGGAGTTTTGGAATACCATCTCATGAATATCCATGTGGCAATCAGTGCAAAGGTTCATCTTCTCATGGATGCCGCGCTGCGCAGACAATGCCAGTTCCTGGACCTGAGGATGGCGGCGGACGCCCGTCCCCTCCAGATCAATAGCCGAAACCGACATGTCACCCTGATAATACCCAATGTGGCACGCGGTACAGACATCGTTTGAGGAAGTCAGTTCCTCGGCGCTTCGGAAGTCGTGGGATGCGACATTGACCGTCCAATCCATTCCGAACTCTGTCATTGCTCCCTTGGCGGCGTCGCTGTCTTTGTCGTAACTCGTCCAAAGGTCGAGAACATTGCCTTCCTGTTTTTGCTTGATAGTGGAAGCCCAGTGGCAGGTGCCGCAATTGGTGTTGATGTGACAGCGTTCGCAGTCTTTGGCATCAAAGTTTTCATTGGCGTGATAATCCTGTCCATCGGAACCTTTGATCGTGATCTCGGCGCGTGGGCTTCCATCAGCGTTGGACTTCATGTCCTTGATGGTGGCGTGCTCGCTTTGGGAGAATGCCGCGTATTTTGCATCATCGTGACAGGCCAGGCATGCCTCTGCAGGGACACTGTAAAAGTTACGTGATAGATTGACGTCAGTATCCTTTAGGCTAAAGCGCGCCCAGCTTCCAAATATCCGGTTGGCATTGTGCGGTGGGGTGGGGTCTATGTTGATGTGGCACTCAACGCATTCGACTTCGCCGTGCTTGGATTGCTGATAGGCTGTAATGTCCACATAAACGGGAACCGCCTCCTGGCCGACCATCATGGCGATATTTTCGATGCCATGACAGAAAAGGCACTTTTCGCTAGCTGTTGCTGGAATCGGGGTCGCTGTAGGTGTGGAAGGCACCGCAGTTGGCGGGATGGCGGTGGGAGATGGGGTCTGCTGGACGCAGGCAGCGAACAGCGCCGCGAGAATCAAAAGGCTCACAGGAATGGCAATGAGCTTTATCAGATTCCATTTATTCTTCATTTGCATTCTCCTTGAGATATTAAGATTAGTAAGGTCTTTTATTGGCAGCGTGCAATGTATTGTTCTGTTCACCTCCGTAGAAAAGATCTTGTGGATCATTTTTTTTTCTTATTACTAAAATCGTTTACTGAAGACGTTATCGGTTTTCGCCTGTAAAATATCCTACAACCGCCCAAACATTAATACAATATTAAGAATGTCATTGAATAGTCATTACTAATTGGATAAATTGGGGCTTTTCCCCCATGCCCATCAAATTTCATAGCAGTGGGTTGACAAAATCAACGAATGGAAATATTATATATCGTATATCGATAACGAAATTCGATATAACGATTCGCAAATTCTTCTTAAATCTTGAGGTTCAAAATGGAATATCTTGTTGTATGTCTGGCGGCAGCGCTGGTCTCGGCGCTGACCCTGTTCTCCGGTTTCGGTTTGGGAACGGTGTTGATGCCTGCCTTCGCCTTGTTCTTTCCTGTTCCAATTGCCATCGCCGCGACTGCCGTTGTACATCTGGCGAATAATGTCTTCAAAGTCGTTTTGGTGGGCAGAAAGGCTAATTGGGGTGTAGTCTTGCGTTTTGCCATCCCAGGGGCCATTGCCGCCATGTTTGGGGCAATGTTGTTGAATTTGTCTGCCAACTTTCCTCCTCTGTATACCTATCACCTGGGTGGCCGGGAATATGAGATTACGGTTGTAAAGCTGGTCATCGGGATCTTGATCATCCTATTTGCGTTGTTCGAGTTGATTCCATACTTCAACAAACTGACTTTCGAACAAAAATACCTGCCGCTGGGTGGGGCGCTTTCCGGGTTCTTCGGCGGGTTGTCGGGAAACCAGGGCGCGCTGCGCGCATCATTCCTGATCAAGGCTGGGTTGGATAAAGAAGCCTTCGTTGGAACCGGCACGGTTTCGGCAGTGATTGTGGATGCGGCACGCCTGCTTGTCTATGGCTTGAGCTTTTACGCCGTCAGTTTCATGGGGGTAAAAGAAATCTGGGGCTTGGTGTTAGCGGCCACGTTGGCAGCTTTTCTGGGAGCCTTTATCGGTTCCCGTCTGATCAAAAAAATCACCCTGCGCACCCTGCAAATTATCGTCGGCGCGTTGTTGATCCTGGTTGGTTTAGGCATGGCAACCGGTCTGTTCTGATTGTCTGATATTGCGCTGTGATACTAACACCAGAAATCAAATGGTCCATCCAAGAAAGGAATATTTCGTGAGAACCACGCGCTATCAAATAACGATGCGTTCAAAATGGTGCAGAAGCAGAATCTTTTCCGAGTGGTGGCGGGAGCCGCTTTCACCGGTTGCCGAGACATGGCAAACGGCGCTTTTGGAAAGCGCAGTGTCAAATGTGTTTGCCGCCAAGATGGGCATCCGGCCAACAAAATTTTCAAAAGTCTTCAATGGTTATCTTTACATTACATCAAGTTACGGAAGAATCCTTTTTCCGTTTGGTTTTGCAAAGCTTATTTTTGGAATTCTCAAGGGAATTAGAACTGCCAAAACAGAATGGCAGGAAAAGGCACTTTTGCATTCGATACAAATAGACGAATTAAAAAAGACCCCGATTGAAGAACTTCCGCTCGCTGGACTCTTTGAACTGTGTGATTCGGTGTTGCGAAAAGAGGCTGAGTACATCGCATGGAGTTTGTATGTCGGTATTTACTCTTTCGGTTTCGAGCATGCGCTTTCCTGGTGCTTCCCTGTTTTTGTGAAAGGATATAGCAAATTCGATTACCGGGACTTATTGAAAGGTTTTTACGACAAATCAATTGAAGCAAGTATAGAGTTGCGAAAAGCGACCGACATCGCCTTGTGGCTGGAAATCTTCGGCCATCGCGTGCAAGACCTCGATGTAATTCATCTGACATTGCAAGACTCACCTGAAATGGCTGTTTCATTAAAGCAGCAGTTACTTCAAAGCCCCAAAGATCCTGAAAAAAATCTTGCAGAAGCAAGGCAAAAAAGACAGCAATTGGAGGGGCGGGTTTTACAAAACATCAGAAGATGGATTCCGTTCGGCAGAAAATTATTTCTCGAATTGCTGAAAACGACTCAGTCCTATGTGAGCATCCGAGAAGACCGGCCTTTTTATTACAAAGGGCAGGCATTTGCCCGGAAAATTTTGCTTGAAATCGGAGTGCGGCTTAATCATGAAAAAAAGTTGGAGAACAAATCTGACGTATTTTTCTTAACTTATGACGAGATAAAAGGCAGTACGGAAGCAAAAAACGATTTCAATAAATCCACTATCATTGAACGTAAGGCTTTGCGTGAAAGGCGCAAACGACAATTGCCGCCCGCAAATATCAAAGAACCATTTGCCGGAGAATTTCCAATCAAGCATTTTGCTGACAATTGGGACGGCGTAATATGCGGCATAGCCGCAAGCAAGGGGAAAAATACGGGCAAGGCACGCGTGATCCTTTCACAGAATGATTTTTACAAATTCCAGGCGGAAGACATTTTAGTTATTGAGTCAACAAATCCATCATTTGTGCCGCTTATGGTTATGGCGCGCGGCATCATTACCGACAAGGGAGGTGCGTTGTGTCATGCGGCGATTGTAAGCAGAGAATTGGGTATCCCCGCCGTAGTGGGCACAGAATCAGCGACATCTGTAATAAAAGACGGCGATTTCGTATTGGTTGATGGCGATGCCGGATCAGTCCAAATCGTAGATCAAGATTTTGCTCTAAACTTCAAAAGTAACATAAAAGCAGAGCACAATAGCAATGCCGCCAATATGGATACTGATTCGCCACTGGAACCGAAGGAAAAAAGAAAGGAATTGATAACAACTATTGCTTCTGTAACAAACAAAGACGTTTATCTGGTTGGCGGGAAAGGCGCGAGCCTGGGAGAGTTGGTTTCATTGGGATTGAATGTCCCGCCTGGATTTATTCTGACAACCGAAATATACGGGAAAAACATTGCAGATTACAAAAAAGAAATTTTAGGGGAATTTGACAGGCTCGGAACCGAATATGTGGCGGTGCGAAGCAGCGCGAACGCCGAAGATTCTCCGAAGGACAGCTTTGCCGGGCAATTTGAAACATACCTGAACGTACACCGAGCTACTCTGCTCGAGTCCATTGGGAAATGTTGGGACTCTATAAACCAGCCGAGAATTATCGAATATTGCAGAGCGAGAAATATTGATCGTAACAAAGTGAAAGTAGCAGTTGTGGTGCAGAAGATGAGCCAGCCGGATGCATCTGGCATTTGTTTTACAGTGGATCCGATAACGGCTACCCAGGACAGGATAATCATTGAAGCTGTTTATGGCTTGGGAGAGTTTATCGTTTCTGGACAAACAACCCCCGATTCCTATACTGTTGATAAAAAATCATTCGCCATATTGAACAAAAGAATTGCCGTGCAAGACGTGCGGTTAGCGATAGTAGACGGCACAAATCATGAAATAAAAGTGCCGGAAGATATACAGTCGCAACAAAAACTAAGTGATGACAAAGTCATTGAACTGGCAAGATTTGCCGCACAGGCTGAAATGCACTACCGCAAGCCGCTGGATATGGAATGGGCGTGCCAAAACAATATATTGTATTTCACACAAGCGCGTCCAATTACAACTTTACGAGACATTTAGCATGTCATGCTCTATGTTGGGTAAAACTGTCAAAATCAAAAGCGCGAGGATTGCAGGGAGTCTTTATGACTCCTGGCGTCGACATTTTGATTCTAAAACAGGATTTATGATTGCCGGTGTGATGGGAGGAAGCATTTGGTTCATCAATTCCGATCACGGATTCCTTCCTGCTGCCACAGCGGCTTTAAAGCAAATGGCTTATACATTTTTGGTGAGCGGTTTTACTGTAAAAATGTGTGAAAATTTAGCCGTAAAAATCAACCACAAAACCGCGGCGTTGGTTCTTTCAGTGCTGATTCCTTCAGCCATTACCATCTTTGCCACATATGCAGTCCATAGTTTGAAGGGAACCCCGGAACCTTTGAATTCCACAATGCCAACGATGATTGGTCCCCTATTTTTTTATTGTATTGGGGATGGAGAAAAAATGAGGAAATCAGAAAAAGGTGAAGAAAAGTTACTGATGAGGTAAGACTCTCCTCGCCATCGAGCAATCGGCTCTTACGCAGATCCTCCCTGACGACAGTCGCACTCAGGTCTTCGCTTGGTATCAACTTGCAGGATCGCTCGCGACAGCTTGGGTAGTCTTGCAGGAGGCGGCATTGCGTAGATCCTGCAAACTGGAGAAACGTCTCCCTTCTCCAGTTATCACATCGTCATTTTAGTGTATGCTGTGCTGGGATTGACGCTCGGCGCGTCACTGGACCCCATCGTTTCCGCATTTCCGGTGTGCTCAAAATCATTTACAATTTCGGCCTATTTAAAACCATCAAACCGCATGACGGACAAACCAACTAATGAACCCAGTCTTGGAAGTATTCACATCTTTCTTTAAACTTGGATTTACCGCCTTCGGTGGCCCTGTTGCACACCTCGGCATGTTTCACGATGAATTCGTCCGCCGCCGCAAATGGCTCACCGATGAAGCCTTCCTTGACTTGCTCGGCGCAACCAATCTCATCCCCGGCCCGAACTCAACCGAAATGGCAATCCACATCGGGTTCCTGCGCGCGGGGTGGATGGGACTTATTGCTGGCGGTCTGGCATTCACTTTGCCGGCCATGTTGATTGTGCTTGTGTTCGCCTGGCTCTATGTCGAATACGGTTCCACGCCACAAGCTACATGGCTTCTCTACGGCACCAAGCCGGTGATGATCGCCATCATCTTGCAAGCCCTGTGGGAGTTAAGCCGCAAAGCTATCAAGGACAAATTAACCTTTATCGTTGGGTTCGTATGTATCATCCTATATTTCCTCGGTGCGAACGAAGTCTTGCTTCTCTTCGCAAGCGGACTCGTCGTCATGCTGATTCAAAACTGGACTCGCCTGCGTAGCGCGAATTTTTCCATCTTTATCCCGCTTCTATCTATGCCTTTGCTTGCTCCCGTTTCATTCAGTTTATCCACCCTCTTTCTGACCTTCCTCAAGATTGGCGCAATCCTTTATGGGAGCGGATACGTGCTAGTTGCCTTCCTGCGTGCGGACCTTGTCGAACGTCTCGGCTGGCTGACCGAACAACAATTGATAGATGCCGTCATTATCGGACAGATCACACCTGGACCGTTATTTACTTCGGCAACTTTTATAGGCTACTTGCTTGGTGGGATCCCCGCCGCAATCATAGCAACGCTGGGAATTTTTCTTCCCTCTTATATCTTCGTTGCCATCAGCAATCCCATCATTCCCAAACTCCGCCAATCCCCCTGGGCAGGCAGCCTGTTGGATGGGGTGATCGTTTCTTCGTTAGGCTTGATGGCGGCGGTCACGTTTCAACTCGGGCGGGCTTCGCTGATTGATCTGCCGACAGCGATCATCTTCGCCCTGGCGGTCTTCCTGTTATTCCGTATCAAGGTCAACTCAACGTGGTTGATCATCAGCGGTGCTCTCGTTGGATTGTTAACCTCGTTGTTGAAATAGTTTCGGCTCTTCTGTACTTAACGGGAAAGAGCCTAACCACGAAGGTCACGAAGTACACAAAGGAGGGAAGGTGGCTGATTTTGCGAACATTTTTCCTCACCGCACTGGCGCGCAGTGCAAGTGTTGTGTCCTTTGTGGTAAGAAGGGGGTTCCCGTTATAAACGGTAGAACCATAATTTCAAAACAAGATATACGATAGCCATAGAATCGTTGTGAAGTTTGGTGACTGTCACAAGCGCCACGTGATATTTGACATCAGTCATTTAGCCTATGACAATTCACGCCATATCGCCCTCTGGAGATCCAACCTGGCACGATAAGATTTGTCAACTTTGAAACAGGAGGCAAGTCGTTCATGAACAGAATGATACTCAGAAGCACGGCGGTGGTATTGGTCACCGCCATTTTGTTGGGAACACCATCTATGGCATTCGCCGATAGTGGGGGAGATGGATATGTTGAAACCGCAAACGGATATCAAATTGAACTGGTCTTCAAAGAACCTGCAATCGCCGGTGAAAACGAATTCCATATCCAGATCACGGATTCAATGGGCATGCCCGTACCGAATGCGGAAGTGGAAGTGTCTTGTCAGCCTGTTGCAGAATCATCGACGCATGAAGAAAGCGCTGATACTGAATCACATGAAGCAGACAGCATGAGCGGAATGGACATGTCGGTTGAAGCGCCTGCGGTAGATGACACAAGTGGTATGGATATGGCTACGGAAGCGCCAGCCACTGGGGTTATGCGCCCGAATAATGAATCGGATGCTCATGGAACCGAGCTAGATGTGCATGAAGAAGAACCAATCACAATTATGCTTGAGCCAGCCCTTGAATCAGGTGAGTATTCAGGACAAATAAACTTCGATAAATCGGGGGAATGGGTTTTCAATGTCCACTTCACGGTCAACGACGAAATGACAGCAGTTGAAATTCCTGTGGAGGTTGCCCGCGCGCTCGGTTTGAATTACACCATCCTGGCAGGCTTTTTCGGTATCAACGCCACGGTGATCGTGGTAGCTGCTTCCCTCAAACGTAAGCCCCTTGTTATTCGCAAGTAATTATTTTAGAGGAATCTCTCATGACAACTCCGATCAACACTCAAAATCTATCCTGGATGAAGGGCGGAAATCTGCTCAACAACAAATGGATCGACCGCTTCCTGCGCAGCCGCTGGTACCCCGGCATCATCCAATGGCCCACCCTGATGATCTTCATGGTCATCATGTTCGAGCTGATTCTGGGACCCGAATCAGCGCATGACAACTTCGGCACCGCTCTCACCTGGGTCTTGTGGTGGCCACTGATCCCGATCATCTTCCTGTTCCTAGGCCGCTTCTGGTGCGCCATTTGTCCGTTTGCAAAGATCAATGACCTTGTACAAGATTTTGTCGGTAACAAACGCCCCGTTCCAAAGTTCCTGAAAAAATATGGCATCTGGATCATTGACGCGCTCTTCATCTTCATCACATGGAGTGACCACGTCTGGGGCGTGGTGGAAAACCCGCTTGGCTCCGGCGTCTTGATGTTGACGCTCACCACGGGTGTGATTGTTTCCGGCGCCTTTTACGAACGCCGCACCTTTTGCCGCTATGTCTGCTTCCTGGGTGGTCTTTCCGGGAACTATGCCCGCAACGGTATGTTGAGCCTGCGTGGAACTCCGGAAATTTGCGCCACTTGCACCATCGCCGCCTGCTATAAAGGCACGGACCAATCCATGCCCTGTCCTTTGTATGAATTTCCCAAGACCATGACATCCAGCGCCAACTGTGTGCTCTGTGCAGAATGTATCAAAGGCTGCCCCAATAACTCCATCCAATTGACTGTGCGCCCGCCGACAAAAGAATTGTGGTTTATCCGCAAGCCCAAACTTGAAGAAGCGTTCCTCTCAGCGGTTATCATGGGTATTGTCTTCGTACAAAATGTGACCATGCTCGAAGTATGGGGCTCCATGTTGAAGTGGTTGGAACAGGTGACAGGTACGACCAGCTACTACGTTACATTCAGTATTACCTTTGCGATCTCCATCATCATCCCCGTGGCTTTACTCGGCTTCACTTCATGGATCGCGGGCAAGTTCAACAAAGTCTCTCTCGTGGAAAATTTTGCCCGCTTCGGTTATGCCATCATCGCACTCGATATGGCGGGGCACATTGCCCACAACCTGTTCCATCTGTTGGCAGAAGGTAAGTCCATTTACTATACGGCGCTGGGATTGTTCGGAGTGTCATTTCACGGTGCATCCCCCGCCATTCTTGATATGGCAACCATTCAATTCCTGCAATTTGGATTGCTCGCACTTGGCTTCATCGGGTCGCTTTATGTTGCCTACCGAATCGCAAAATTGAACAGCACTACTAGCAATGTCTGGGGAACTTTTGTCCCTTATGCAGTGTTGATGGTCGCCCTTACTGTAATGAATGTAATCCTGTTCACGCTTCCGATGGCAATGCGTATGTAGCCATCTTTTATCCTGCACCACATTACTTATTGACTGATGTTACGCAATATCTACTTTCTTGCATCCCTTGCCCTTCGACTGCGCTCCTCGCTCCGCTCACGCGTGCCGGCGCACTGCGTCTTCGCGCAGCGAACGGCGGTGCAGGCAGGGCGGCTGCCGCGCTCCCGAAAAACACCGGGACGATGTGAGCGGAGAGCGGGTGCTCGTTCCGCTCGTAGTTGAAGCGCAAGTGCGTAACATCAGTTTCAGTTATTGAAGAAGATGATAGCTAATTCGATAGCTAGTATTTCTAAACTTACCATCATGTAGGCTCTGGAAACCCGGAGCCTGATGTCTTATATAAGCAAAAAGCCTACACTGGGATGCGATAAACGGCTCTTAGGTATTTCCGATCAGAGACATACATATCCAAATGGGGTAAGCGAAAATGCCTATCCCTGAACGAGGGTTTTGGCGCTTTGGCTTTTATACCCGTCCACCTATACTGGGAACAACAGGAAGTACAAATGAGCACGATAATACCTTTGTTAGTTCTCGACCAAACCTGCGAGCAGGTTTTGGCATGTATCCATGCTTGTCAGGCACGCCCCACACCACTAGGAAACTGACCATGTCTCTTGCGCGCCGTAATCTCTTTCAGGATAAAACTCGTTTAGGCTTGAGCATTTTCGGGGTGGCATTGGCTGTGATGCTGATCCTGGTGCTCAAAGGCTTTTTAACCGGGATGAATCGCCAGATCACTTCATACATTGACCATTCACCCGGCTCGATCATCTTGGCACAGGAGGATGTGGTCAATCTGCTTGGAGCAACCTCCCTATTGCCAGAGGGAATCGCCCAGAGAGCAGAAACAATTCGAGGTGTGGATGAAGCGATCCCGATCCTCTCGCAGTTTGTGATACTCGACTTGCATGATAAAAAACAACCTGCTTACATGATCGGATATGAACCAAAGCAGGGTGGTGGTCCCTGGGAACTGACCGTAGGACGCGAGCCGAATTCAAAACGAGAAATAGTCTTTGATCGTATTTTTGCCGACCGTCACGATTTAAATCTTGGCGATCAAGTCGAGGTCATGGGAAAGGATTTCACCATTGTCGGCTTATCGAATGAGACCACCTCCTGGATGACAAGTTATTTCTTTGTGCGGAAAGATGCGGCAGAGGATTTGCTCCTGGTTTCAGATGCGACCAGCTTCCTTCTGCTGACGACCTCGGACGGTGCCAATCTGGATGATATCCTTCGGCGATTAAACGATCTGTCCGGGGTCAATGCCCTGACCAAAAGGGAAATGGCCGCCAATGATCTCAAACTATTTGCTAAAGTCTTCTCGGCGCCACTCAAGCTGATGGTTGGTATCGCCTTCCTGGTCGGGACAATGATCGTTGGGTTGATCATCTACACCGCCACGGTTGAGCGTCAACGTGAGTACGGTGTCATCAAAGC
>JACPVC010000187.1 GCA_016191955.1 Chloroflexota bacterium
CCTCAGAAGTTACACGAACTTGGCATGGACTTGCCCGAAGTGCTTGCGGTAGTCGAACAGGCTAGCAAAAAGATTTAGAGAATATTTCCTAACTCCCCTTGCGCAGTAGGGGCGACCTGTCAAAAGTAGTTGGAAACCATGTTGCGCAAAGGGAGGGTCGCCCTTTACCCGGAAAGACTTCTTGTCCAAGGGCGACCCTCCCTTTGAGGTTGTGCAGCTTGAAAAGCCCGGACGGGTCGCCCCTACGTATAAATCGCGTAAGGTGAGTTCTTAAGTCCAAGCATCACACAAAACCAAGGCATTAACCACAGAGAACACAGAGTCCACAGAGGTTTTAAAGATTTTTTCTCCGCGATCTTTGTGGTTTCCGTGGTAAAAAGCTCTTAAGAAGTTGGATATGAAATTAAAGAAAAAGAACAGGCAGGCGCACAGCCTGCCTGTTTGTATTGGGAAATTGTTTGCTGTATCAAATTCCAAGCATCTTGCTAACGACCGAGAGCAGAATGCCGCCTGCAATGACACTCCCAAGTTGACCCGCTGTATTCGCTCCCATGGCATGCATGAGGATAAAGTTGTCCGGGTCTTCGTCGTTGGCGGTCTTGGCGGCGAGGCGTCCCGCCATCGGGAAGGCGGAAATCCCAGCTGCGCCGATAAGCGGGTTGATCTTCCCGCCAGAAATAGCAGACATTAATTTGCCGAAGAGCAGTCCGGCTACCGTATCCAGGGCGAATGCAAACAAACCAAGCAGCATGATCTTGCCGGTATCGAAGTTGAGGAAAGATGCTGCGCTCATCGTCGAACCGATGGCGAGACCGAGAAACAGCGTGGTGATATTGATGATCTCATTTTGCGCGGCGTTACTCAGGCGGTCTACTACGCCTGATACCTTCAACAGATTCCCAAGCATGAGCATCGAGATCAAGGGCGTAGCTTCCGGCACGAGCAAGCCGACGACCAAGGTCAGCACGACGGGGAAGAAGATCAACGTCCGCTTGGAGATGGGCTTGGGCGCGTACTCCATTTTGATGGCACGTTCTTTTTTTGTGGTGAGCAATCGCATCAACGGCGGCTGGATGATGGGAATTAAACTCATGTACGAATACGCCGCCACTGCGATCGGTGCGAGCAATTCCGGCGCAAGTTTGGTGGCGACGAAGATCGAAGTTGGTCCGTCAATCGCACCGATGACGCCGATGGATGCGGCTTGATTAAGCGGAAAACCCAACGCAATTGCCAGCATCAACGTGCCGAAGATACCGAACTGTCCCGCCGCGCCGAGCAAGACCATGCGCGGTTGTGCGAGCAATGGTGAGAAGTCGATCATTGCTCCGACGCCGATGAAGATCAGCAGCGGGAATAATTCCGTTTTGATTCCCGCATCATATAAAACTTTTGTCATGCCTTCGGCGGCGGTCATGCCTGCCAGCGGAATATTTGCCAGTAAACAACCGAACCCGATGGGCAGTAATAACACTGGCTCGATTTCTTTGAAGACGGCGAGATAGATCAACACCAGCGCGGCGACGATCATCACGCCGTTGCCGAGAGTGAAGTTCGAAAGACCTTTTAGTAGTTCGGGTAGTAGTTCGGATACATTCATGTTGTTTACCTGTCTACTTGTCTACTTGTGTCCTTGTATATAGGTAAACAAGTACACAAGGAAACGAATCGCACATCATTCCGCAAACTCCACCAGCGCCTGTTTGTGCGCCACGCTCTGCCCCTGATTCACTAGCACTTGGTCTACTGTGCCGCCATAGATCGAGCGAATGCTGTTCTTCATCTTCATCGCTTCGATAATCAAGACCACCTGCCCCGCCTCCACTTTTTCGCCCGGCTTGACGAACAATTCGATGACAGTTCCCGGCAATGGGGCGGTGAGGGTGTGATGTCCATTCGCGGATGGAGTAGCCGCCTGGACCGGACTCTGCATAAATGGCTTTGACTCCATCTTCATGCCCGCTTCTTTCATAACCTCAGCCTGTTTCCTGCGCTCAGGCATGACCTCAAACCGCTGCCCATCCACCGTCACGACGACAGGGCGCGCGTTGATATTTTCGATTTCCACTTCGTAGGTTTGATTGTTGACTGTGAGTTTATATTTCATAAAGTCTCCGACGAGACCTCCGAAGTGTTTAAGACCTCGAAGGTCTGGCTCGATTTCCTTTTTCAGACATCTGTCTTGTCCGCATGCCCAACTGCCATGCTGAGACGATTGCTGTAGGCGGCTGTTCCAGCGGGTGCGCGGATGAAGCGTCTTGTTCTGTTAGCGCCATTGCCACGGCAAAGAGAGCAACTTGCAGCTTGGGATTTGCTTGCGTTTGCGAATCAGCTTCGGTTGAGTCTGACGCGGGTTCTTTATCCGCTGTGAGTGCGGTCAGGATAACCATCATCAACCATAGAAGCAGGATCGCGCCGAAGACAAGCCCCATGCCGAGGGCGGTGATTTGGAGGGAGAGTTGCAGGTTAGTTGTCATATGTTTTGTGGTGAGTGATGTGTGATGAGTAACGGGAGATGAGAAACGAGGTCTTGCTCATTACTCATTACTTGTTCCTTGTCACTCGTTCCTTTCCCTACACCGGAATGTTCCCATGCTTGCGCGGCGGAGCGGGCGCATATTTATCACGCAACGCCGAAAGTGACGCGATGATCTTCGGGCGCGACTCGCGCGGCTCGATGATATCGTCCACGTAACCGGTGGAGGCGGAATAATACGGGTTGTTGAACTTCTCGCGGTATTCATCGGCAAGACGTTTGCGTTCGGCGGCAGGGTCTGCGGCAGTTTCGATCTGCTTCTTGTAAAGAATGTTTGCCGCGCCTTCTGCGCCGAGCACTGCGATCTCAGCCGAGGGCCATGCATAAGTGACATCCGTTCCAAGATACTTGCTGGACATGACCACATACGCGCCGCCATACGCCTTGCGCGTGATGATACAAATTTTCGGCACAGTCGCTTCGGAGTAGGCATAAAGTAGCTTCGCACCATGACGGATAATGCCGCCATGTTCCTGTGCAATGCCTGGCAGGAAGCCGGGCGAGTCAACGAAGGTAACGAGAGGAATATTGAAACAGTCGCACATGCGCACGAAGCGCGTCATCTTGTCCGCCGCGTCGATGTCGATCACGCCTGCCATGATGGACGGTTCCTGAGAGACGATACCCACGCTATGCCCGCCGATGCGCGCCAGCCCACAGATGGCATTGCGCGCCCAATCGGGTTGAATTTCGAGGAAGGTTCCCGTATCGATAATTTTTTCGATGACCTGATGCATCACATACGGTTCATTCGCCGCGAGCGGAATGATGCTGTTAAGCGATTCATCCATGCGCGAAAGATCGTCGGTGGGTTGAGTGTACGGCGGGTTTTCCACGTTGTTCGACGGCAAATACGAAAGAAAGTAACGCGCCATTCCCAGCGCATCCAATTCGGATTTCACGCTCAAATGCGCCACACCGCTGACGGAGTTATGCACGACCGAGCCGCCTAACGACTCGGCATCGATCACTTCACCGGTTACAGCTTTGATGACGTCTGGTCCCGTCAGGAACATGAACGATTGTTTCTCGACCATGATGACCAGGTCGGTCAGAGCAGGGGAGTAAGCTGCGCCGCCAGCGCAGGGTCCGAGCATGACGCTGATCTGCGGCACCACGCCGGAGTATTGCGCGTTGCGTCTGAAGATTTCCGCATAGCCGCCCATCGAACGCACACCTTCTTGAATGCGCGCACCGCCCGAGTCGATCAACGAAATGAACGGCACACCATTGCGGACAGCCAGATCCATCACGCGGCAAATCTTGTGCGATTGC
>JACPVC010000188.1 GCA_016191955.1 Chloroflexota bacterium
GTCGTGTTGATAACCGCCTTGCCGATTTTGTTTGCGCAAAAGATCGTTTCCCAAGGTTCAGATACCGAAGGCGCATCGAAATAGTATCCTCTTTCTTTATCAGGCGGCGGGACGATCATTCCGCCGCCTGATTTTTTGTATAATACCTCCATGACTCATTCCTACTTCAACCCAAAATGCGAAGCCCGCAGCAAATCCTCCAGCGGATGCGGCGTCTTCGCCGTTGCGCCCATTTCTAAAGGGGAACTTGTCTCCTTGTGGGGTGGAACCATCGTCCACAAAAGCAAGCTCGACCCGTCCATGCCGCGTTTTACGCAGCGTGTATTGCAAATCGATGAAGAACTTTATATTCTGACTGCTGAAGAAAAAGAACCGAACGACTGCTTCAATCATTCCTGCGAACCCAATTTGGGCTTCACGGGTCAAATCGGTCTGGTAGCGATGCGTGACATCAATGTGGGGGAGGAATTAACATTCGACTATGCCATGTCTGACGGGGGACCGTACGACGAATTCGAATGCAACTGCGGCTTGCCGACCTGCCGCCACAAAGTGAGCGGAAACGATTGGAAACTGCCCGAGTTGTGGAAGAAGTACGACGGGTATTTCTCAACGTATCTTGCGCGCCGCATCGAAAACCTGCGGAAATGAAAATCTCCTTTCCCGTAAAAATCTATTTTATAGCGCTCGTCTTCAGGTTGATCCCTGTCCTTCTGACTATGAATCTTGGCATTGGGCTGGACGACATGTTCCAATATGACATGCTCGCGCGCAGCCTCGCCTCCGGGCATAGATTCCGTTGGTATGCGCAAGAGGACCTCAAACTCCTCGAACCTTATGTGGACTTTGACCTCTCCACTGCCTCCGGCTATGACCCGCAATATGGGCTATACACTTCCTTTCGCGCGCCTCTTTACCCCACCTTTCTTGCCCTTGTCTACTCCCTTAGCGGACTTGGCTTTTCCCGTTTCTTCGCCGCCCGCCTCGCGCAAGCCATCTTCCTTGGTGCGCCGCTTGCCCCGCTGACGTATTTGATTGCAGGCAAATTCTTTCCCCCTGAGATGGAGGAGGAAAGAAGAAAGAGTGTTGAGACTGTCTCCCGTCTTTCCGCCTGGATGGTTGCTTGCTATCCCTTGCTTCTTGTTTATCCCTTGGGGCTTGGCACTGAAAACCTCTTCTTTGTTCTCCTACTTTTCTCTTTCTTCTTTCTTCTCAAGTCTATCGAATCTCCAACCACTTTCCACTTTCTACTTTTAGGTTCATTCCTTGCTCTCACCGCTCTTACGCGTTCTGTTATTCTTCCTTTTGCTGGGCTGGCGATTCTCTATTTCATTTACCTCCATCGAGCTAGAGCCTTAACCATTCTTTTTTCATTTGTCTTGGTCATTACGCCCTGGGTCATACGTAATTCTCTCCTCCATCACAAACTGACCGGCATCGAAACCTCGATGGGATACAACCTTTATCTTGGCTATCACCCCGAAGGGAACGGCTCCTTCGTCTTTGGTCCATCGCTTGACCTGCTCACCATTATGGACGATGCCGAGCGCGATGCAGTTGGAACGCAAAAAGCGATTGAATTTATCCGCGCCCAGCCGGAGCGATTTATTCCGCTTGCGCTTAACCGTCTTGGATTTTTCTTCGGCTTGGAAAAGCGCGTCTTGATATATTTTTATTCCAACAACATCCTCGGTTATATTCCAACGCCGTTATTGCTATTGATCTCTGCCATTCTGCTTTTGCCGTTTGTTTTCGTCAGCATCTTTGCCGTGCTGGGGTTTGCCGCCCTGAAGTGTTCTCCACAAACGGATATGCTTGCCTTGCTATTCTTCGCTTACATCCTTCCGCATGTTTTGATTCTCTCTGAAGACCGCTTTCATCTAGCGTTGTTTCCCTTTTTTGTGATTCTGGCAGCGTATGCGTTGGTCTTGATAAAAGAAAAGGCATACAAGCAGGTCACATCGGTTAAATCCTTTGCCATTGCTGCCTTTTTTATCTCCCTGCTGATACTAAATTGGGGATTTGAATTGCATCGCGATGCGGATAAAATAACCGCCATCCTTGGCCCGAACGGGAATCAATCGCATTTTCCTTATTAACTCATGTTACGCAATGTCGTTCTGCCTGCACCGTGCGCCGGCATGCGTAAGCGGAGCGACACATGCACCGCGTTGCGGATGCAGTGCGGTGAGAACCTCTACGATTGTCTCAGAGACTCTTCGCTATCGCTCAGGGTGACACGGTTGGGTTTGTAAGGTTAGCTATTAACTGATGTTACACGCTTGCTCTTCAACTATGAGCCGATGCATAAAGTTGCGATTTCCATAACATGCCCGCCCGACGATAAACCGTCGGGCTACCCGTACAAACCCCGCTAAAGCGGAGTAGTCCCGCCTCGGCGGGACTTCGTAGGAATAGCGCGGGGGTTCCATCCCCGCGCGGCGATGGCGTGTAAAGCGAGATAATTTGCCATTACCATAAAATATCCCGTCAAAATTGTTGCGACTCTAAATCCGTAAAAGGAGGGTCGCTTGCATACACAAAGGTAGAAATATGAAATATCTAACCGGTGAAAAGCTCAACTTCGATTGGAAGATTATCACAGTCACCATTGTCAGCACCCTGTTTTTGATGGTGGATCATTATCACAAGATATTCGCGGATAAATACTGGGACCGCATCCTGCTGTATTTGATTGTCCCACTGTTGATAATCATCCTTCTTTTCCGTGAAAGCCCGCGAGAATACGGATTTTCCTTTGGCGATTGGAAGTTGGGATTAACCTATGTTCTGATCGGAATCCTGCTCATGGCTCCCGTCATTTACTTTTTAGGGCACGGCGACGCATCCATGAAGAAATATTATGAACGTTTCCTCACCGGTCTGCCGTGGACGACGTTCCTCGATTTATTCGGTTGGGAATTCTTTTTCCGCGGTTGGATATTATTTGCCTATGCCCGCAAATTCGGACCCGAAGCCCTCTGGCTGCAAGCTGTCCCATTTGCGCTGGCGCATGTAGGCAAGCCTGAAGTGGAAACCCTCTCCACCATCTTTGGCGGGTTTGCCTTCGGCTGGGTGGCATGGCGTACGAAATCGTTTTTCTATGCGTTCTTAATACATTGGTTTATCGGCACGTTTATTATCATTGTCGCTGCAGGAGTGATATGACATGGACACTTACCAAATACGCCCGGCGCTTGAGTCGGAATCAAGCCAAATCAAAGACCTGATTCATGAAGTGGGGATCAACCCCACGGGTCTGGATTGGAGGCGTTTTCTCGTCGCAGTGGATGGATCGGGCAGGGTGATCGGCTGCGGTCAGATCAAGCCGCATGGGAAAGACATCCTCGAACTGGCTTCGATTGCGGTGACGCCCGGCTATCAAAAGCAGGGGATCGCCCGAAAGATCATCGAGATTTTATTGGCTGAAAACCCGCGCCCGCTGTATTTGATGTGCATCGAACACAATGGACCGATGTACGAGAAATTTGGGTTTCGCGCTGTCGGATACGAAGAGATGCCGAGATATTTTCAGCGCATGCAAAAACTATTCAATGTTGCCAAAGCCGTCCGCCGTGTGGAGGAGGGTTTGTTGGTGATGAAGTTGGGGTAGAATCGCGGGCATGAAAAACGTGCTTTATACATTGGTCGGCGTGATGGCTGGGTTTGCACTTGCGGGCTTGCTGCTTTTCATCTCCCGCGCGCCTGCCGGAGAACCGATTGCATTACAACCCGCGCCGACAAAAGAACCGATTGCCGTGCATGTCATCGGTGCTGTGCCGCGCCCGGGCTTGTATGAGTTTGCCGAAGGCGCGCGCGTGCAGGATGCGATCGACGCGGCGGGCGGTCTGCTCGCAAGCGCCAGCGTGGACTCGATCAACCTTGCCGCCTTGCTTGAAGATGGACAGCAGTTGAGCATTCCTTACAAGTCAGGCGCAGAACCGGCAAACTCGAGTGACGATACCTCGCTTATCCTGCCCGGCGCAACCGAGGAACCCTCTTCGCAAAACTCGCAAGAGTTAATCAATATCAACACCGCTTCGCTTGAAGAGTTGGATAGTTTGCCCGGCATCGGTCCGACGATTGCCCAGCGCATCATCGATTACCGCGACGAGAACGGACCCTTCCAAACCATCGAAGACCTTATGAATGTCTCCGGCATCGGTCCTTCCACCTTCGACCAGATCAAAGATTTGATAACCGCCTCATGAGCTTCGATCATTTTTCAGCCATTGCCCCAATTTACGCGCGCGTCACCTATTCCAAAAAAGAGGCGATGCGCGAGATCGCTTCCCTTCCGGTTCAGGGGCGATTATTGGATGTCGGCGGCGGCACGGGACGGGTTGCCTCTGCGATTCGTGAATTTGTAGATGAGATTGTCATCGCCGATGTTTCGTTTGGGATGTTAGCCCATTCGCCTCGCGCCGACTTTCGACCTGTGTGCGGCGCTTCCGAGTCTTTACCCTTCGCCGATAATTTTTTCGAGCGCGTCATCATGGTGGATGCCCTGCACCACGTCGCGGACCATGCCTACACCGCCCGCGAAATGTTCCGCGTGCTCAAGCCCGGCGGCGTGCTCGTCATCGAAGAGCCGGATATCCGCGCCTTTGGCGTGAAGCTGATCGCCGTTGCGGAGAAAGTCCTGCTCATGCGCAGCCACTTCCTCGCGCCGGATGCGATCATGAAATTGTTCGATGTGGGGGAGAAGGAAACGAAATCTGTCGATGGAACGGCGTGGGTGATTGTAAGAAAGTAAATGAAACCTCGGAGGTCTTTAAGACCTCCGAGGTTTTTATAAACTAATTCTCGGCGCAAACAGGCTCCCTGCGCCGTCCCCGGTGATCGCCGCCGAGGCTTGTGTTGAGCCTGTCGAAACAACGGCGGCGTGAGCGAATTTTGCGCCAGAAACTAAACTACCCAGCCAACACATGCCTCGAAATGACCAGCCTGTGAATCTCGCTCGTCCCTTCACCGATGGTCATGAGACGCGCATCGCGGTACATGCGCTCGACGGGATACTCACGGCTGTAGCCGTACCCGCCGTGAATTTGAATCGCATCGTAAATCACACGTTCCGCCATTTCAGTAGCATACAACTTGGCAATCGCCGCTTCCTTGCTGTATGGACGTCCCTGGTCTTTGAGCCATGCCGCTTTGTAGATGTACGTCCGCGCCAGTTCGATTTCCATTTCCATGTTCGCGATCTTGAATTGGATCGCCTGAAAATCGGATATGGACTGGTTGAACGCTTTGCGCTCCTTGGAGTATTGAACCGCCGCTTCCATTGCGCCGCGTGCGAGACCAATTGAGATCGCGCCAATGCTGATGCGACCGGCATCCAGCGTGGCGAGGGTTTGCTGTAACCCTTTGCCTTCCGGTCCGATCAAATACTCGAGCGGAACGCGCACATTATCAAACGTCACCGCGTGGGTGGGGGAGCCGCGCAAGCCCATCTTCTTTTCGGCGGGAGCAATGTTCAAGCCTTTCGCATCGGTCGGCACGAGGATCATGCTCAGCGATTTCGAGCCGCCTTTTGGGTCGGTGCGGACGAGGGTGATGATGTATTCTGCGATGCTGGCATTGGTATTCCACATCTTCGAGCCATTGATGATCCATTCGCCGCCGTCTTTTTCAGCGTGGGTAATCACGCCGCCTTGAATATCGGAGCCTGCGCCGGGTTCAGTCAGAGCCAATGCGCCGAGTTTGTTCTTGCCGCTCGCCACCAAAGGCAGCCATTTCTTTTTCAGTTCTTCACTGCCATACAAGGCGATGGGCGCTGTGCCAAGCCCATTGTGCGCGGTGAAAGCCAGCGCCGTTGAGCCACAGCCCCAGCCGAGTTCCTCGAAGGCAATCGCGTTCGAGATCATATCCACATTCGAACCACCATATTCTTCGGGGATGCTCATGCCCGTCAAGCCGACTGGTCCCGCCTTGCGAAATGCCTCCCAATTGAACTCTTCCTTCTCGTCCACTTCGCGCGCTTTGGGACGCAGTTCCTTTTCGGCGAACTCATGGACGATCTTCTTCCATGTCTTCTGTTCTTCGGTTAGATCAAAATTCATTTTTACTCCTGATTTACAGCGTGATAACTTTATCCGCCTTGATTTGCGCCTCGATTATATCGGGCATCCCGCCTACAATGCCAACTTTTACATCTTCCTTTGGGATAGCCATTTCATCCAAACACGTCGAGCAGATGATGAGCCGCGTGCCTTTTACCTCCAGTGCAGAAAGCTGTTCAAGTACGGGAGAACCCTTCGTCGTTAGCCGCACGCCGTCGGTGTAGAAACAAATGGCAGCCGGGTATACATTTCCTTCGAGCAAAAGGCTGAAATACTTGGTAATCAAATTTATATTCAAATTAAGATTGTCGGTTTGTCCCATCCCGAATTTTGTACAAAGCAAGATCGTATTCTGCATACTACTCCTCAACGCTGAATTCTTCGAGTAATTTTTTTGCCTTCTTGAGTTTTTCCCTCGGCACAAAGACCTGCACATATCCCAACATGTCAATGTTGACGGGATAGATCGTGTGTCCCACTGATTCCTGGAACAACTCCACGTCGACGCCGTTTGCTTCAAGGAAACTTTCCAGCAACTCAGCCTGCATTCTTCCGCTGATCTCAGTCAGCAGTTCGTACTTTAGCTCGTCCATGCCTGCCTCCACAACACAATGAACAGAACGGTCCACAAGATACTCACGATCAATTGGCGCACGCCGATGCGGGTCGGTTTCCATCCCACGGCGGGATGTGTGATGCCCCAAACCGTCTCAAGCCATTGCGCCAAAAACGGGATAAAGATGAACGTCGGAATTAAAGCGGATCTTCCCAAACCTGCGGATAGGATCACATTGAAGGATGTATACATCAAAGCGCGACTGCCCATCCGCCACCAATCGCCTCGACTCTTAACCGCCGCCTGTTCCTGCGATATTTCCCTTTGACTCAGCCGCAAATATGCGTACACAATGCTCGCCGCTGATTGCAGCCATGTGAACAGCCACAACCACCATCCATTTGAATTATAGCTCTCTATGCCAACCCAGAACGCGGCGGGAGCCGTCAACGCGAGCACACCCGTAGCGATGACTTCAATGCCTGCCTGCTTCCGCTCGGCGCGTCGGCTCACCAGCCAAAGATGCCATGCAAAAACTGGCGCACCTGGCACGGCAAGATAGAGGATGTAACTGTAGCCGGAGAGGATAAGTCCGATCAAGGCTGCGGCGGCGACGATGCCATAGACCAGCACCCAGAACCGGGCGGCGGGAAGATCCGCAGCGGAGCGCCGTCCGCTGATTGACTTGACGATCACGGTCATCGGTTGGCGAATCAAAAAGGCGCACATCGCCGCGATGATGAGGTAAAGGCTTGGGGTGCGGAAGGTCCCGCCTGCGAAAATCCCGATCAGTAAGGGGCTGAGAATAAACACCCACGAGCCGTGATCTTGTGGCAGGGCGATCTGACGTTTGAAAAATGATTGCATCCCGGCAAGGATACAGGAAAAGGAATTCAAACGCAAGGTGTTATCCGTAATGCTCTCGCCGCAGACTGTAGTGGTGGCAGCACCCCGTGAATTGAAGGTTGTTATAATGGAGAAAATTTTTTAGGAGAGATATTTGTATGGCAAAAAAGAAGTTGGCAGCTAAAAAAGCGAAACCGGTCCAGGCGGATCGCACGGTTCAATATGTGGCTGGAGCGGTCATCGCTCTTGTGGTTATATTTTTTCTCGCGAAATACGGACCGTGGAATTCCTCAGGACCGAAAACCTACGACGCGCCTCCGCCCATGACCATCGATTTCACGAAGACATATCTTGCGACCGTTGAAATGGAAAAAGACGGCAAGTTCGTGATCGAGCTGTACGCAGATAAGGCGCCGACCACCGTGAACAGCTTTGTGTTCCTCGCGCGCGAAGGCTTTTACGATGGCGTGACCTTCCACCGCGTGCTTGAGGGTTTCATGGCGCAAACCGGCGACCCAACCGGCACCGGCGCGGGCGGACCCGGTTATCAGTTCGTGAACGAAGACAGCGACCTGACTTTCGATAAAGCCGGTGTGGTTGCCATGGCAAACTCCGGGCGCGATACGAACGGCAGCCAGTTCTTTATTACTTTTGCTCCTGCCGATTTTCTGAACGGCGGTTATACCATCTTTGGTCAGGTCATCGAAGGCATGGACGTGGTCAACGGCATCACCCTCCGCGACCCGGATCAGAGTCCCGCCTTTGAAGGGGATAAGATCATCTCGGTGACGATTTCTGAAGAATAAAAAGACCGAAGACCGTGGACGGTGGACAACGGTCCATCGTCTACGGTCCACGGTCTTTTGGAGTTTTATATGACCGAAAAAAAATCTCGTACCGAGCCTCACGGCTGCATCGTGTGCGGAAAACTGCACCAATTGTTTGTTGTTTATGAAGCGGATGGAATGTTATTCGATTTCAAAGTGATGAGCGAAGATGGAAAAAAGGTCGCGCATCCGCAGCGTCCGTTGGTGGCATGCGAGAGACACTCAGCGGAAGCGATACAAAACGCCATAAAGAGAGTCTTTGGCGCGCGAGATGAAGAAGAGTAGCGCGAGAAGCCATCTTGCGCTACTTGCACTACGAGTTTCTGTCGTAGAACACCAATAAAGTCCCCCCGTATTTTCTTTCTTCGCCTTCCACAAGATTTCTCAACTCAACTTCTTCATATTCCCTCGGGTCGATTTGCACAATAACCGTGCCGTCATCCGTCAGCCATTCGATATTGTCATCGACCAGCTTCAACGCTTCCGACCACATCTTTTTATATTGCGGCGGCGCGATGTAAATGTATTCGAACTGCTTGTCTGCTTTGCCTGAAAGCATCGTGAACGCATCTCCGCGCCTGATTTCTGCTTGCTCGCTGAACCTGCATAGCTCCACATTTTCTTTTATGGTTTCAATCGGCATGCGGTTCATGTCTGTAAACTTTACAAACGCCGCGCCGCGGCTCAACGCCTCGATGCCAATTGCGCCCGTGCCTGCGAATAAGTCCCACCAATTTGAGTCGATCACATCCCCAGCCAGAATGTTGAACAACGATTCCTTCACGCGGTCCATCACCGGGCGCGTGGTATCGCCCGGCACCGATTTCAACTTCCTGCCCTTTGCCGTCCCTGAAATGACTCGCAGACTCATCGGGCACTCTCGATGGCAGCCATAATATTTTCATGCGCAGACTGGTAATAGACGACGCATCCCGTGCCGAGGATGAAACGTTTGCCTTTTGTCTGCTTAATGGCATTCGCCGCCTCTTCCTTGACCTGGACCGGGCCGCCCGAGTAAAGCGTATCCTGGCGGATGCCGCCGCACACCACCCCGCGATACATGCTTTGGGCCTCTGCCAAATGCGGGTATGTTTCGCGGTCATGCCAGTTGACGATCTGGAAGTTCATCAATCTCAGTAGCGAGAAGTACACATCCTTGCCGTGCAGATGGAGTAGGTTACACCAAAATTCCTCGGCGGGTCTCAACGTCTGCTGGTCGTATGGGAGTGCAATGCTTTTGTACTCGTCCAATTCCAGTATGCCCCCCTGTGCATGTTGGATCGCGTAGAAAATTCCATCCGCGCCGATTGCATGCACAGCTTCGATGAACTTGACCGTGGACTCGGTGATGGTCTCCAGTCCCTTCATCACGGCTTCGGGATATTCCCTGATATGTTCCAGAAGCAGGTCGTTGCCCGCCAAATTCTTTGCCTGCGACATGGGGTTGAAAATTGTTTGAATCACGGGGGTGTCTGTACCGACTCCCTCGCGGACGAGTTTCAAGCATTTGAGTTGAGCCGCCAGATGCGGCGTAGACGGGTCGAGCGGTTTTAGTTTCTCCCAATCTTGCGGGTCATGGATGATGTGTTTGGTGTATTCCCTTGAACCTTCAGGGTTGTTCTGCCATTCATCCTCCACGCCCCAATCTCTGACCATGAACGAAGATGACGGCGTGACTTTGACGATATCGAAATCATAGGTCTGCTGGAATTTGAGCGTGGTAGCGGCAAGGGTTTCAGGGTTCTGGTCTTCTTCGGGGAAGTGCCGCCAGAATGCGATGGGAGTATGGTCTGTCTGTTCGCCTTTGAAGCAGGCTTGAATTCGTTCACGGTGAGTGGTCATGGTCTTACAACTCGCTTTCCAGGCGGTGCCTGTGATAAATGCCTTCGCGGAAGGTCTTTATGATTTTGAAGCCGTTCGCCTGCGTTGCCTTCAAACTGGCGATATTCCAAGTCTCGACGCTGGCGTAGATTTTTTTATACCCCCGTTTGCGTCCCTCGTCCATAAGCGCTTTTTGCAGGGAGCGACCGAGTCCGCGCCCGCGGAATTTCGGGTCTACGGTGAAGTACACGCATTCGATGGTGTTCGGCTCATACATCTGTCCGCGGATGGTGATGCTGGAGATTGCCATCTGCAAAAACGCCAGTGGGTGTGTAAAGACGACTTTGAGAATGTTCTTGACGAACCAGCCTTTATCTTCAGTGAGCTTGGAGGTAAGTGAAGAAGGTTCCGGCGAGGCAAGGCTGAACCCCATAATTTCATCGGTCTCGTCATCTTGCGCGTAAAAGCCAAAGGCACACTCGTCTTTGATCGCGTTCTCGAAATAACGCAGCACGAACGAATACCCAAGTTTGGATATCAAACCCGCATCTTCCATGTGGATTTTAGCAATATGCGGAAGCAAGTGGGTAGGAATAGAATTGAGAGAATGAAGGGTGTGAGACATAAGAAAAAATCCCGAAGGCGTCGCGTGGCGCGTGGCGACAGATGAAACGATTATAGGTCGTGGCGTAATAAACAAGCTAATCCCGAAGGGATGACATTGCCCTTGAAAACCCTGCCACCCCTTCGGGGTTCGGATACAATTTAATCTGAATCTAGAATCCTGACACTCCTTCGGAGTTGGTTAAACCAGACCGCGAATAATGTATGGCCCCAGCGGGCGGATGATGAAGGAGGGAAGGAGTTTCCAGGCGGCGATGGCGAATTGGAATTTGGGATTCTTTTGATTCAGCGAAGGGAGCGCGTGCCCGGGTGCGAGCCAGAACCAGTAGGCGAGAGCTTTCTTCTCCGGCGCCCATTTGGATTTGAAGATGTCATTACCGGAGCCGACTAAACTTCGTCCAAGGTCGAAGGTCGAAAGTCCTTTTTCGATTGCATGTTGGATTACGGACCAATACAAGAATTCTCCGGCATAAGAGGAACGGGTGAATCGCAAGACGTTGGCATGTAAGTTGAAGACAGTCTTGTCTTGATAAATGAATACCCCGCCGCCGGTGATCTTGCCTGTCGAGTCGTAGGTGACGGCGAATTCGAGTGTGTCGCCGAGATACTCTGCCATTTTATGGAGATAGGTTTTGGAGTGATACGGCGAACCGAGTTCATGCATGCTGAGCGCGAGGGCTTCGTAGGCGTCGTCTAATAGATCAAGACGACCGAAGCGGATGGAGAAGCCCTTTTTCAGCGATTTGCGGATGTGGTTACGATGGTCGGATGAGAAACACTTCAGCAGGTCGTCTTGGGTGGCGGATAAATCTATCAGATAGGTGAGGTAAACGGGGTGTTCGACCCAGCCGTCGGAGAGGGGAGAGGCGGTATCGTCAAAGCGAAGCGAGACGTATTCGGCTTTGATATCCTCTGCGAGGCGGCGGGCTTCATCCAATAAAAGATCGCGCGCTTCATGATTCTCGTATGTAAATCCGCCGTAACTGCCGAAGGGCGCGGTGGCAAGATAGTGACCGAAAACAGGATGTTTGACTTCGAGCAGGGACAGCGCGCCGAGCGGACGGTCGCCCTCGAGCGCGACGAAGCGATGCACAGGATGACCGTAGATGTCGTTGATAAAGTTCATCCACGAGTCGAGACCGATGTAACTTAATTTCGGTTCGAGGATTGGGTAGTTGAGAGAGTCGACTCGTTGGATGTTCATTGGAGGTCCCTGACGTAGTCCTGCATGGTGGCGGTGGGGAAGTTCTTGAGCAGGTCTTTGAGGAATTTGGATTTGTTGAAGGCGAACGGAAGAAGCATAGGGTGGTGAAGCAGGTCTTTGGCGAAGCGCCGAAAATAATTGGGCGGCGTGACGATCTCATAAGGATGCAAAAAGATGACGGGACTTTTGCCTGCTTTGAGTTCACGTTCGATGATATTGTAGACGGTGTGGCGGAAAAGTCCGCTCATGAAGCTGGAGCTGTAAGGAAATTCTCCGCTGGCGATGAGGTTGAGGTTCATGTGTCGCGGTGCGCGAAACTCAGTCGGTGTCTTGAGAAGCACGAGGGTGCTCGCAGGGATTTCCCAAACATTCCCTTTTTTGAGTGCTGTGCCTGTCGGCGCGTAGATCGAAGAACTATAAAGGAAGTTGTGTTTTTCAAGCAGTGGATACACTGCTTCGACGGTGTTTATCATCGGGGCACGGTAGCCACGGACATTGTATTTTTGCATCCAGCTTGTTGAGGCGATGAGGTCTTTTTCGATCTCTTGGATGTCATCGAGTTTGCGATGAACATGACAATGAAAACCGACTTCATGCCCCGCATTGAGGATCTTTTCTGGAAGTTCAGGATACCATTCCACCATCTCGCCAACGAGATAGAACGTGGCTTTTGAATTCCCAAGCGTTTCAAGGATGGGATCAAGCGACTGCTGTGAAATTTTATCGTCGAGTTCGCGGCGCTTTTCAGAGGTCCATGTATCATATCGGCGTGAAGGAGCGAACCACGGTTCGTAATCGATGGTGAGGAGCAGGCGCGGGGAAGGTGTCATGGCGGCGGGGATTATAGCAGAGGGATTTGGTAGCGCGACATTTATGTCGCATTGCGTGGCACGACATAAATGTCGTGGTACTTATTTTGGGTTATGGGATTTGCTTGATGATGCAGTAGGTCGCGCCTTGGCGGGAGACTTCGATCACGGCGGGTTCATCGCGCAAGAATTTGAGGTCTTCATTCGAGCGCGTGTTGACGAGATAGTAATCGCCGGGTTGCATGTCCTTTTGCTCGGCGCGGAAATCGCGGACGGTGATGTTTGAGTCCGCGTAATAGGCGGCGATATACGGCTCACGCCGGACGAAGAGCTGGGCGCCTTCATCTGTAAGTTGGTTCAAGCTGAGAACGGCTTCGCGGTAACAGGTGAGCCAGTATTCGGTTTCGTATTCGCGGAAGACTCCGCCAACTCCGCCCGCGAAGTTGTTGTAATAAGTATATTGGTAGGGATGCATCTGAACAATGGGCAGGATACCAAACGCAAGCACTACAATTGTGACAACGATTCTTTGCCAGCTTTGTTTTAGCCAATTGAACAGCACGTCAAAGGCAAAACCAGCGAAGATGAACAAGGGCGGCAAGATGAAAAGGAAGTGGCGGTAGCCGTCGTACATGGCGGGGCGCTTCAAGAGAATGTAAGCAAACAGGATGCCAAACCAGAAAAGCAGGATGCCCAAAGTGAGGCGTTTCTTATTGTCCGATTTCCAAAAGCCGAAGAAGATGCCGAGTGCAATTAGTAAGTAAGTTGGTTCTGTGAGTGTGTAACTTAGTAGAACGGGAAAATACCGACGTGGAATTTCGCCCGCCTGATAGTTTTCCCCGGCAAAGAGCACATTGAGTTGGGTTGGGTTATCCGACATGAAGACGAAGACTTCTGCAAATTTTTGAAGCAGGTTCAACCAAAGATATGGCCACGAGGCAGACATTATGAAAAGAGATAAGCCTGCGTATAGCCAGATAGCAGGACGTTTTAGGAGTTCGGGGATTTTGATACCTTGAACCAATGCGTAGAGAACAGTCAGGACGGCGGCTAATGGTCCGAGGATGCGGATGGAGGTGGCGATGCCGAGGAAGAAGGAGGCAAGGAGTATTTTGGTGATTGGTAAATTGGTAGATTGGGGATTGGCAAATTGGTTGGAATTCCATGCGTCAATGAGTTCAAAGCCGAAGACGACTGCGCCGAGGAAGAACGTTAGGAAGGGGATGTCTTTGGGGTTGATGAAGGCGTGTCCCCACAGGAGAGGTTGAGTGGTGAAGAGCGCGGCAACTGCCAGGGCAGACTCCTTGCTCATCCATTTTGAGGCGAGGCGATAGAGGAGATAAATGCCGAGGTTGAAGGTCAGGAAGTTGGTCAGGTGCCAGGCAGACGCGGAGTCGAGTCCAAGCCATTTCAAAAAAGAGACGAGCGGCATGGCAACGAGCAGATATGCCGGTCCGCGATTGGCGTGGTCGCTGCCGCTGGAGCCAAAGGATTGTGTGACATCGAAATCGCCGCTGAACCAGTTGGCAGGAGTGTAGGCATATTTGAGGGCTTCGCCGTAGTCGTAGAAAAGAGGTTCGTCCCAGGCTAAGCCATAAGAACGAAACGTCATCAACCCGATGATGAGGTTGATGACGAGGAGGATGAGAATGGGGTATTCACGAATAATTTTCAAGATGGAAAATTCCGCCGCCGTCCACAGGATGCTCCGCAAAGGACGGCGGCTTGAGCAGGGAGACTGCCACTTCACTTTTGCGAAATTCGCCGCTGCTGGCGGAGTTTGGCTTGCTCGTATCTTGCTTTGTCTTCTTCAGTTTCCAAAACCAGTTGTGGAATGGTGATGGGATGGTCGTTATTATCCAGCCCAACATATACGAGATAAGCGGTGTTGGTGTGGGTGCGTTCGCCGGTAATGGGGTTCTCGGCAATGACCTGCACTTCGGCTTCCATGGAGGTGCGCCCGGTGTAGGTGACTTCGGCGGTGAAGGTGACCAGGTCGCCGATCTTGATCGGTTCGCGGAAGACGAGCGAGTCGACTGCGACGGTGACAACGCGTGTTTGGGCGTGACGCATGCAGGCAAGCGCGCCTGCTTCATCGACCAGTTTCATGATCCAGCCGCCGTGGACGTTGCCGTGGTGGTTGGCGTGTTCGGGCTGCATTAATTGAGAGAGGTATACGCGCGAGGCTAGGGAAGTTTTAGCTTTTGCCATGGGGTTAATCCATATCTTCTCGGAATTCGCCGCTATCGAGGGTGTGAAGTTTCTCCGGCATTTCCAGTAGGACGTCGATGAGGGAGTGGCTGAGTTCGGGCATGAGCGGGGCAAGCGGAATATTGGCAGGCGGCTGAATTTTCTTTGGCGCTGGGGGGGGAGCCGCGTGCGGCTTATTTTCTTCGACCGCGCGCTTGGTGACAATGCGCGGGTCATTTGTGAGCGTGCCTACGAACTCTCCAAGCACAGAGTACACCTCGCGCTTTTGGGTGACGAATCCGATCCAGTCGCCGGTCCTATTAAAAAGGTAGGGATACAGAAGAAACGCGTCCGCATCCCCTTTGGTGTTGTAAATCGGAATAAATGATATTTGCTGTGTCATGGCTTCCTGCCTTAAGTGTCGTCGTCAATATCATTATACGTCCAGTAACGGTTAATGAAGAAGTTCCACATCATGACGATCCCCACTGCGGCAGCGAGGGTTAGGTTTTTTGCATAGAACTCGGCGGTGAGATACGTGGTATGCAGGGCACCTTCGACGAAATTGAGCAGGGGCGGTTCGAGGTAATGTAATATGGGAATGCGGATTGCCATCCCAGCCAGGTTGACAATGAAGAACATTCCAAGCTGGCTGAGGATGGGGCGCGAGCGCGATTCGGGGTACGTCCAGTAGCGGTTCCAGGTGAAATTGCTGATGACAGCGCAGATAAACGAGATCGTCCCGGCAACAACGAGGGGAAATTGAAAAATGCCATGTGAAAGCAGGTTCATCACGCCGAAATCAATGGCGGCGCCGATCGCGCCAACGAACGCAAATTTGAGAAAGCGCGTCCGTTCTCTTGTGTCCGTCAGGATCATGCCAGCCCCAGTTTTTGTTTGAAGAATGGAATGGTGCGCCGGATACCTTCCTCTAAATTGACCTTCGGTTCCCAATTCAAGATGTTCTTTGCGCGGGTGATGTCGGGTCGGCGGCGCTGCGGGTCGCGCGCGCTGCGGGCGTTTTCCATGAATTTGATACCCGCCTTGTTTTCGGTGATGCGGTTGATGGCTTCGGCAAATTCAAGCACGGTCATTTCCACCGGGTTGCCGATGTTGACCGGAAGATGTTCTTCGGAATACAGCAGTTTTACAATGCCGTCAACCAAATCGTCCACGAAGCAGAAGGAACGGGTCTGGCTGCCAGTTCCATACACGGTCAGAGGCTGACCGAGCAATGCTTGCTTGAGCAGATTAGGCAGGGCGCGCCCATCTTCCAAATCCATGCGCGGGCCGTAGGTGTTGAAGATACGCACGATGCTGGTATTCACGCTGTGGAAGCGATGATATGCCATCGTCATCGACTCGGCAAAGCGTTTGGCTTCATCGTACACGGCGCGCTCACCGATGGGGTCTACGTTGCCGGGATAGGTTTCCGCCTGCGGGTGAATTTCCGGGTCGCCGTAAATTTCGCTGGTGGAGGCGAGTAAAAATCGCGAACCTTCACGCCTTGCCACGCCCAGACAGTTGTGCGTGCCAAGCGCGCCAGCCTTCATGGTTTGAATGGGCAGGTTGAAATAACCGGATTTAGATAATGGATTTGGACTGGCAGGCGAAGCGAAATGCAGAATGGCATCCACGATGCCGGGCACAAAGATGTAATTAGAAACATCGCGCTTGTAGAATTGGAATTTTTCATTGCCAGCAAGATGCGCAATGTTATCTGGGTTGCCCGTGATGAAGTTATCCATGCCGATGATTTCGTGCCCGTCTGCAAGGAGACGGTCGCAGAGATGGGAGCCGAGAAACCCGGCCGCGCCTGTGATCAAAATTCGCATTACGTTTTACCTCTTATGATTTGAGTTATTTCCAATCGATCCGGGTGATGAGACCATCTCCGGTCACTTGATAGGTATTGTTGCTGCCGCTGTCGATCAGCCAGAGATTCCCCTGATACGTGACAGCAATAAAATCGCCGGTCTGTCCTTCCACTTCGGCGGGTGCCCAGGCAGGCGTCTGCGGCTCGAGTCCGTTCTTATCCGCAGGCGGGAAGAGCGCGCGGCTGTTCGAACCGTCGCGGTCCATGACGATCAAACGATAGCGGCTGGAGTCGCTTTGGTCGATGAAGATGGATTGCAGGTATGCCACCTGAAACGCCGCTTCTCTGCCCACATATTGGATCGGTGAGATGGATGGATACGAGAACATGCCTGCCGAATTGACGAGGGATACCGCCGCCTCATTCTTAAACGAGAGAGCTGAGAGGTCGAAATAAGGCGACTCCTCGCCGGAAATGGGTGCTGGCGCCGGAGCATGGCTGACGAAGTATAAACTGTTTCCGTCTGCGCCCCAAACCATGGGAGGAATCCATGCCCAGTCGCTGTGGGTATTAAGTGGAGTGATCTCCAACAACGGTTTCAGGTAGCCGCCATCCTGATCGACCAAGCCAATTTCATCGGGACGGGCGTAAGCAAGTTTGCCATCTGGCGCAAAAGCAAAGGACATGCCCCACCAACCATACACGCCGCCGCTGCTTGGGTAGAGCACCCGCTTTGGGCTGCCGCTATTGGTGAGGCTGACACGGTATAGGTCATTATTTGCCTGCCAGCCAGGCGCGGTGCTGCGCGGCTCGACGGTGGAATACGCTACTGAGTTCGTCCCCGGAATCCATGCCGCAAAGTGAACGACGTTTTTTGCCTGCAAGGAAATCAACTTCGGGTCGAGGTTTCGCGTGCGGACCGCCCAAAGCGTGTTGATCTCTTCATCGGCAGGCTTGCTTGATTTGCGTGTGAAGACTAAATATTCGCCGTTCGGTGAAAGCGTGAAGATACGTCCGTCTAAATCACCGGTGCTGACGATGACACGGCGGTTTGCCGTTGAACCTTCCATGATCCACGCATTGCCGCCCGCGAGATACGCGAGCGTGCCGGGGATGTTCAACGGCACGAACGAAGCCTGTGCGCCAACCATGACGATTTCCGGCAGCGCTTCTTTTAGGATCACAGTTTTTACCACGGTCTCGCTGATTTCGGTTTTATCTTCTAAAATCCTGCGGTAGGTGATTTCTTCCAGTCCGTTCGCACCGGCTTGTACTAAACGAGTTTCACCTTCAGGCAAGGTCTCATTGCGGACGACCTGTCTTTCAAAGGGGATGACCACTTCTTCGGTTTCAAAAACTTCTTCGACTCGAATCAGGGTAATGGAATCGCCGTCGCCGATAACGGTGTAAAGCGGCGGCTCGGTTTTATCGAGACCGCCGAGTTTGATGCCTGCACTTTCCAATGCCTGCGTAACTGTGACACCTGGCGATACAGTCGCTTCGCGTGTCTCGCCGTCTGCGGTGATGGTGATGTTGATGTCGCTGTTCAATTGTGGAGACTTGCAAGATGCCAACAGCGAAGCAAAAAGCAGGATGGTGGCAAGCAAGCCAGGACAGGGAGAGAGGCGGGACATGTCGGGTATAATCCAGCCGCTATTTGATGCGTCCGGTCAATGTCATGATACCGTCTGCGATGGTAATAGTTTGCAATCGAAAGCCTACTGCAACGGGACCGAATGAGCCGGTAAAGGCTTCATCGATGATGGCGCTGATGGCATTGTTGATGCCTTCAGGTGCGGGGAAGGGACCAAAGTCGGCAGAGGCAATTTGAATTTTCGGCTGACCCGTGGTTTCGTCGATGACGACGTTCATGGTGATGAGCATGTTGGCGGTGAACCATCCGCGTGTGATCTTGCCGTACATCTGCATTTGACCGTTGCGAAGCAGGACCTGCGGATCGGTGAAGGGCGGGTTTTCCTGTTGCGACAGTTTTTCTGCCATGTAGGCGGTCAGTTGGTTTTCGGTGACGGTGAGTGTGATGACACCCGTCTCTGCTCCCGTGAGCATGGCTTGTTGGATCATATCGCGCAAGGCTTGCGCATCACTCGGCGATGATGGGATGGTCTGGGCTGGATATTCCGGTCCGCCGACGTTGATGGAACATGCCAGCGAGGATATGACGAGTGAAATAATAAAAAGGTAAATGTGATTTTTTGTTTTCATGATATTTTTTTGAATTTTATTTTGAAAATACAGACTGTGGAGCAATTATAGCATGAGCGAATCTCCATCCATTTCAAATGAAGAGTTAAGCCTGGCAGCCAAGATCGAGGCGATGTTGTTCGTTTCAGCGGAGCCTGTGCCGCTGCAACAATTATCACAGGCGTTGGATGTGACAACTTCGGTGGTGGAGCGCGGCTTGAAGGAACTGGAAGATGCGCTTCAGACTCGCGGGTTACGGCTTCAGCGCAATGCGGGTCGGGTGCAGTTGACGACGGCTCCTGAGATCGCTTCGTTGGTGGAAACTTTCCTCGGCTTGGAGGCGATCACGCATCTCAGCCGCGCCGCGTTGGAGACGCTGGCGATCATCGCTTATCAACAGCCGGTGACACGCCCGCAAGTGGATTCTATCCGCGGCGTGAACAGCGATGCCATGATGAAGAGTTTGTTGAGCAAGGGGCTGATTCAGGAATCGGGCCGCACCGATGGACCGGGACGTCCGATCTTGTATTCGACCACACCGGAATTCCTCCAGCATTTTGGATTGAGTTCGATTATGGAATTACCGCCATTGGCAGCGCCCGTTGAAACCGAGCCTGAAACGACGGAATTGTTGAAAGGCTGACCATGCAGGAACGATTACAAAAACTACTCGCACAAGCAGGCTATGGCTCGCGCCGCGCCTGCGAAGAATTTATTATCGAAGGGCGTGTCTCGGTCAACGGGAAGGTTGCCGTTCTTGGTCAAAAAGCAGACCTCGCTGTGGATAAGGTCACTATGGATGGCAAGGCACTTGCCAGACCTGAAACGATGATGTATATCGCCCTTTACAAACCACGCAATGTTCTCTCTGCCACCGAAGGACCGGATGACCGCCAGACCGTTCGCGATCTAATTCCCACGCCTGGTCATCTCTACCCGGTCGGTCGCCTCGACTTCGACTCCGAGGGCTTGATCCTCATGACCAACGATGGGGATTTGACGAACAAGCTCACGCATCCGCGCTTTGGACACGAGAAGGAATACCGCGTTCTGGTAGCGCGCCGCCCCGATACCGAACAGCTTGATGCGTGGAGACGAGGCGTCGTACTCCCGGATGGTGACCGCACCCAACCCGCGAATGTGCATTTCATATCCACATCTGGCAAAGGCTCATGGATTCGAGTGGTGATGGGCGAAGGGAAGAAGCGCCAGATCCGCGAGGTGGGGAAACTGTTGGGTCTGCCCGTGGTACGCATCATCCGCGTGCGGATTGGAACGCTGAAATTGGGCGACCTCAAACCGCGTCAGTGGCGATATTTGACCGAAGATGAAATTCGGGAATTGAAAGGGGAAAAGGTCCCGAAGATGGAACAAAAGCCGCGCCCCAAGCGACCGATGCGAAGAGTCGACACACCTAAAAACAAAAGGAAATAATGAAGAAGCTTCATTCCATTTCAATCATTGTCCTGGTGATGTCTATCCTCTCAGCCTGCCAGGGTTTGCCGCGCATTAACGATACGCGCCCGAACTTCCTGATTATCATCACCGACGATCAGCGTTACGACACGATGGAGTACATGCCCAATACCCAGCAGTTGATCTTCGATCAGGGTGTGACGTTTTCAAAGGGCTATGTGACCACTCCATTTTGCTGCCCGAGCCGCGCCAGCATTCTGACCGGGATGTACGCCCATAACCATTGGGTGCATGTCAATGAAGATCCGCTCGAGTTTGGCACACTGGTGGATGATATTCAGCGAAACGGATATTACACCGGCTTGGTGGGGAAGTACCTGAATTCATGGAAAGGCGACGCTCGCCCGGAATATGATTACTGGGTTTCGTTTTGGGGTGGGACGATGAAGAATTACTACGACCCCGATTTGAATGTGAATGGAACCTGGTCGAAACATACTGGTTATTCCACCTATCTGTTTCGGGATTACGGCGTGCAGTTTTTTGAGGAAGCCAGCCAGCAATCGAAACCTTTCCTTCTGGTCTATGCTCCCAATGCACCGCATGCACCGTTTACGCCAGCCGAAGAGGATACATCCCTTCTCACCGATCTGCCTCTGTATCGGCCTGTCAGTTTTAACGAAGAAGATGTCGAAGACAAGCCGGCGTCCATTTCGAATATGACTCCCCTGACGGACGAAGATATCAAATCCATTGATAACACCCGCAGACGGCAAATATTGACCCTGGTTGCGCTCGACCGCACCATCCCAGAC
>JACPVC010000189.1 GCA_016191955.1 Chloroflexota bacterium
ATGGTGAAAACGGGGGCTTTTTGTTTATAATCTTATATGGAAACATTATCCTGTCATCCTGAGCGATAGCGAAGGATCTCTTACTCCTGATGTAAGAGACCCTCACCGCACTGCATCCGCACTGCGGTGCATGTGTCGGTCGCGAAGAACGCTCCCTCAGGGTGACATTCTTAAGTCCTTATTCGTTGATGCCTCAAAAGGTGCCCCATGAACAACCGCCTCACAAATTCACATGCTCCAGCACAGTCGGGTGGGAACAGCCCGAGAAACGGCAGACCAGCTCAGGGTCCGGCAAAGAAGCGGAATATTATCCTTCCTCTTGTTTTGATTATCACAGGCTGCGCCGTCTTTATGTTCGCGGCATGGTCGGCGGTTCGGTCACCGGTGTTGGCATCCATTCTAAATGGCGGGTCGAACGCGCCGCAGTTCCAGCAGGTGGCGCCCGGTCAATCGTTCGCGCAGGTGTATATCGCAAAGCCGACTTACACACCGATGGCAGTCGAACCTGTGGCTCAGCAAATCCAACCCGCCCCTACATTCACACAAGTCCCACAACCTGAAGTTGCTGTCGTCCCGCCAACGGATGCTCCGCCTGCGGAAGTCGTCGTTCAACCCACCGCCACCACGGAAGTGGTCGCTGCCGTGGAAACCGGAGTGGCTGTGGCAGAAGCAGCCATCATCCCCGATACGCCAACAGCCGAGTACGTCGCGCCGCCCACAGCGGTTGCGTATGTGCCGCCTGCCAGCACCAGCGGCGGAAGCGGCGGCGTTCACTGGTTTGATGTTGACCTTTCAGAACAACGTATGTATGCCTATGAAGGCGATACGCTGGTGAACACGTTCGTCGTGTCTACAGGCACATGGCAAACGCCGACTGTGACAGGCAAGTTCAAAGTGTGGATCAAACTCCGCTCCGCCCCCATGTCTGGACCGGGCTATTACCTGCCCGATGTTCCCTACATCATGTACTTCTATGGCGATTATGGAATCCATGGCACGTATTGGCACAATAACTTCGGCGTGCCCATGAGTCATGGCTGCGTGAACCTCAGCATCCCCGATGCCGAGTGGGCGTATAACTTCGCCTCGGTCGGCACGGTGGTGAATGTGCATGATTGATCTAGCGAATGTCACCCTGAGCGATAGCGAAGGGTCTCTCCCAAAATTGTAAGAGACTCTTCGTTCGCGAAGAACACGCTCCCTCAGAGTGACATATTTTTCAGCGATGAACTCCTTATCCCGAAGAGACTTTCTAAAATTGAGCGGACTTGGTCTTGCCAGCATCATGGCAACCCCGCTCAATTTTGATTCAGACGACCCCTTCGACCTTCAGCAAGGGCGCGTCACCGTCCGCACGGTGTGGGTCTACGACAAGCCGACAATCGAAGCCGCAAAAGTCAAACTGCTTCAACGCGACGCGGTTTTCAACCTCACCAACACCGCCGTCACCGAAGATATCGACTCGCATAATCGCATCTGGTATCAAGTGAACAATGAAGGCTACGTCCCTTCGGGCAATATCCAACCTGTCCGCACCACGTTTAGCCAGCCGTACGTGGGCAATATTCCAATCGAAGGCTTGCTTGCCGAAGTCTGTGTGCCATACAGCGATGCCTTCACCGAACCCAGCACAGAGTCAGAAGTCGGTTATCGCATCTATTACGAAACGATCCACTGGGTCAAAGCCTTGGTGGCTGGCAAAACAGACGGGCAACCCTGGTATCAAATCCGCGACGATAAATGGGATGAGTTGTATTACGTCCGCGCCGAACACTTACGCATTCTGACGCCCGAAGAACTGGCTCCCATTTCTCCGGAAGTTCCCATGAAAGATAAAAAAATCGTCGTGCGGCTCGAGCAGCAGATTGTCACCGCCTACGAAAACAATATCCCCGTCTTCAGCGTGCCCGTCTCCACCGGCGCGCGCCTCCGCAGCGGAACCTACACCACGCCCTCGGGCAATTTCATCACCTACTACAAACGTCCCTCGCGCCACATGGCAGCCGGCGATATCGCTGCCAGCGGCTTCGACCTGCCCGGCGTGCCCTGGGTGCAATACGTCACCAAAAGCGGCATCTCCTTTCACGGCACCTTCTGGCACAACGACTATGGACGTCCGCGTTCGCATGGCTGCATCAACATGACGTGCTCCGCCGCGAAATGGTTATTCCTTTGGTCGTCGCCTTCCGTCCCATTCAACAAGGAATTTTCCTACGGTCAAGTCGGCACCAAGGTTGAAGTCATCGAATAGTTTTTGTTCAGCCGCCGTACCCATGCTGGGCACTTTCCTCGCCGCCGGGGACGGCGGCTGAGCATACTTCCGTAGTACTAAAGAGACCCTTTCTTATCAGTTACTCAACTAATATATTTACAATCGAATGATGACTCTCCCCCAACTTTCCCGCCGGGACTTTCTAAAGATCACCGCCTCTGGCGCGCTCGGGCTTGTTCTCTCCGAATTGGGCATCGACCGCGCCTTAGCCGCTCCCCCCACCTCGAAAGGACTCGCCATCTTCAGCGGCGTTCCCATTTATGATGCCCCTGTCGTCAAAGCCAACAAAATCGAATTGATCGGCAAAGACCAGGTCATTGATTTGAAAGCCGAAGTGCAAGGCGATTATTTCGATAACCCATTCAACACCACATGGTATGAAGTGGATGGCGGCTATGTCTACTCCGCGCCCATCCTGCCGGTGGAAGAGAATTACCAGAAACCCGTTTACAGCGTCCCTGCCGAAGGGCAGTTGGCGGAAGTCTCCGCCCCATACAGCCTGACCTATCGTTCCCCGTACTTCCATTCCAAGAACGCCCATCGTATTTATTACGAATCGACACATTGGGTCAAGAAGATCATCGTCACACGTGAAGAAAAGGGCGTCTGGTATGAGATCTACGACAAGGAATTGAAGGAATCCTTCTACATCCCTTCGTATAATATGCGCCTCATCCCAAACGAAGAACTGGCCCCGCTTTCACCGGAGGTTCCCAACGAAGAAAAATTGCTGCATGTCGACCTCAAATCCCAGATCGTCAACGCCTTTGAAGGCGACAAGATCGTGCTCTCTGTGCGCTGTGCCAGCGGTCAACGCGGAACAGATACCCCAAAAGGGCAATGGAGTACTTATCATAAAGGTCCGTCCATTCACATGACCAACCGCGGCGATGCCGTGGCGAATATCTACAACCTGCCGGGCGTGCCATGGTGCTCGTTCTTCACGGGAGCTGGTCACGCCTTTCACGGGACGTATTGGCACAACGACTACGGACGCCTGCGCAGCAATGGATGCGTTAACCTGCCCTCCAGTGTCGCCAAATGGGTTTATCGCTGGACGAACCCAGTCGTACCGTACAACGTAGATTATTTGAATTTGCCCGGTCAGGGCACGAAAGTTATCGTTGAATAGTTTGGAGTCGAACAGAATGTGTTCGATAAAATCAGAAACAAAAGAGGATAAGAGATGAACAACCAGATTTTCCAGTCCAACCAGTATTTGCTCAAACGCCAAGTCTTTGCATTAGCCGGCAAATTCCGTGTCTTCGACCCCAGCGGTAGATTGCTCCTGTTCAGCGAGCAAAAGATGTTCAAACTGCGCGAAGACATCCGTGTCTATGCTGATGAAGGCAAGACGCAGGAAGTGCTGGCGATCAAAGCCCGCCAGATCATCGACTTCTCGGCTGCATACGACGTTATGGATAGCGCCACCAACCAGAAGGTCGGTGCCCTGCGCCGTAAAGGACTCGCCTCCATGCTGCGCGACGAATGGGAAATCCTAGACGTCAATGACAACGTGCGCGGCAAACTGTTCGAAGACAGCATGGGTCTCGCCCTCCTGCGCCGTTTCTTATCGAATCTCATCCCGCAAAACTATGACATGCTGTTCGGTGAAACCCGCGTAGCAGATTACAAGCAGAATTTCAATCCCTTCACCTACGAGCTGAACATCGACTTCAGCATGGACACCGCCGGTCAGCTCGACCGCCGCCTCGGCATCGCGGCTGGCATTTTGCTGGCAGCGGTTGAAGGAAGACAGCAGTAATTTTTCATTAATGGGTGCGTCGCACCTGACTTAATGGGATTCTTCTACCGAGTGGATGAATCTCATTAATCAGAAAAACCCGACCCGTTTGGTGCGACGCACTTTTGGATAACCCCATGCCCCAACCTCTCTTCGCCGGTCTCATCGTGGACGAAAATGAAAAACCTGTTGCCTCTGGCTTCATTGGCAGCGAACCCGCCTACGTGGTGGACGATGACGGCTTCAAACGTCACATTCCCTCCGAGCAGGTGGATCGCGCCGTGCTCAACCAAATGGCGGAAATGATGAAGGGCAGTGAAGATGTCCTTTCGGAACAGACCGCCAAAATGCTCGGGCAGGACGATCCCTTCTCGAAGGCGATGATCGAACAGCAGTTGAAGAACATCGACAAGCAGTTCGACGCGCTCATGCAAACCGGTTTCCCCGAAGAGATGCGCGCCTATCTGGGGATGATGGGTTTCAAGGTAGTCATCAATTACCACGGCGAAGTGATACGGGTGGAGCAGCCTGGCAGTGCAGGCGGTGGTGAAGGTGATGAGTAAAAACGAACAGCGCCCTGATGGCGCTGTTTTTCTTTAATAAACTTCTTAAAAGTCAATTGTAGGTCGGTTTGCAGCCTGACACTCTCGTAAACCTCAATGACGTGTATCAATTTATCAGATCAAACCGAAGGGGTGGGATGCGCTAAAAGTTTGTAGATGAGTTGCTTCCTTCGCCGAGGACGGCGGCTTGAGCCTGATGAGTTTTTATTTAATCAATCCCGAAGGGATGAAATGATTATAGGAAAAGATCAATTTTCGTTCAACCCCGAAGGGGTGGCATGGTATAAAAAAACTGTGACACCCCTTCGGGGTTCATATGTCACGTTACGCTTTCTAGAATCCTTTCACTCCTTCGGAGTTATCAAACCTTCTCCACCACCCAAAAATGGGACAAGCCCAATATCTTTAGCGGCGTGGCTTCGGCAAATTGCAGCACGGCACGGATGATCTTTCCGAGAACACCCGTGCGGGCGATGATGTTGTCATATGCGCCGAAGATGACAGTGCGTTCGATGAATTTGACGGGTAGACCGTCGAATAATTTCTGCAGATCACGGCGGGAATAAACGCGCACATGCGGAGCGAGTTTGTCGCGCCAGACGCGCGGCAGGTAATTCACGAAGAGCTTGTTGCCAAAATAATATTTCCCCTTCCAAAAGATGCCGTGCGTCTCAACAGGGTAGCCGCGGTTGGGACAAAAAATGGCAGCCCGCCCACCCACTTTCCCCGACGTTGGGTCGGGACTTCGCAAGACCCGCACCATCTCGCGGACAGTAAGCCGGTCATCCTGGACGTGTTCGATCACTTCATGACTGAGAATCAGGTCAAACGTCGAAGAAGGAAGCGGGAGGAATTCCCCGGCGGCGTTGACGATTTTTTCAGAGCTGACATGCGCATCGCGGGCGCGGTCAAAGTCAAATTCCAGTCCGGTTACGTTTGCACCAAGGGCGGTCATTTTTTCCACGTACATACCCACCCCGCAGCCGTTTTCAAGCACTTTGCCTTGCATGCGCTCCCCCGCAAATTTTTGGATCATATTCAGGCGGCGGATTTGCCCGGCGCGCCACACATACGAAGGTTCTCCGCGCAGGGCGGCTTTGTTCATATCTCGTTCAGTCATGGCGGCGATTATACCTTGCGAAGGTAGGTCACGTTTGTAACGTGACGTCACGCTAAAAGCGTGGCCTACAAGTTCCTTCAACTCCTCCTTGCATACGAGGGGTCTTTATGCTAAAATTTCGCGCGTAAGGACAACCCAATAACGAAGTCACCAAGAAGTGGGTAGCCCCCACTTCTTCGCTTTATATTAAAGGAGCTTTGGAGCAAGTACGATGGCTAAGAATGATTTTGCGCTGGCATTCAACGAAGTGCTTGAAGAAAAACAACTCGCCAAGGACGTGGTCATTTCCGCGATCGAGTCGGCGATGGTCTCCGCCTATCGGCGCGCAGTGAACGCATCCACGGCACAACACGTGGAAGCCAAGCTGGACCCCGAAACAGGCGTTGTGACCGTCTATGCCGAGAAGGAAGTTGTCGAAGACAGCGTCGTGGACGAACGCACCGAGGTGCTTCTCGACGAAGCCCGCAAGGTGAACCCGGAAACCCAGCCTGGCGACATGGTCATTGTGGAAAGCACCCCGGCGGATTTTGGTCGCGTGGCGGCTCAGACGGCTCGTCAGGTCATCCAGCAGCGCATCCGCGAGGCGGAACGCTCCAACCAGATGGAGTATTACCAGCGCCAGGAAGGCGAGATCGTCTCCGGCTTGGTGCAGGCGATCAATGCTCAAGGCATTACCCTCGGCTTGGAAATGAAAGCCGAAGGCGTGATGCCGAACAACCAGCGCATCCCCGGTGAAAAACTCAAATTGCACGACCGTGTCCGCGCGGTGGTGATCGAAGTCAAGGACGGCACCCGCGGTCCGCAGATCATCCTTTCGCGCGCGCATCGCAACTTCCTGCGCCGTCTGATGGAAAACGAAGTGCCTGAAATTTATCATGGCATTGTCGAAATCCGCGCGATTGCCCGCGAGCCGGGCGCCCGCGCCAAGGTGGCGGTCTCTGCCACGCAGGCAGGTATCGACCCCGTCGGCGCATGTGTAGGTCAAAAGGGCGTGCGCATTCAAGCCATCGTCAAGGAACTGCACGACGAAAAGATCGACATCATCTTGTGGGACGCCGACTCGGTTGCCTACATTTCCAAAGCCATCAGCCCGGCGCGCGTGACCGGCGTGTACCTCACCGAAGAGGAACGCACTGCCACAGTGGTCGTCGGCGAAGACCAGTTGAGCCTTGCCATCGGTCGCGACGGACAGAACGCCCGCCTCGCCGCCAAACTGACCGGCTGGCGCATCGACATCAAGTCTCTCAGTGAGGCTGCGGGTGACTCGCTTGCCAAACTCAAGGGTGATGCCGAATTGCAAAACATGCTCAAGACGGCAGTGGAAGTCATGCCGCAGGTAGAAGAGATTCTCGCCAAGAAAGCCGAGAACCGCCCCATCACGCCCGAAGAATTCCACGTGATCGAACAATTTGTGGATCGCGTCGAACGCCGCATGATCCTTGCCAAGGAAGAAGCCACGCGTGAAGAGGACGAACGCCTTGCCGCCGCGCGCGCCGAGATCCCTGTGACGGCGTTCAGCATGCCGCTCGACCAGGCGACCGAACTCAAAGAGCACGTCTTCAACATCCTCACCGAAGCCGGGTACGAAACGGTCGGTCAGTTGATGTTCGATATGAAGACCGACCAGAACAAGGTGCTCGGGCTGGCAGGAATCGGTGGAAAAGCCATTCAGAACATCGAGGAAACCCTCGCGGCTCTGACCTTCCCCGAGCCTGTCGCTGAACCCAAGGTTGAGGAAGCCGCTGAGGCTGTTGTTGCCGCTGAACCGGTGGCAGAGTCGGCTCCAGCGGTGGAAGTGCCTGCGGCGGAGAAATCAGCCGAAAAGAAGAAAGAACCGAAGCGCGCCGCCGAAGAACAGGAAGAAGACGGCGAAGTGTCCAAGGATGGCGTCAACCTCGACGAGTTGTTCTCGATCAAGCCTGAAATGTTCCAAGCCACCGAAGGTTCGGAGGAAGATTCCGACGACAAGAAGAAAGGCAAGAAAGTTAAGAAGAAGGGTGTGGCGCTGGAATTCGACGAGAGCCTTGGCGAAGTTGTCTCGCGCAAGAAACATAAGCGCGACGACGGCAGCGATGAAGAAGAGAAATGGTAGTTAATAATCCCTCCTCCGATTGGAGGAGGGGAGTTGATTGGACGTGGTGAAGAAACCTGTACAACGCGTGAAGCATATTCCTCAACGCACCTGCATTGGGTGCAGGGAAGTCCTGTCAAAGAGACAATTGCTGCGGATCGTCCGCACAGCGGAGGGGGTGCGTGTGGACCCGACCAGCAAACTGGCGGGACGCGGCGCCTACCTGCACGACAAGCGCTCATGCTGGGCGCGCGGATTGAAAGGCGCGTTGGCACATGCGCTAAAAACGGAAATCGGTCAGGAAGACCGCGTCCGATTGGAAGAATTTATGAACGCTCTGCCAGAAGCAGAGACCGACGGTTAAGCCATGTGAACGAATAAGCCACTCGCCCACAGGCTGCCCCGTACCATCAAGCGAACCAAGACATGTTTTGAGATTTTAAGGAGGTGGCTTATGAGCAACAACGGAAACAAGATCGAATTACCCGCCAGCATCGTGGTACGAGACCTGGCTCAAAAGATCGAAAAAAGCCCGATTGACCTGATCAAAAAATTGATGACCAATGGCGTCATGGCGACCATTAACCAGTCGGTGGATTACGATACCGCCGCTATTGTAGTTGCCGAGTACGGATTCGAAGCCGTCCAGGAAGTCACCGAAGACGAAACAAAAGAAGAAACCGGCGAAGTGCCCATGTGGCGTCAGTTGATCGCCGGGGAAGACAAGACGCAGTTGAAGGGTCGCCCGCCGGTCGTCACCATCCTCGGTCACGTCGATCACGGCAAGACCAGCCTTTTGGATGCCATCCGCTCCACAGACGTCGCCGCCGGGGAAGCAGGCGGCATTACACAACACATCGGCGCGTATCAAGTCGAAATGAAGGGACGGCTCATCACCTTCCTCGATACTCCCGGTCACGCCGCGTTCACACAGATGCGCGCGCGCGGCGCTCAGGGCGCGGATATCGTAATTCTGGTGGTCGCCGCCGATGATGGCGTGATGCCCCAAACCCGCGAAGCGATTGCGCATGCCAAGGCGGCGCGTGTGCCGATCGTAGTAGCATTGAATAAGGTCGATAAACCCAACGCCAACCCCGAACGTGTCAAACAACAGCTTGCCGAACTCGAACTTGTCCCCGATGAGTGGGGCGG
>JACPVC010000056.1 GCA_016191955.1 Chloroflexota bacterium
GACGAATATGTGGAAGCCATACAGAATGCCTCAGGCATCTTTATTTCCGGCGGTACTCAAATGCGGCTGCCCGCCATCATTGGCGGGACGAAGATTGAAGCGGCGATTCTCGAAGCATATCGTCGCGGCGTTGTCGTCTCTGGGACCAGCGCAGGCGCGGCAGTGATGCCCAAAATGATGATCGCGTACGGGAAAGGCGGACCTACTCCGCGCGAAGGTATTGCTCAATTCGCTCCCGGTTTGGGTTTAACAGATAAAATCGTCTTTGACCAGCATTTCCGTCAACGCGACAGACTCGGGCGATTGACCTACATGATCGCAGCCAACCCCGGCTTGCTTGGCATTGGCATCGACGAGAACACCGCTGCCATTGTAGTGGATGAGGCGAAGGTCACCGTTGTGGGAACAGGAGCAGTTACCGTTGTGGATGGAAGCGAGATCGAGTCCACGGATGTGGCGGAAGCGGAGAAAGGAAGACCGACGGCGGTCAGCAATTTGAGAGTCCATGTTTTAACAGCAGGTTGTTCGTATCACATCCCAGCCCGCAAGGCGTATATTCCCAACCTGCAATTAACCCGTGAATAGCGCGTGGAATTGGTTCACGCGTTTTCAAAAATCACAAAGGAGAAGAAAACATGAAACACCTAAAGTCCGTTTTTTTCATGCTGGTCATCGCCGCGCTGCTACTCGCAGCTTGCGGTGGTGGCGAAGAAGCGACTCAGGCGCCTGGGGCAGGCGGGGAGGAAGGCAGCAATAAGACTGTCACTTTCATCTTCACTCAGGAATTCGATAACCTGAACCCGCTCTATACCAATCAATGGTTCACGGCCATCACCTATCAGTTGTGGAGCTGCTATGCCTGGACGTACGATGACCAGAATGCTCCTGTGCCCAACCTGGTTACGGAATTGCCCACCACCGAAAACGGTGGCATCTCGGAAGATGGACGCACCCTGACCTTCACACTGCGCGATGATATCGTGTGGTCTGATGGCGAGCCCATCACCGCGGATGATTTCGTATTCACCTACGAAATGACCATGGACCCAAACAACACGGTTGCTTCGCAGAGCCCCTACGATGAGATGGAAAGTGTTGTGGCGTCTGACCCGCATACCGTGGTGGTGACTTTCAAGGAGCCGTTTGCTCCGTGGGCTGCCACGCTTTGGAAGGGCATTTTGCCGAAGCATGTCCTCCAGCCCGTCTTTGAAGCCGATGGCAATTTGAATTCCGCTGAGTACAACCGCGCTCCCGCCGTTGGGTGTGGTCCCTTCAACTTTGCGGAATGGGAAGCCGGCTCCTTTGCCCGTTTCGTTGCGAACGACAATTACTGGCTCGGACGCCCCAAGCTGGATGAGATCTTCATCCGCTTCGTGCCTGATGACGCTTCGCAGATCGCCGCTCTCCAATCTGGTGAAGGCGACCTCGGCACGTTCATCGCTTACTCCGACATCCCCGCCCTCGAAGAAGCCGGCGTGCAGATGTTCACCGTCTTCTCTGGTTATAACGAAGGTTTGTATCTGAATCTCGGCGAGAAGGGTCATCCTGCATTGAAGGATCAGGGTGTGCGCCAGGCGATTGCATACGCGATTGACCGCGAATCCCTTGTGACCGACCTGCTGCTTGGTCGCACCGGCGTTGCCGCAACCTACTGGGATAACACCCCGTTCGTCGATCCCTCTGTTGCCCCGTATCCATATGATCCCGCCAAGGCGAATGAATTGTTGGATGCCGCCGGCTGGGCAGATTCCAACGGCGACGGAACCCGCGACAAGGATGGCGTTGAACTCGTCCTCAAGTATGGAACCACCACTCGTGAAATCCGCAAGGAAATCCAGGCTGTGTTCCAACAACAGCTTCTCGAAGTGGGTATCGGCACGGAATTGATCAACGCCGAGAACTTCTTCGATGGCTATGCTGAAGGCGGTCCCGCTGCCACTGGCTCATTGGACATCTACGAGTATTCCACCACCGCCAACTTCCCCGACCCGCACACCTCTGAATGGTTCTGCGATCAGATCCCGAGCGATGAATCTCCCGATGGTGGTAACTGGCAGGCTGTTTGCGACACCGCTCTTGAAGCTCTCTTTACCACCGAGAGCAGCCAGGTCGATGCCGCCGCCCGCGAAGCGACCTTCCACGAGATCAGCAAGCTGGTCTTCGACCAGGCGTACTGGATCGGCATCTACTGGGATCCTGACATCTGGGCGATCAACTCCCGCCTTACGAATGTCAAGCTCTCTGGAGCCACCCCGTTCTACAACATCATGGAATGGGATCTCGCCGAATAAAAGTCTGAAGTAAGTACCAAACAGGCAGGGGTTCTGTAATAAAATGTTACAGAACCCCTGCTTTTTGAAGGTGAACTTATGACAAAGTACATTGTCCGCCGCCTGCTGCAAGCCATTCCATTGTTGCTGCTCATCAGCCTGATCCTCTTCGTCTTGATGCAGAATGCGACCGATCCACTGGCTACGATGGGCGGACGCACTCCCACCAAGCCGGAAGATCGCGCCCGCCTCACCCGCCAATTGGGGCTGGATAAACCCATTTACATTCAATACCTCTATTGGCTGGTTGGCAACGACTGGGCAAAGACCGACCTGGATGGCGACGGCGTTGCGGAGACCTATGGCACGCGGCACGGTGTGATTCGCGGTGACTTTGGCACCTCCATTGTTCAAACGGGACGCCCCGTCACCAAGGTGATCGGCGAACGCCTGCCGAACACACTGATCCTCATGCTCACTTCGGAAGTCATTATCGTTTTAGGCGCGCTGCTCGTGGGAGTTTATTCGGCATTGCGCCAATATTCATTTTTCGACAATCTCCTGACAGGCATCCTTTTCGTGGGATATTCAATGCCCATCTTTTTCATTGCACTGTCCACGATGTATATATTTTCGGTCAACTTCAAGAGATGGGGGCTACCATACCTGCCAACGGTGGGAATGTTCGACCCCAAGATCGGCGAAACACCGGGGCAGATCATTTTGCATATGATCCTGCCGGTGTTCAGTATTTCATTCATAAGTTTTGCGGCATACAGCCGTTACATTCGCAGCACCTTGTTGGAAGTGCTCGGGCAGGATTACATCCGCACGGCGCGCTCCAAGGGTTTGCCCAAGCGCGAGATCACATTCATCCACGCGCTCAAGAATGCCTCGCTGCCCATTGTGACCGTAGTGGGACTGGACCTTCCTTTGTTGTTGGGCGGCGCGGTGGTGACGGAGCGCATCTTTGCCTGGCCCGGAATGGGCAGGCTCTTCATCGACGGGATCGACCGCGGAGATACACCGGTCGTGATGGGTATCCTGATGATGATTGCCGTATCGGTTGTAGTGTTTCAAATCCTCACAGACATTGTTTACGCATGGCTTGATCCGCGTATTCGATTTGATTAGGAGAGAGCCGTGTCCGTATCAGATCAACCAGTCAATATGATCGCCGAAATCGAGGCGCCCTCTTTGTCGTTGAGTGACCTTACCTGGCGGCGCTTCAAGCGGCATAAAATGGCGATAGCGGGGCTTGTCGTCCTGTTTCTTTTGATCATTTACTCTTTTGGCGGCGCGTTCTTTGTTACCGAAAAATATGCCAACTTTACAGACACAAAGGAACGCCTGCAAGCACCCAATGCGAAACATCCCTTCGGCACAGACACGATCGGGCGCGACCTGCTTGCCCGCACCATCTACGGAGGGCAGATCTCCATCATCATCGGCATCACCGCCGCTTTCGTGGAAGTGATGATCGGCATTGTGATCGGCGCAGTTGCGGGGTATTTTGGCGGAAAGATAGATGCCGTTCTTATGCGCTTCACAGAAGCCATGTTGAACCTGCCTCAGTTGCTTTTACTGATTGTCATGGCGAAGTTCTTCTCAAGCGATATAAAAAATATCGAATTATTCGGCAGGGAATTCAGCGGCAGCGTGGTCGTGATTATCTTTATCATCGGGCTTACGAGCTGGCCCTATCTCGCGCGTATTGTGCGGGCTGAGTTCCTGTCTATTAAAGAGCGTGAGTTCATCCTGGCGGCGCGAGCCACGGGCACGCCCACTTGGGAGATCATCTTCAAGCATATTTTGCCGAATAGCATTGCGCCGATTGTTGTCTCCGCCACTCTTGGGGTCGCGGGGGCGATCTCGCTGGAGGCGTATGTCAGCTTCCTTGGCTTGGGGGTTCGCGCACCGACGGCGACATGGGGCAATATGCTTGAGAATGCGTATCGCTATATCGAATCTGCCTATTGGATGTGGTTCTTCCCCGGCATGTTCATCGTCCTGATCGTGCTTAGCATCAACTTCCTGGGTGATGGCTTGCGCGATGCTCTTGATCCTCGCAGCCGAACGGTGTAATCACAAATGACAAACGCTCGTAAATTCCTTGAAGTAAAAGACCTCAAGACTCAATTCAACACGCCGGAAGGCACTGTTTATGCGGTCAACGGCGTTTCATTCGACTTGAAAGAAGGCGAGACGTTGGCTGTCGTCGGCGAAAGCGGATGCGGCAAATCAGTGACCATGATGTCGATCATGCGCTTGATCCAGATCCCGCCCGGAAAAATCGTCGGCGGGGAAGTGGTCTTTCGAGACACCGACCTGCTCCAATTAAGTGAAGAGGCGATGGAACAGATCCGCGGGCGCGAGATCGCGATGATCTTCCAGGACCCAATGACGAGTCTCAATCCGGTTTTGACAGTCGGCAAACAGATCACCGAAACGCTGCGAACTCACACCCCGATGACCCAGGAGCAATGTCGGGCACGCGCGGGCGCATTGCTGGAGCTGGTGGGCATCCCAGACCCGATAAAGCGGCTGGACGATTATCCGCATCAGTTCTCGGGCGGCATGCGTCAGCGTGTGATGATCGCCATGTCGCTGGCATGCACGCCGAGCTTATTGATCGCAGACGAGCCGACCACTGCATTGGATGTGACCATTCAGGCACAGATCATCGAACTGGTGAAAGAGCTCAAAAAGAATGTGGGCATGGCGATGATCTGGATCACGCACGACCTTGGCATTGTTGCCGGGTTGGCAGACCGCGTGATCGTGATGTATGCCGGTTATGTTGTGGAAGAGGCGATTGTGGATGACCTTTACGAGAACACGCTTCATCCCTACACCCTGGCTTTATTACAAGCGCTGCCGCGCGCAGATCGCCGCCGCGACCAGAGCTTGAAATCCATCAAAGGTTCACCGCCCAATTTGTTGGTCGAACCACGCGGATGTCCATTTGCGCCGCGCTGTGAATTCGTACGGGAAAAATGCATTGCTGAAAACCCTGCCCTGGTGAACGTCGAAACGAATCACAAAGTTGCCTGCTGGGTGGACGTGAAGACAGGAGCCTTGCGATGACCGAGCCTTTAGTCCGAGTGGAAAACCTGACCAAACATTTCCCGATCCGAAAGGGGATGTTGATCGAGCGGGTTGTAGGCGCAGTGCAAGCCGTGGATAGTATTTCCTTCACCATCGAACGCGGCGAGACTTTGGGCATGGTCGGCGAAAGCGGATGTGGCAAGACGACCGCCGGGCGCACTCTGCTGGGTCTGTACCCTGCAACCTCCGGCAGGACGATCATTGATGGGCACAGCGTTCATGAAGCCAGGGGCAGCGAACTAATGCAGGTGCGCCGCAAAGCGCAGATGATCTTTCAGGACCCGTACGCCTCGCTCAACCCGCGTTGGACGGTGAACTCGATTGTCAGCGAACCGTTGCGGGTACATAAATTACTCCCGAACCAAAAAGCTCGCAATGAACGCGTAAAGGAGTTGTTGGAGTTGGTCGGCTTGAATGCCCGCCACATCAACCGCTTTCCACATGAATTTTCCGGCGGGCAGCGCCAACGCATCGGCATCGCCCGCGCCCTGGCTTCGGAACCGTTGTTCATCGTCTGCGATGAGCCGATCTCTGCGTTGGATGTCTCCATTCAGGCGCAGGTGGTCAACCTGCTGGAGAAATTGCAGGACCAGCTTGGTCTCACCTATCTTTTTGTAGCGCACGACCTGAGCATGGTGCGCCACATTTGCGACCGTGTCGCAGTGATGTATCTCGGCATCATGGTGGAACTTGCGGAGCGTGACGAGCTGTACGAGAATCCGCTGCACCCTTACACTAAGGCGCTGCTTTCGGCGGTGCCTGTACCAGATCCGAGAAAGGAACGGGAACGAAAACGCGTCATCCTCACCGGGGATGTGCCCAGCCCAATCAACCCGCCTTCAGGCTGCCGGTTCCATCCGCGCTGCCCGATTGCCGTGGAACGCTGCAAGGTTGACGTGCCGGAATGGCGCGAGTTGAAGCCGGGTCATCACGTGGCATGCCATCTGGCGGAGAACTGAACTTTCGATAAATCATAAATTACAGTAAAATCCATTCCAGAAATGATGCCCTGTATGGAACCTCATCTTTTCCCTGGGAAAAAAAGGTAACTAATGCGCCATGTTGGACTATATGCCATGGCGCATTTTGTTTTTGACCACCAACTTAGTCACTGGAGGATGAAACGATGAAACAAAAAGTATTGTATTTGTTCATGTTGGTCGCCTTGGTCATTTCCGCGTGCGGCGGCGGTGGGAATCAGCCTGCCATTGTGCGCGCGGGCTGGGCGGGCAGCCCCGATACGCTCAACCCAGGTATGGCGATCCTGACGGAAGCCTATACGGTCTTCGAGTTGGTCTATGATTCCATGTACGACCTCAACCTCGACGGCTCCTTCACCCTTAGTCTGGCGGAAAGCGCCAACGTTTCGGATGACGGCACAGTCTGGACGTTCAAAATCCGTGACGGACTCAAGTGGCACGATGGCGAACCTCTCACCGCCGAAGATGTCGCCTGGACGTACAACCTGTACAAGGACACACCTGAATATCCCTACTTGAACGGCTATTACACGACCTATTTCGATACCATCGAAGCGACCGATAATAATGAGGTCGTCCTGACCCTCACAGAAGCGATCCCCAATATCGAAAGCCAGTTGGTCTTCCTGTATATTCTTCCGAAGCATATTTGGGAAGGCGTGGACAAGCTCGAATATGAAAATACGGAAATGATCGGTTCTGGTCCGTTCAAGATGGCGGAGTATGTGCAGAACGAATTTGTGCGCCTGACCGCCAACAAAGATCATTTTTTGACGCCTCCCAAGGTGGACGAGGTCATCTTCCAGACCTTCGAAAATCAGGATGCGCTCGTGCAGGCAATTAAGACCGGGCAAGTGGATATGATTACTGAAATGCCCAACACCGCCGCTGAGTCTTTGAAGACTGATGAAAACATCGAGTTGGTGGTTGGCGCACCGCTTTCCCCCGGCGTGACCGATATTATTTTCAACCAGACTGACCCGGAGAACTGCCCTCCTGAAGGCGGGCTTTGCACGGGTCACCCCGCTCTGCGCGATAGGAACCTCCGCCTTGCGCTGGCGCATGCCACCGACAAACAAAAACTCATCGACGTGATTCTGCTTGGTCTTGGCAACCCCGGTCTGACGTTGATCCCTGACGGCTTGGGCGTTTGGTACAACGACACGCTTGCCGATTACGAGTACGACACCGCCAAGGCGAATCGGATTCTTGATGACGCCGGCTACGTGGATGCGGACGGCGATGGCATCCGCGACATGCCAGACGGCTCGCGCCCGCTGACCTTCCGCCTGAACTGGCCCAGCGACAGCATCACCGCCCCGCGCATGTCTGAACTGCTCGCAGAAATGTGGGGCGAACTTGGCATCAGCCTCGAGCCGCAAGCCGTGGACCCGGATGCACTGACCGCCCAATGCTGCCCCGCCTTCGATTTCGACATCATGCTCTGGGGTTGGGCATCGGACCCCGACCCAAGCGCCTTGTTGTATGTATATACCTCAGAAGCCGTACCAACCGGCTCCAGTGAAACCGGTTATTCCAACCCGGAATACGATGACCTGTATGCCAAACAGCAGGTGGAACTGAACTTCGATGCCCGCAAGGATATTGTCTGGCAGATGCAGAAGATCGTCCACGATGACGTGGTATACATCATTCCGTTCTACGATGCGAATGTGCAAGCCTACCGCACAGACCGTTTCACCGGCTGGGTCATTGACCAAGCCAAAGTGGAACTTTCTGACATAACCTCCCTCGTGTTGATCGAGCCGGTTAAATAATTGAGTAACGCTGCCCTGCAAGCTTATACCCAGCCTGCGGGGCAGCGTCCAAGAGAGTGACCCTTGGATCGCACCCGCGCCATCCTCCGTAAAGCAGCCTGGTCTGTTTTCACCATTTTATTTGTCATCATCCTAAACTTTTTCCTGTTTCGCGTCCTGCCCGGAGACCCGGCACGCGCAGGCATTCGTGATCCGCGCCTCAACAAGGACGCGATTGAAGCCTTGCGCGTACGGTTTGGGTTGGATAAGCCGGTCATCAATTGCTTTGAAACGCTGAACCCGGTCAAGTTGGGAGACTGCGCCATTAACCCGATGGAGACGCAGTTTTTCATCTACGTGCGGAATTTATTACAGGGAGAGATGGGCTTCAGCTATCACACCAACCGTCCCGTGGTGGATATCCTTGGCGAGCGCTTGTGGAATACGATCTTATTGATCGGCGTCGGGCAAATCCTGTCTATTATTTTTGGTGTGGCGATCGGCGTATTTGCGGCGTGGAAGGCGCGCACCTCGCTCGATTATGGCGCAGTAGCAGCCAGCCTCGTGGCGTGGAGTTTGCCAACCTTCTGGCTTGCCATCCTGCTCCTTTTTTGGGGCAGCACCATTGGTCTTCCCGTTGCGGGCAAGGCAACGCCGGGGATGAGTTCGTATCCGCTGCTACAACAATGGGGTGACATTGCCCGACACATGCTCCTGCCGACTCTCACATACACGATTGTTTACATGGGCGAATATACGCTCATCATGCGCTCCAGCCTGCTGGACGTGCTCTCTGAAGACTACATCCTGACCGCGCGCGCAAAAGGATTGAACTCCTTCCAAATTTTGCGCGACCACGCCTTGAAGAATGCGATGTTGCCGTTAGTGACCGTGATCGCCATCAACCTCGGCTTCACCGTGGCAGGCGTGATCCAGATCGAATCGGTCTTCTCGTGGCCCGGGCTGGGCAATGCGATTTACGAAGCGGTCGTCCGCCGCGATTTTCCCGTGCTGCAAGGCGCATTCCTTTTGATCGCTGTGACGGTCATTCTGGCAAATTTATTTGCAGACCTGACCTATACCTATCTTGACCCGCGCGTGCGGGTGGAGTGACTCGATGCAGATAACCACGCAAACCTCCACGCTTCCCGCCCGACCTGCATCGGGTCTGTTTTCCTTTTGGCGTTCCTTCAGCCGGAGCCGCACCGGGCTGCTCGGTTTTTGGATGCTGGTCATTGCCGTGCTTGTGGCGATCTTTGCCCCGCTTATTGCTCCTTATGAAAGAGGCGCAAGTACCTCAGTGGGCATCGAAGATATCTACCAGCCGCCCAGTTTTTCCCACTGGCTGGGCACGGACGATGCCGGGCAGGACGTCCTCACGAATTTCATTTACGGCGCGCGCGTTTCCTTGGCCGTCGGCTTTTTTGCGGCGTTCATCTCCATTGTGATTGGCGGAGTGTTCGGTCTGGTAGCAGGTTTCTTCGGCGGGCGTTGGGAAAACTTCCTGATGCGCTTCACCGACATCATGCTCGTCATCCCAGACCTGCCGTTGACGGTCGTCATCGTAGCGCTGACCAAGCCTTCTTTATGGAACATCATCTTCGTCATCGGCATTCTCGGCTGGACGACAACCGCCCGTGTCGTGCGCTCGCAAACGTTGGCGGTGAAGTCGCGTAAATTCGTTTTGCGGGCGCGAGCCATTGGCGCAAGCAAATACCATATTCTTATTCGACACATCCTGCCGCTTGTGCTGCCGATCCTCGTCGTTCAGGCGGTGCTTGCCATTTCACTGGCGATCCTAAATGAAAGCACGCTTTCGTTCATTGGCTTGGGAGACCCAACTGCACCGTCGTGGGGGCAGATGCTCAACTTCGCCTTCGGGCGCGGAGCGATGTCTGTTGGGGCGTGGTGGGCGTTGGTGGTACCGGGCTTCGGCATCGTGTGGGTAGTGCTCTCGCTGACTCTGCTTGGGCAGGGCATGGAACAAGTCCTCAACCCACGGCTGGATACACACCACTTAATGCCGGGCAAGCCCGTCGTCCAGAATGAGGCGGGGGCGAAGCCCTTCCAAAAAGATGTGCTGCTCGATGTCCAAAATCTTTCCATCAATTATGTCAACAAAGGGAAGTCGCCCGCGCGCGCGGTGGAGAATGTCAGTTTTACGTTGAAGGAAGGCGAGTTGATCGGCTTGGTGGGGGAGAGCGGCTGCGGCAAGACCACATTGATGCTGGCGCTGTTGAAGTTGCTGCCTTCGGCGGGGCAGATCGTGAACGGGAATGTTTTTTACAACGGCAAAGACCTCGCCGCGATGAACGAAGATGAGATCAATAAGATTCGCTGGAGCCGTATTTCGATTGTCTTTCAGGGCGCGATGAACGCGCTCAACCCCGTGCGGACGGTGGGTGATCAGATCGGCGAAGCCATTCTCAAGCACGAACCAAAATTTGCAAAAGATAAACTGCCCGCCCGCGTTTCGGAATTACTCGAACTCGTTGGCATTGCCACCGATCATCGTGACCATTTCCCGCATCAGTATTCCGGTGGGATGCGCCAGCGCGCGATGATCGCGATGGCATTGGCATGCAACCCGCAGATCATCATCGCCGACGAACCGACCACGGCGTTGGATGTGATGATCCAGGCGCAAATTTTGGAACTGCTCGACAGTCTGCGAAAACGACTGGGGCTGGCTGTCATTTTTGTAACCCACGACCTCGGCGTGGTGGCAGAGTTGTGTGATAAAGTTCTCGTCATGTATGGCGGTGTCACCGCCGAGTACGCCGATGTGGACGTGATCTACAATTCGCCCAAACACCCCTA
>JACPVC010000208.1 GCA_016191955.1 Chloroflexota bacterium
AGATGCAATCTCTTGCCTCGCGACCTGTTTGGCAGACACAAACGGCGCAATCATTTCCTTCGCCACACGTTGTTGGCTATTCAAGCATGCCTTTGGCTGTTTGATTTTCTCTCAGGGTTCAACTCATTTGAAACACACCCATATCAAAAACGAATTGCCCATCTGGAATATCAATTGGATATGCTCAAGCAGCGTTTTGGCATGGATGAAACCACGATTGCAAGCATCCCTGTCCCAAGCGAGAGCGTCGCGTCCGCGCTAAACTTGTTGGTGTATAACGCACTCGGACGGATCTTCCGTGTTGAGTTGGATGCGGGCACAAAAGAAGTCGGAACGATCTCCGGCGAGATGGTCACCGACCATGAGCCGCCGCGACTACTAGCGACGCCATCCAACGAAAACCTGCTCTTACTGTTCACGTCTGGGCGGGTGGAAAAATTTTTGGCGAGCGACATTCCAACCATGCAACTCGGCAGCACATGGATGTGGGATCAAGCCGCGCTCCCGAACGAACCGCGCGCAGGCGAGCAACTCGCGTGCATCATCCCGTTCTCGCGCCTGCCGCTGGCAGACTTTATTTTACAAACCAGTCGCCGCGGCTATGCAAAGAAAACGCTCACGACCATCTCCGAATCAATTCTCAGCAATCACTTTATCGGCAAAGGCACATCGCAAAAATCTGACCAGCCTTTCGACTTGACCCTCTCGCGTAAGAATGACATCGCTGCATTCGTGACCTATGAAGGCAAAGTCACCGCTTATGATGTCGACGGCCTGACCTACACTACCGAAGAGCGCATCAAACTTTCCGCGACGGATTATGTCGTTGGCTCGTTCATCCTGCCCGCGGATACATCCCTGCTTTGCGTGACGCAAACGGGCAAGGTCATTCACCGCGAAAGCAAAAGCATTGAAACAGCGAAGTCTGCTTCGTCAAAAGGGCAGTCGCTAATTCCACCGACTCGGCTCGAGCAGGGAGTCCGCTTTATGGGAGCGGCGGCGGTGAAGGATTCGGATCAAGTTGTGATTTTGGATGCGGCAGGGCGAATCAACATTCACGATGTCAACACGATGACAGGCAGCGGCTCGGTCCAAGCCGAGGGTTGGATTCTGTCCATGGGGCTGATCCACTCTGAGGGCGGAAAGAGGCAGAGTGCGTCATGAGCCTCAAAGTTGGCATCGACTTCGGCACATCCAACTCTGGCGTCGCCATCTATGACGGTCAACATGTGCGCTTGCTGCCCGTTGACCCAAAGAATGTGATTCCGGAAGTCATCAAAACTGTTTTGTATATTACACGCGAGTATCGCTGTTATCTTGGGCAGGAGGCGGTGGAAGCGTATTACCGTGACAACGTCAACCGTCAGCGGCGTTTTGTGAAGCAATGGGCAGGCGAGATCGACGTCTACGGCGCGGACATGCATTATGTGCGCGACATTTTTGTGTACGTGGATGAACTCAAGCCTGGGCGTTTGCTGCAATATCTCAAGACCGCGCTGCGCAAGGAAAATTATCAAGGCACGAGAATCTTTGAAAAATTTTACACGCCCGGCGACCTGGCGAAGACCTATTTGACACTGCTCAAGCAACGTGCTTAAAATGTGCTTGGCGAAAAAATTGACGCAGTGACTTTGGGTCGCCCGGTGAAGTTTGCAGATACACCAGAGCAGGATAAAAAAGCGGAAGAGACCTTGCGCCAAGCCGCGCATGAAGCAGGTTTCAAAGAAGTGGACTTTGAATTGGAACCCAT
>JACPVC010000209.1 GCA_016191955.1 Chloroflexota bacterium
ACTCGATGTGTATAAACCGATGGCGAACATCAAGCTTAGGAAGATCGTGATGCCGGTCAGAGTCTTGTTCTTTCGGTAACGCTGTGACACAAATAGGATGGCGACCATCCCTATCGTCATCAAAGCTGTGAAGAGATTGGTGTCGCGCAGGAAGGTCCAGAAGAAGGTCGCAATTCCCCAGGCAATTGCCCAACCCATGACGTTTGCATTTGGCTCGCTATATAGCGTGGATGCAATTTTTATCAGCAGGGCAAGTTGAAGCGCGAAGAGGGAGAAGGTCAGCGACTCAGACATAAGGATGCTGTCCCAGTCTGCCATTTGCGGGGTATAAGCAAAGGCAAGGATCAGCGAAGCACTCAAGACCTTAAGCCATGGGTTGCGCAAACTTTCAGCCACCACCCAAGCCAGCAAGCCCCAACCCAAAATAGACAGGGCAAGCTGCAAGATAACGATCTTATCGAACCCCGGCTGAAACGCCCGCCTGCTTGTGTCTATCGAACCGTTCACGAGAATCTCGTATCCGTTTTCCGGCCCGAACATTTTGTAAATCAGGTTGGTGGTCAACAACCTGCGCCCGGTCATGATCTCCGCTGAAAATAGCGGGACTTTTGCCGCTTCCACATACGTGATCGTATCATTGCCTGCGATGGATAGCGCCGGGTCACCGTATAGTTTGACGCGCAGGATGGAAAGGACCAGGATCAGCGCGAAGACGACGATCGAGATAAACGGTATCGAACGCTTCTGACGCGGGGATGATGTAACGTCTGACATTTTGCTATTGCGGTTCCAGCAGTTGATTAAGTTCCTGTATCTGGATGTTCGAGAGCTTGCGTTTCTTGGATTCCTCCCGCATGAAACCCTTGAGTTGTTTCAACTTCATTGCCGGGATGGGCGACTCGCCCGCCTCCACCTCGACCTGGTCATGAGTAAACACCACGATGGCTTTTATTTCAGGGACGGTGTTCTCTGCCATTTTTTTTGCGAGGAATTTATTCATCGCCGAAACTTCGGTTTCCGCTTCCAGGTCGGGACGCCCAATGCCTTCCTGCCCGAAGATGCGCATGTATGATTGCATGAATCCACCGCCTTTGATCTTCCAGCGTTTCTTTTCATAGAGCACAGTCCCAGCTTGTTGATATGGCAAAATAACCCACACGCCAGCCGGACCGACGAGTAGATGCGAAACTGGTGTCGAATAATGATAGAGGCTGAATTCGCTGTGCATGCCCTTCAACCCGGCGTCGATTTTTTCATCGCGGCGAGGTGATCGTCCCCAGCGGTTGCCCATGTACATGCCGACCTGGGTCATCATAAAACCGATGACCAGACAAACCAGCGAGTACGTAAATAATTCGGGTTTGGTAAAAGAGATATACATACCTATGCCAAGCACGATCAACGCTCCGAGGCTGACCCAGTTCCCGATCTTTCCATTCCTTTGAATAAGTTTTTCGTTTTTGATGATCTTCATGTTTAATTTTTGAGACTCTCTTCGATGGCAGATTTCATTGCGTCCAACACTTTTACATCCACGGCTTCTTTCGCCACGCGGACGGCGTTCTTGATGGCGAAGGCGTCCGAACGCCCGTGCCCGATGAATACAAGCCCGTTCACGCCGAGCATGGGAGCCGCTCCCTGTTCGCCGGGGTCAAGCAATTTTTTGATCGCGCCCAATGCTGGTCTCACGAGCAGACCGCCAATCTTGGTGCGCAGACTTCCATTTTTGATCAGGCTGCGAATTGTATCCGTGATCAGTTTGGCAACCGCTTCGGAGGTTTTCAGCATCACATTGCCGGTAAAGCCGTCGGTCACGGCTACATCCACTGCGCCGCCAATGACCTCCTTGCCTTCCACGTTACCGAAGTAATTTAACTTTGAAGCCTTGAACAAGGGCGTCGCGCCTTTGACCAGTTCATTGCCCTTGCCTTCTTCTTCACCGTTGGAGATCAAACCTACTTTCGGCTTCTTCACGCCGCGGACTTTCTCTGCATAAATGCTTCCAAGAATTCCGAACTGGATTAAATTTTCCGGCTTGCAATCGGGATTGGCGCCAATATCGAGGACAACGCATGTGCCTGTCGCTGTCGGGAAGATGGGAGCCAGGGCTGGGCGATCAACCCCACGGATGCGTCCGAGGCGGAAGAGGGCGGTGACCATGGCTGCGCCGGTGTTGCCCGCCGTCACGAAGGCATCCGCTTCACCGTTCTTGACGAGGTCCATGCCGATTGCCATCGAGTTCTTGGGTTCTTTGGAACGCGCCTTTAAAACCAACGCTTCACCCTTATCTTCCATCGTCAGTATTTCAGGCGCATGGATTATGCGGATACTCAAGCCCTGCGTATTCTGTTTATCGAGAACGGGTTTGATCTTCGCTTCATCGCCGACAAAAATAATTTCTGCTCCATATTCCTGCGCTGCCATGATGGCGCCTTCCACATCGGGTGTGGGGTGTTCGTCGCTTCCCATTGCATCCACTACGATACGAGCCATGAAAAATCTCCTCTGATGATATGCTTGACAAGAAAAGTAACACGATTATAATACTGCCTGCTTACGCGCTGGTGCTGGAATTGGCAGACAGGCACGCTTGAGGTGCGTGTGTCGTAAGACGTGGAGGTTCAAGTCCTCTCCAGCGCACAAGCAAGAACTCCCATTATGGGAGTTCCTTGTTTTAACGGGGTTATTTCCAGGTCTCAAGCGAAAAATTTTTTAGACCCGTTCCCTTCACATCTTGATACACTTCACTCAAATGGGCAAATGTATATCCCTGTTTTTGGAGAGAGCCAAGCAATTTTTCGAAGATGCCGAACTCTCGCCCGGTATTGCGCGCCATTGCAAACCCTTCAAGTCCATTGACCGTGTTGTTGGGAATGCTCCCAAAGTAAAAATCGTAAGGGTGGGAAAGCAGCAGGGTAATTTCGGGCAAGCCGAAGAGTTTCAATAAAAGGGAATATGCTCCCCAGCCCAAGAGTTTGGCGTAGCTGAGTGCGAATACGATGCGGATTGTCTCGATGGAGGTGAACGGAAATTCCACGAGCGACCTTCCGTCACTGCGCTGCACTTGAAAGGGGCTGTTCGGCATGTGCAAGTTGAAATATCCGAATTTTCCAGGGCGGATGGAGGAATATACGCTGGCGTCATAAGCGAAGTCATGATCGAGCAGATGACCAAGACCTTCCTTGTCGATCCGCCCGATGGGGGCACGATACCCAATAGGTTTGACGCCTCGAAATTTTTCATACGCTGCTTGCGAGTTTCGCACTTCATCTAATGTGCAGGCATTGTGCGGGTCATGCGTGTGCGAATGGACGGAGAATTCAAGCGGGATTCGTTCGGCGAGTTTGCGGAACAAGTCGCCATACGAATCAAAAAGTTGCGTGACCGTGAACATGGTCACTTTCGCGTTGTACTTGTTGATTATGGAAACATAGCGTTCAAAATATTCCGGGTTTTCAAGCAGGCGGATTTTTTTTTCCGGGTCGCCGTAATCCGGTTCCATGTCGAGTGTTACACAGGCAAGTTTTTTCATTCGGGGAGGTTCGTCACGTAGTAGAAGTTATTACGCTTGATAACGCGTAAATTCTTGAAGCCGAAAGGCTCGGCGATCTTTGCAAATTCTTCAAGGGAATACAGGAATACACCCGGCAGGTGATTCACGCGAATGTAAACCTGCCTGAGAATCCAGGTGGGGAATTCCTTTTTGCGACCATGATCGGGAAAGTCCAGCAAAAAGTATTTTGTGCGCAAGTTGCCGAGGAAGACTGCCATATCTTTGGCGTCGAAATACTCGATCACGCCAAGCGCGGTCACGATATCCACTTGGGGCAGCGGGTTGTTCGGCTGGACGACATCGAGCGCGGAGAAATCCAATTTTTCCTGAAGCTCAAGTTCTGCAGCGCGTTGTCTTGCCAGGTCGAGGGCTTCGCTTGAAATATCTGCGCCGTATACTTTTTGCGCGCCCGCCTGAATCATTTGAAATGCGAACCGTCCTGAAGCGCAGCCCACATCGAGAACGGTCTTTCCGGCAATATGCGGCTGGATCAGTTCCTGCGCAGTGTTCATGCGCACATACATTGCGTCGCCGCGGAAAATGGTTGAGAGCTTATCCCACCAGTTGGCGTTTTGCTGACCTTCCTTAAAATAGGCGCTGGCTTCCCAACTCTTAAGATGATCTCGCCAGTATTTGGCGGACTCGGAGATTTGTTTTTGATTGTTCATGGTTGCGGATTATACCCGCTTCACTCCGGACCTCGAACCTGATTCACTCAACGATCAAGCTGCAACATGTGACAGCGCCTTCCGCCTTCGCCAACTCGCTGAGATCGACAGGTTCAATGACATAGCCCTTGTCTTCGAGCCGCTTGCGGGTCCTGGGGAATGTTGTCGGGTAGATAATTTTGCCTTGGACGGGCAAGCAATTGGCGGCGAAGGGTTCCGAGGCGTCGACTTCGATCAAGTCAAAGCCGGGGAAGTTGGATGGATCCACCCAATCCTTGTTGATCAGCAGAGTCTTATCATCCACGCGGGTGACGGCGGTTTTGAGATGCAGGCAGTCGGTCATCTCCACGCCGAGGGCGATGTAGCCGAAACTTCCGAGCAGGGTGTTTAGTTGTGCTACGGCTTCTTTGTTGCTACGCGTGGACATGCCAATGAATATTTGTTTGCCGACTACCAGCACATCGCCGCCGTCCACACTGGCAGGTTCGGCAACATATACAAGTAGACGATGCGGCAACAATGCTGGAATGATGGATTCAATCTCCGGCTTGCGTGAATCCGCGCCGGGTCTGGTGATGACGGCGACTTCAGGCAGGATGAAGGCGGTGTCTTCAACGAAGACCGAATCGGGCAGGTCTGGCTCTTCGGGCAGTTCGATCACCTGGCATCCCAACCCCGCAAGAGTGCGGACGTAGGCGTCGTGTTGCGCGCGGGCAACGTCGACATCGATGGGGGTGCGTTCGATGTGAGTGATCTCACACTCGTTGAAACGTGAGCTGACGTGCCGCGTGATGGCAATGGTCATTGATTTGCCGGCTACATTTCGTAAGACGTCAGCGCGGCTTGCAGGTTTTCATACATGGGCACGGTCTGCAAAAAACCGGTGATGGCAAGCGCGTGATACACCTGGGGCGGCGCGCTGCATAATTTCATCCCCGATGTTTCAGGGGAAAGGAATAATTTATATACCTTTTGAAGAGCGCGTATGCCTGCGCTGGTCAGCATTTGAATATCTTCAAGGTTCAAGACGAGGTAACGCACGCCTTGAGTGCGCGCTTCCTCTGCGGCAGAGAATAAGTCGGCTTCGCTTTGTGCATCGAGCCAGCCGCGCATGTGAAAAATGGTGACGGGTTTGTCCTGGTGTTGGATTTGTTCGTTTGTAATTTTGAAATCAGGGTTTACCATATTGCCTCCTTGTTTTATTGTTCGCCGGAACGATATCGGTCGATAAGAGCCTTGGTGCGAGGATCTTTGGGTTTACTGAATAATTCTTCGGGTGTGGCGTCTTCGATCAATTCGCCATCCGACATGACGATCACCCGGTCTGCCACTTCGCGGGCAAAGCCCATTTCGTGAGTGACGACGATCATGGTCATGCCTTCGTTGGCGACCTTTTTCATGACGTTCAAGACTTCGCCGATCAACTCCGGGTCGAGCGCGGAGGTGGGCTCATCGAAGAGCATGACACGCGGTTCCATGGTGAGGGCGCGCGCGATGGCAACGCGTTGTTTTTGTCCGCCCGAAAGGCGCATGGGATATTCATCTTTTTTGAAGAGCATGCCCACACTATCCAGATTTAGTTCGGCAAGTTCGATGGCGTGTTTTCTGTCCATGTTTTTGACGGTGACGGGTCCTTCGATTACGTTCTCCAGCACGGTCATATGCGGGAAGAGGTTGAATTCCTGAAAGACCATACCGGTCTTCAAACGCACATCATGAATAAGCTGGCGTCTTTCCTTCCCCTTTTTTTCAACTTCCACCTTGACCCCGTCCACTTCGATGACACCATGCGACGGGTCTTCAAGAAAATTGACGCAGCGCAGCAGGGTGCTTTTGCCGGAACCGCTGCGCCCGATGAGACAAACCACCTGGCGTTCGGATACTTCGAGATCGATATTTTTTAGTACATGCAAACGCCCGAAATATTTATCGAGGTTCGATACTTTGACGATGGGCAGGGACATGTTATCGGTCTCCCTTGGAGAGGCGTGCTTCGAGTTTACCCTGGAAGTAGGTGAGGATGAGGGTGAGCACCCAGTAGAACATAGCAGCCATGATGAGGGCTTCGAGGCTGTTGAATTGAGCGCGCCCAACCTTGACAGCGCGCCACATCAATTCATGGACGAAACCCGTGGCAGAGACGAGAGCCGAGTCTTTCGTCATGGAGATGAAGTCATTACCCATGGGCGGGATGGCAAATCGCAGCGCCTGTGGCAGGACGATGCGCCTCATGGTCTGCCCCGGTGTCATACCCAGCGCCATGGCGGCTTCACGTTGACCTTTGCCAACGGAACTCAACCCCGCGCGGAAGGTCTCGGACATATACGCGCCGTAATTCAGCCCAAGTGCTGTTACTCCAGCTACAACCCCTGAAAGGTTGACGCCTAGTTGTGGCAACGCCAAAAAGAAAAAAAAGATTTGCAGGTAAAGCGGCGTGCCGCGGATCAGGGAAACATAGAACGTACTGATGGCATAGATCGGCGGGAAGCTGGAAAGCCTGCCGAGCGCAGCAAGTAATGCCAGAGTCATGGCAAATAAGATCGACAAGACAGAGATTAACAGGGTTTGCCCCAAGCCCTTTGCAATGAAAGTCAGGTTTTTCAGAATGAATTCTGTATCCAGATGAATGGTCTCAAAGCGGAAGGAACCCAGTTGGATATTTTGCCCACTGAAAAGAAAGATCAGGATGAAGAAAAGGACTGCCCAGGAAACCCCGACATGTGTGCGAAATGAACGTTCCTTGCGGAGCTGTGCCTGATAGAGAAGTTCCGCTTGCGATTGTGGCGCCTGCCCCTGGTTGGTGATGGAAGCCATCTATACCTCCGACGAGTTGGAGTTGAAATAATAAAAGGGAAGCGGTATTCGTACCGCTTCCCTTTTTTCGTGCAGGTTCTTACTGGTTGGGAGAAGTCGTCAGGTCTATTTCAAACCACTTGTTGGAGAGGTCGGAGAGTCTGCCATCGCTGTGCATGGCAGTGAAGAGTTCGTCCACTTTGGCGCGCAGGGTGGCGGTATCGAGTGTGGAGGATTTATCGAAAGCCGCAGCGAGGTCTTCAGAGAAAACAGCGCCATCCAACTTGGTAACGGGCATGCTGGCGGCGAGGTTCGCATCCACAACGGTTTCCGAAGTCACGTAGGCAACGAAATCTTTGCGTCCGGCAGCGATGGCTTGGGCACATTCCTGATCCGTTTCGAGGGGGACGACGGTCACATCCGCGGGAACCGCAGCGTAAATGGAAGCTTCGGGCAAGCCGAGACCTTCCATATCGTTGTTGAGCCAGGCTTCGTAGGTGGTGGCGGCACCGGCGCAAACTGCCTGACCGGAAAGACCTTCGAGGGAATCAATGCCAGAGTCAGCAGCAACGGCTACGACCGCGGGGGTGTAGTAGTAGGGCATGCTGAAATCGAGCACCGTCTGGCGGGCAGTGGTCACAGTCATGGAACCAACGCTCACGTCCCATTTGTCTGCCCAGCTACCGGCAGTGATCGCATCCCAGGAGGGGGTGGCGAAACAGGTTTCCACACCGAGCGAGTCGCCGATGGCAATGGCAACATCCACATCGAAGCCCTGCATTTCGGCGGTGGTGAGGGCATCACCAGGGCACTTGGTATCTGCCGGGCGGGAACCTTCGGTGTTCAAGAAGGACTGGGGTTCATAGTTCGGGTCGGTGGAAACGAGGATGTATCCGCGCTCCTGAATGGCTCCGAGCAGGTCTGAGGCGGAAGATCCGCCTCCGCCGCCGCACGCAGTGAGCACGAGGGATGCTGCAACGAGCAGGCTGACAAGGGTCAAAAGCTTTTTCATTTTCTCCTCCAAGAGAAAAAAGGAATGGGCAACTTTTCGCTGCCACAGATTGAAGCCCAATCTGCACGGTTAAGCATAGACTATTTTTTTCAATTGTGCAAGGATTTTGGCGATTAAATTTCATGATGGTAAAATTGCACCATTAAATTTCTGGAGGTAAACCACATGACTGCGATATTTCCCAGTGAGGAATGGCTGAAAGGCTTGGAGGAAAAATTGAATTCCGATGAACGATATGCGGAGCTCGCCAAAAATTGGGAGGGCGACCTTTTCTTCAACATCGAACCGGACGGTAGCCTAAAAGAGCGGCTAACCTTCTATTTGGATTTATGGCACGGAACATGCCGCAAAGTGGAATACAAAGCCGCTCCAGCGAATTATCCGAAACCTGCCTTTGTGTTGACGTCTGACTACGGCAACATTACCGCCGTGTTGACGGGCAAGTTAAACCCCATGACCGCCATGATGACGATGAAATTAAAAGTCCAGGGCAGCATGGCGTACATGATGCGTAACGTTCCCACCGTGCTGGACTTTGTCCGCTGCGCACAGGAAGTTACCAGGGAAATTCTTTAATTGCAGGTCACAGGTTGAAAGTTTATTCAGATACACCAACTTTCAACCTTCAACCTTATTCTTTCAACTGACCGAACCTCATGCTCCCTATTCTAAAGATCAACCTTACTACGAATGAGACCGAAGAATTCATTATCCCAAAAGAATGGGAGAGAAATTTTCTCGGCGGCGCATCGCTTGCCGCGCGAATGCTGTATCCATATCTTACGAAAGAACTCGACCCACTTTCTCCCGAAGCGCCTTTGCTTTTTATCAACGGACCGTTTTCGGGCACGAATGGTCCTACCACGGGGCGCTTCACGATCTGCGGCAAGGGAGTGGCAACCGGCCTGTGGGCGGAGTCTCACATTGGCGGCTTTTGGGGACCGGAACTTCGCAAAGCAGGATACGACGGTTTGTGGATCACGGGAAAAGCTCCCAGCCAGGTATATCTCTGGATTGAGCAAGGCAGGTTCGAGGCCCGCGATGCGGCGGGGTTGATGGGCAGGGATGTGTATGAAACGCAGGAACTCGTCCGCGCGGAGCTGGGAGTCAAAGGTGCGCGAGTCGCAGTGATCGGTGAAGCCGGTGAGCGCGGCGTGAAATATGCATCCATTTGCTGTGACCATGGCCGCATGGCGGGGCGTACGGGTATGGGCGCGGTGATGGGCTCGAAGAATCTCAAAGCCATTGCCGTGCATGGCACGCACAAGATCGAAGTCACCGAACAATATGCTGCGTTACGTTCTGCGGCAAACCGCGAGTTGAAACAGGATAATGAATCGAAAGTGATGGGTGAAGTGGGCAGCGCGGGTGCGGCGAATTATTCGGAGTATCTGGGCGCGATGCCTGCCAAGTATTATCACCAGGGTTCGTTTGAGGCAGTGGATAATATCTCCGGCGCGAAGATGACCGAATCAATTTTGGTCGGTCAGAGCGCATGTCAGGGATGCGTGATCGCCTGCGGACGTGTGGTCAACCTCGGCGATGGAAAGAAGCGCAAAGGTCCTGAATACGAAACCGTTGTCGGGTTTGGTCCCAATCTTCTGATCGACGACCTGCATGAAGTTGTCCGCCTTGGCGAGATGTGCGATAAATATGGGATGGATACCATCAGCACGGCGAATACGATTGGCTTGGCTTTCCATCTTTTTGAAATGGGGAAGATCACGGCTCAGGATACGGGCGGGCTGGATCTGCGTTGGGGAGATTTTCTCGCCGTTCGGCAGTTGATCCGCATGATCGCGCGTCGCGAAGGGATCGGCGATGTGATGGCGAACGGATCACGCGCGTTGGGTAAAGCCTTCGGCGCGGAGGAAGAAGCGGTGCAAGTCAACGGCTTGGAAGTTGCCTATCATGATCCGCGCGGCGTTTCAGGCATGGCGCTTTCCTATGCCACCAGCCCACGCGGCGCCTGCCATAATCAGTCCGATTACTTTTTTGTGGATTGGGGTCACACGTATGAGGATATTGGCATTCAGTTCTTCGATAGGCACGCCCATGCAGAGAAAGCCGCCAATGTGGCGCGACATCAAGACTGGCGCACGCACTTCAACTCCATGCTCATTTGCATTTTTGCGAACGTCCCCCCTGCGACGCAGGTGGGTCTGGTCAACGCACAATTGAATTTGAATTGGACAACGGCTGATTTAATGAAATCCGGCGAGCGCGCCTGGAATCTCAAACGCGCTATCAATATCCGCATGGGGCTGACGGGTAGGAATGATATCCTTCCGAAGGCATTGCTTGAGCCGTACAACGAAGGTGGCTCGGCAGGCTATGTGCCTGATTTTGACGGCATGATCCACGCCTATTACGAAGTCCGCGGTTGGGATTGGGAAACGGGGAAGCCGAAGAAGGAGAAATTATTAGAGTTGGGCTTGGAGGAAGTTGCGCAAGATTTGTGGGAATAACGGTGGAAGGTGTCGAGTGGAAAGTGGGTTGCGTGAACCACTTCCTACTTTCTTTTTCTAGATCTCTTTCTCGAAACAAACGCTGTTTTCCACGCCTGTATATTGACCGTAGTTTGGGATGGTTTTATATCCGCACTTTCCATATAGATGGATGGCGGCAACCTGTGTTTTGCCGGTTTCCAGAATGCACTTGTGATAGTTCAGCTCCGCGGCCCAGTTTTCCAATTCGGATAATATTTTTCCAGCGATGCCCTTGCCGCGACTTTCGGGTGCAGTGTACATGCGCTTGACTTCCATGACGCCGGGTTCATATTCCTTGATCGCGCCGCATGCCACGGCTTGACCGTCTTCATACGCAACGACGACGTGCTTGATCTTGTTGAGCTTGTTGAATTGGGCGTAGAACGAATCCTGGTCGCCGTTATTCCTGGCGAGGTCTGCATCCAAAAATCTAACGAGATGGATAAAGTCTGGGTTTTCTGAGTTGGCTCTTAAAAGTGTAAGCATTTGTAAGTCCTTTAAAATTAAGTGGGAAAACTAATTAACAGATCGCCTTACGCGATTTATACGTAGGGGCGATATCATACCCTTGTGGTACCCGTCCGGGCTTTTCAAGCCGCACAACCTCAAAGGGAGGGTCGCCCTTGGACAAGAAGTCTTTCCGGGTAAAGGGCGACCCTCCCTTTGCGCAACATGGTTTCCAGCTAATTTTGACGGGTCGCCCCTACTGGGTAAGGTGAGTTAACAGTACTTCACGAAAAGGTTTTGCAGCGGCGACTTCAACCGTTTTTTAGCCGAACGACCAAAGACTCTACTGTCGCAAAAATACAAGACCCTAAGAGAGCGTTTCTTAAGTCCTTATCTCTTTCTTTTTGTACATGGATTTCACGGAAAAGAGCGGCTTTTTATGGTTTTTTCCGTGAACTTTTGTCAAATCCGTGCTGTCCATGTCCTAAAAAAGAGTTAAGAAACAGCCTCTAACGCAAAGACGCCAGGGCGCAAAGAAAAATAAGACTTTGGCGCAAAAATGCATCTTTTGCCCTAAGTGCATGAAACAGTGAGTTGGCTTTTTGAAATCTTGGCGACTTTGCGCCTTCGCGTTAAAAAATTGACCTTTGGCAAGCGTCCTTACCAAAGCCGTCACCACGTTTTCGTGATCTACCGATTATACATTCCATTGAAAGGTGGAAACTCGAACGGTTTTTTCGAGCCAAAAATGACGCGAGCGATTCGTTGCCCGAACCTGTTTCAAAAACGTTCCAGTCATAACCTTTCCTTGTCATTTTTTGATTTGTTGGCACGGCCCTACTTTATTACAACTCCGCTTCGCGGTGGGATGGTGATGTGATTGCCTTCGATCTCCGGTCTGCCAAAGAGGACATGTGGTTTTTTCTCGAAGGCATACTCGAAGGTACGCGTGGAGTTAGAGGCATTAATGGAAATGAGAATCGTCTCGTTCTTGTAGGTGCGGATGAATGCCATTGTGTCATCCTCGGCATAGATGCGCTTGTATTCGCCCTGACGCAACGCTTTGTGCTCTTTGCGGAGGGTAATGCAGGCTTTGGTAAAGCGATGCAGGTCTCTGTCCCATTTGGATTCGTCCCATGGGAAGGACTTGCGGCAATCCGGGTCGTGACCGCCGTCCACGCCGACTTCATCGCCATAGTAAATACAGGGTGCGCCGGGCATGGTGAAAAGGAAGAGCCATGCCAATTTAAGCGAATCCTTGTCGCCGCTGGCACAGGAGAGGAAGCGTGGCATGTCGTGACTGTCCAGCAGGTTGAGTTGCGAGAAGGTGATGTCCGTCGGGTAGAGATGCAGGATGCGTTCCACTTCGTCGGCAAATGCTTTCGCATGCATACGGTGAACTCGGTCTTTGATCCCGCCTGCATGTTGGATGACGTCCATGTTCAAGTGTGCCCCGGCGAAGAAATTCAACGAAACTGCCGTGAAGAGGTAGTTCATCACCGCATCGAACTGATCGCCTTGCAGCCAACGCTGCGCCTCGTGCCAGATCTCGCCGACGATATAAGCCTCCGGGTTAACCGCACGCACGCGGCGGCGGAACTCGCGCCAGAATTCATCGTCATCGATCTCGCCGGGCACATCCAAGCGCCAACCGTCGATGCCGAACTTGATCCAGTACTCTGCTACATCGAAAATGAACTCCCGCACGGCAGGCGTTTTCGTATTGAATTTTGGCAGCGCGGGTAAATTCCACCACGCGCGGTAGCCGATGGCGGTCAGGCTGTCTTCAGAATGGAGCAGCCTCTGTTCATGCTGTGACGGGTACACGCCCCAATGTTTATGCCCCTTCAAGCGTTCTTCATCGAAATGGAACCAGTCCTTGTACGGTGAAGCCGCGCCGGTCTCCAGCACATGATGGAACTGCCAGAACCCGCGCGAGGCATGGTTGAACACACCATCCAACACCACGCGCATCTCGCGTTTATGCGCCGCCTTCAACAACTTCTTCAACGCCTCGTTGCCGCCCAGTAGCGGGTCCACCTGATAATAGTCAAAGGTGTGGTAACGATGGTTCGATGCCGATGCGAAGACCGGGTTGAAATAAATGGCGTTGATTCCCAGGTCCTGCAAATAATCGAGCTTGTCGATCACGCCGTACAAATCGCCGCCTTTGAAACCGTAATGAGTAGGCGGGCTGTCCCACGCTTCAAAGCCGATATTCGGCAGTTGACTGCCCTTCGCAAAACGGTCTGGAAAAATCTGATAAAAAATAGCGTCCTTCACCCAGGCTGGTGTGGTCATATATTTCCTCGTTGTTTATGTTTTAGTACGACGACATGAATGTCGCCTTACGGGTTTAATTTCAAAATATACATCGCAAACGGATTCAAACTCTCGAACGGCTGATATGGATCGAACGCTTCGCCGCTTCTTACGGGAACTTGGGCTTGATCTGCCCCGAAGACCGTTTCTACACTGGCAACTGATTCTGCCAGCCCTGCCGTGTTGAAGTCGAATTCATAATCGGTGATGGCTTCGTCAGTGAGGTTTGCCAGAACAAGATAGATTCCGTTTGCGTCCGTCCTCAGCGTGGCAAAGATACCAGAATCTCCAGCATCTAGCAGGGCAATGTCAGCGCTTTGTAATGTGGAGTGTGTTTTTCGCAGTTCGATTAGCGCCCTGTAGTGCTCCAGCAGGGAGTTGGGGTTGCCTGTCTGAACTTCCACGTTGACCTGCGTATAGTCAGTAAAGGGTGCGCGCCACGGTTCGACGGTGGAAGTGGAAAAGCCCGCGAACTCATCCGCGTTCCATTGCATGGGCAGGCGAATGTCTTCATCCGGCTTGACGCCTTGCATGCCGATCTCTTCACCGTAGTAAATATAGGGTGTGCCGGGCGAGGTTAACATCAAGAAGGATGCCAACTTTGCCTTATTTACGTCGCCATAAAAGACGCTCATGGCGCGGTTCTGGTCGTGATTGGTGAGGAAGGTGGCATAGTCGAAATCGGGCATGTCCATCAACGCGAATTTGACCGCACTGGTAATGCCGGAGTTTGCGCCGCCGTTGGCGCTGTTTACAAACCCACTCGACATTTCGAAGTTGAAGATGTGATCGAGTTCTTCGTCCGTATAAAGCCTGACCACGGAAGCACCCGCTCCAAAGACCTCACCAACTGTGTACGCCTGCGGATTTTGCGCCTTGTACGCTGTGTAAAAATCCTTGAGCCAGGCATGGGTGGCGGGAGTATTCTCCACCTTTCCATCTTCTTCGATGAGATGTTTGACCGCGTCGATGCGAAAACCGTCCACGCCGACATCGTTGAGCCAAAAATCGGTGACCTTGAGCATGGCTTCGGTCACGGCTGGGTTGGTGTAATTCAGGTCGGGCATACCTTCCCAGAAGTAGCCGTAATAGTAGCTGTTCTGTCCCTCGTGCCAGTTGCCCGCGCCGGATGCATCTCCCCAGAGGTAAAAATCGCGGTACGGCGAATCGGGGTTGGCGTTGGCATCCTTGAACCAGGGATGCTGACTCGAGGTATGGTTGATGACCAGGTCGATGATGATGTGCATGTCACGCTTGTGCGCTTCGTTTAGCAGATTCTTGAAATCATCCATCGAGCCGTAATCGGGGTTGACGGCGTAATAATTGAGCACGTCATATCCGTGATAGGAGGGGGAGGGGTGGATGGGCATTAGCCAGATGCCATTGATGCCAAGCGATTGCAGATAATCCAACTTGGCGGTAATGCCGTTAAAATCGCCGATGCCGTTATCGTCTGTGTCGTAGAAGGAGCGCACGAAAATTTCGTAGAAGACGGCAGTCCGCCACCAGTCCACAACGGGTTCAGAAACTTCCGGGATGGTTAGGGCTGGGGTTGTGGGAACAGGCGTCGGGGAGGGGGAGGCGCATGCTGATAGAACAGAGAGAAGCAACAGAGTGTAGAAAAGCTTTTTAATCACGAAAAAGTCCAGGGTAAAAAATTTCCTCTCTCTTCTCTTGAAAGAAGAAAGAGGAAAGAGTTCGATAGTACGACGTTTGAACTAGCCTTTGACGCTGCCCGTGGTGAGACCGCCAACGATGTTCTTTTGCAAGGCGACGTATACAATAGCGACCGGCAGCGCAACGATGACAGCCATTGCTGCGAAGCGGTTCCACGGGACGCTGTTGGCGTATTGACCGGTCATGTTGTAGAGGGTCATGGCGAGTGTGTAATCTTTGGGTTGGGATAGAAACAGCCAGGTGAGCACGAACTCCTGCCAATGCCCAATGAAGCCCAGGAAGAAAGTGACGGCAAGTTGTGGGATGGCGAGCGGGATGACGATCTGCCAGAAGGTCTGGTTGGAGTCTGCCCCATCGATGGCGGCGGCTTCTTCGAGTTCGCGCGGAATGGTATCGAGATAGCCTTTGAGGTTCCAGACGGCAAACGGCAATGCCGACGCGGTCATGGCGATGCCGACGCCGAGGAGCGAGTCGCGCAGGTTGAATTTTAGTTTGCCTTTGCTGCCATCTTCGCAGGTGGTGAAGGGCTGAATGGCGGTGGTTTTATCTTTGCACTGTTTGACTTGTACTTGATTCAAGAGCAGATACAGCGGTGTACTCAATCCAACCGCTGGCATCAACAGTGGGATGAAGACCAGGATCATCATCACTTCGCGCATTTTGAATTTGAAGCGCGAGAATGCGTATGCGGCGGTGACGGCGATGCCCAATGCTACAACGCCCACGCCCATGGAAAGCACGAAACTGTTGCGCAGCAATTCAATGAAGGTGACCGGGTTGCCGGTGGGTTTATCGAGCACGCGTTCGTAAGCGATGAAGGAAATTTCCTTTGGGATCAGTTGCAGTTGCGACGGGCGTTTCTCGCTGGAACTGAACGAGAGAGTGACGATGTACATAATGGGGAACATCACCGAGACGAGGATAACAATGGCAAGGAGTTGCAGGAGCAATTGACGCCACAATGGCAGGTTGCGTCCGCCGGTCTGCCCGGAGGTGTTTATATTCAGGAAGCGAATGAAGATATTTTTCTGAGTTTGGTTTTGTACAGCCATCTTATGCCTCCTGATAATTCTGGGTGGCGCGGGTGATGCGGTTGGTGATGAGGAAGACGACCAATGCCACACCAAAGATGATGACGGCGAATGCCGCCGCCACGCCGTACCAGCGCAGGTTGCGGACGAGGTTATATGCAAATGTTACAAGCAGTTCTGTCGAACGCGCCGGACCGCCTCCCGTCATGAAGAAGACGAAGTTGAACAAGTTGAATGACAAGGTAAAGCCGTACACGGCGGCGGGGATCATGGCAGGGCGCAATAATGGAACCGTGATGCCCCAAAATTGTTGTGCGCCTGTCGCGCCGTCGATGGAGGCGGCTTCGTACAAGTCTTTGGGAATGGATTGCAAAGCCCCGGTCGCCACCACAGACATGAAGGGCCAGCCAAGCCAGAAGTTCGCGATCATCATGGCGTAGTAGGCGAGGGTTAGCGGCGCTCCAGGCAGGAAGCCGGGGATGGGCGGTTTGACATCCTCGAACCAGCGGATGTACACCGGAGCGGTATTCCCCAAATAAGTGCCAATGCTGGTCAGTAGTTGATTCATCGCGCCATAGCGTTCATCGAAGATGTTCGTCCACACGGTGGCGACGACGAGCGGAGGGACAACCACAGGGAGAATATATGCCGCGCGATAAAGCTTTTTGAACCACAGCCCTTCGGTATTGAGCAGGGTGGCGATCAACACACCGGCGGGAACGTGCAAGATCACGTTGCTGAGCGCCCACCAAAAATTGAATTCGAGTACGCGGAAGAAATTGAAATTCTCAACAGGCAATGCTGCGGTGAAAATGTCGAGGTAATTTTTAAGACCGATGAATTCCAATTCAGGAGACTGAAGCCCCAATAGGAGGTGTTTGGATTCGAAGTTGGTGAAGGAAATGATGACTTGATAAATCAACGGGTAGAACGTGATCACCCCCATGACCAGGAACGCGGGCAACAGGTAAAAATATGGCAGAACCACGCTCTTTTGTTTGTTTTTTTTGAAGGAAGATTTTGCAACTGCCATGTTTGTGTCTCCTCAACAATTATGTCACTAATGAGGGAGAGCGGACAAGTTCCCTTGTCCGCTCCCATTATTTCAAACTATGCTTGCCTTACTTGGTTGCGCCTTCAAAGGCGGTCTTGACCCAGTCGGCAGCCGGGGTTCCGGCATCGAAGACTTGGTCGGTTCCGCAGAAGTTGCCCCAGTAGTTGCCCATGGCTTCCACCTGCGGGCGGAAGTAGGCGGTGTCGAAGGCATCGAGCAGACCCTGGATGAGGGGATCGGTCACTTCGACAGTGGTGTTGGCAGGAACGTGGCCCGCATTGTCCATCATGGACTGGGAAGCAGCGGTGTTGGTCAGGTAGAGAGCCACTTCAAGGGCGGCTTCCTGATTTTCGCTGTTCGGGTTGAAATACCAGCCGTCCACGCCGAGGAGCGGGTTGGAAGCGCCGCCAGGACCAGCAGGGATCGGGGCCACAGCGAGCTTGTCGCCGAGCGCGTTGCGATAGTCACCCATCGCCCAGTTACCGTTGGTGATAGCAGCCACGGAGCCTTCGGTGAAGGGAGCGAGACCATCGCTATCATTGCGGGGCCAGCCGTTCTCAACGGAGATCTGATAGAGATCGTTGAGGTAGGACATGGCGGAGGCAACGTTTGCCTGGTTGGCGTCGTCGGCGACGAAGTTGAACTGGTCATCGAAGATCTGACCGCCGAAGGAGCCGAAGAAGCCCCAGTGGTGGTAGCAGCCAAAGCTGATGGCGACGGGGGTGCCGCCTTCCATCAAAGCCTTGAGGTCGTCGGTGGTGGCGGGAGCTTCAGGAAGCAGGTCGGTGTTGTACCAGAAGGCAACAGCCTTGAGGGACTCGGGGAGACCGTACAACTTGCCATCGTACATCATGCCGCCCTGAGAGAGTTCGCTGTAGTCGCCAAGTTTGCCGGCGGCGAGGTCGGTGATGTCGGCGATGGTTCCGGCGCGAGCCTGACCACCGAGGTTGTCGTTCGGGGCAATGAACATATCAGGGCCACCACCCGCGGCGACATCGGTGTCATACTTGTTGAAGATGTCGTTGAAGGGGACCTGGAGCACGTTGATCTGGTACTGGGGAAGGTCTACCGCAGCCTGTTCGAGCAGAGTGGTCAGGGCGGTTTCTTCGGCGGAGCCAGTGCCGTAGGCGTGCCAGAAGGTCACTTCGATCACTTCGGCAGGGGCAGCTGGTTCTGTAACAGCAGGAACATCAGGGATGGTAACTTCAGTTTCAGAAGGTTCGTTGCCGTTGCCACCAGTTTCGGGGGCAGAAGGGGCGCCGCAGGCTGCGAGAGCCATTGAGGTAATCACCAGCATGCTCAGCACAAAGAGCAAATTCTTTTTCATTCTCTAATTCTCCTTAGATTATTTTGAAATCACTTTGGTTCACGTGCTATAGAATTATTCTTTTTGCGGGGTGACCACCTCCTTTTAAAAGGGGTTATCGAATAGCTTCTTCGGTGTCCACGTCAAAGATGTGGAATTTGTCCATATCGAAAATTACCTGCATATCATCGCCGACACGTTTGCTCGAACGCGGGTCAACGCGCCCGATGAAGGTGTTCTTTCCATTGACCAAATAAAGGAAGGTTTCGTTGCCCATCAACTCGGTCACATCCACCTTGGCCGCAACTTTTTCGCCGTGAATATTGACGGGTGCGAATTCAGGATCATGAATATTTTCAGGGCGAATGCCAAAGACGACTCGCTTACCGTCCATATTCTTGTACGGACCGGCAAGCGCCTCAGGGATCTGGACCTGGAAACCGTCCATGTCCACAGTCACTTTACCGCCGCTGACAGCCATCTTGCCGGGGAAGAAGTTCATCGAAGGCGAACCGATGAATCCCGCGACGAACAGGTTGTTCGGGCGGTCATACAGGGCTTGCGGCGTGTCCAATTGCTGGAGCAAACCCTTGTTGATCACGGCAATGCGCGATGCCATGGTCATGGCTTCGGTTTGGTCGTGGGTCACATAAATAAAAGTGGTCTGGAGGCGTTGGTGCAGTTTGCTGATCTCGGCGCGCATCTGCACGCGTAGTTTTGCGTCGAGGTTGGAGAGCGGCTCATCGAACAGGAAGACCTTGGGTTCGCGGACGATGGCGCGTCCCACTGCCACACGTTGGCGTTGACCGCCGGAGAGTTGGCGGGGTTTGCGGTCGAGGAGGTGGGTGATGTCGAGGATTTCCGCCGCTTCGTTCACACGCCTCTTGATTTCTTCTTTCGGCGTCTTGCGGAGTTTCAAGCCGAACGCCATATTGTCGTACACCGACATATGCGGGTACAACGCATAGGATTGGAATACCATGGCAATATCGCGGTCCTTCGGAGCAACATCGTTCACCACGCGATCACCGATCATGATCTCACCTGAGGTGATCTCTTCCAATCCAGCCAGCATGCGCAGCGCGGTTGTTTTACCGCACCCGGATGGTCCAACGAGAACAAGAAATTCCTTATCCTCAACTTTGAAGTTGAGTTGCTTGATGACACTAACATCACCGAAGCTCTTTATGACATTGTTGTAAGTTACACTTGACATGGTATTGCCTCCAATCTGAAAGAATATAGTGGCTTTATTATAATCACATGAGCATTTTTGCCCTATGACTTTGGGTGTCGATTTAGTTGTGAGGGCGAACAAAGTCACCCAAGCGGAAGCGGTTTTCCATGCTCTGCCGACTCGCGCAGCTTCAGAATCGCGGCAATGTTCCCCCGGCTGTCTGCAAGTGAGATGCGTGGAGGCTTACCGGTTAAGATCGCATCACACAGGTCTTCCACTTCGCCCAGGTAAAGTTCCTGCCCCTTGATTTTCATCGTTTCCTGTTTATCCCCACGCTTGATATAAATTTCGTTTTTCAACCCGGGTTTGAACGGCACTGGGATGTTGATCGTTCCCTCCGTGCAAACGATTTCAATGAAGGAACGCGGCGGGGATTTGAATCCACAATCGAATTGCAAATGGACTCCATTCCCAAAGCGCATCTGCCCATAGAACGACTCATCGCCTCCACCCGGACCCTGAACCTGCCAGCCAAACACTTCAGCCGGTTCCTCCCCGACGACCATCCGCGCAAACGAAATGGGATAACAGCCCACGTCCCATAGACTGCCGCCGCCGTATTCCTTGACGAAGCGATAATTCCCCTCACGTGTCAGAGTGAATGAGAATGCACCTTTGATAAGTTGAAGTTGCCCAACTGAGCCGCTATCCACCAACTCCTTGACCTTTAATGTCTGGACGTGATGGCGATACATAAAAGCTTCAGCTGCTACTTTTCCGGTTTCTCGTGTAGCAGCGATGATGGCATCCACTTCTTCCAGTGTGAGAGCAAGCGGTTTTTCGCAGAGCACATGCTTGCCTGCCCGCAACGCTTTGATCGTCCATTCGGCGTGGAGGTGGTTGGGTAACGAGTTATAGACAATGTCGATCTCGGGGTCGGCGAGCAAGGCTTCATAACTGCCATACGCCTGCGGAATATCCCATTCGCGGGCATAGGCATCAGCGGAGGATTGACTCCTCGAAGCGACGCCCAGCAACCGGGTCCGTTTGGAGGCGCGCAGGGGTTTGATCAAAGCGCGGTTGATTTTTGCGGTCGAAAGTAATCCCCAGTTAAGCATTTGGTTCATGTTTGCGTCCTCGATTGAGGATAAAGATGAAAAGGGCGGTCAGCGCGCAGAGCAGGATGTTGGCTGTGTAGCCGGTCTGCAAGCCGAAGAGTTCGCCGCTCCACGCCACCAGCCAGGGACCAAGCGCGCCGCCCAAGCCCGAAAAAGTGAAGAGCACGCCAAGGATGGTGTTCGTGTTTTCATGTTCGGCATCGGAGACGGCAGCGGTGAGGGTGGGAAAGATGATGGAAAAGAAAAACCCGGTGAGCGGAATGAAAACAGCAAGCCCGCTGAAAATTCCGATTGAGATGCTTAGCGTAGCCAACAAAGATGCGATCAGCGTGGCGCGGAGATACCCAAGCCGTTTAACGATGAACCCGCCGATGAAACGTCCCAGCATGAGCATGCCGAAGAAAAGTGCGAGGTAATTATTGCTGGTGGCGGCTGACGCGCCGCGCACGTCTTGCATGTATAAGACCATCCATGAGGCAAGACCAATCTCTGCAGCGACGTAGAAAAGCATCGCGCCGTAGAAAAACGGCATGGGAGGATTGAAGGCGATTTTTGGAATTGCGCGAAAATCAAGCGCGGATTTTTCTTCCGACTTTGGGAAGCGCAGGAACATGCTGGCGATGAGGAAGATGGCGATGAGCAGCAGGTCCCAGCGGTAGATTGTTCGCCAACTGGCATCCATGCTGAATAGCAGGCTGGCAAATAGCGGCGCAAGCATCGAGCCCAACCCATGCATGACCGCCATGAGGTTGAGGTAAAGCCCTTTATGCTCGCGATATAGGCTGACGATGACGGCGTTGGGTCCGAGTTCGAAGGCACCCAAACCCAGCCCAACGATGAATAACGAGGCGGAAAGCAGGAAGGGCGTGCTGAGGGAACTGTATCCGCCCACGCCGATGACAAGCGAGACTCCAGCCAATACGATGACGAGCTTCAGCCCGAAGCGGTCGGCTAGGATGCCGGTAATGAGTGTGGCGATGAGGAAACCGATATATTCACTGAAAACGATATTGCCGCCTGTGCCATAGTCAATATGCAACTCCTCCAACATGGCGGGCAGGGTGGGACCTTTGAGGTTATCTGTAACGCCAAAAATAAAGAAGGCGAAAAAGCAGATGGCGGTTAAAAGAAGGGTGACTGTTTTGTTTTTCATTTTCCTGGAACAAGTTTCTGAAGCGAACAGGGTCTGGAGACCAGACCCTGTTCGCTTCCACATATTTAGTCTGTAGATTATTTGCCCGTGTTACGGGTGGCAACGTCGAAGATCACGGCGGCGGCGAGCACGGCACCGCGGACCATATATTGATAGGAGATACCGATGCCCATTAGATTCATGCCGCTGGTGAGGGAGGTCATCACGAGCGCGCCGATGATGGAGCCGATCACTTTGCCCACGCCGCCCGCTGCGGAAACACCGCCCACGTAAGCGGCTGCGATGGCGTCCAGTTCGAAGAGAGTCCCTGCCGTGGTGGTGGCTGATTGGAGGCGGGAGGCAAATAAAATTCCAGAAAGAGCCGAGAGCATTCCCATCGAGCCAAACACAACGTAGATCAGGCGCTTCACGCTAATGCCGCTCAATTCCGCTGCATCCGGGTTACCGCCAATGGCATAGATATGCCTGCCGAGAACGGTCTGTGACATGACGAAATGATAAATGAGGGTGACAGCAAGAACGACTACAGCCGTCCAGGAAAGCCCTCGATAGCCAGCCAATACCCAGGTAACGGCACCAATGATAGCGGATATGAAAATGAGCTTTATCGCGAACATTTCCGTGGGTAAGGTTTCGAAATTGTAGGTCTGTTTCTTTTTACGGTCGTTGATCTCGTTGAAGATCATTAAGATGATGGCAACCACTCCCAAGATCAGAGTCAGTTTGTGGATGCCGGGCAGAATACCGATATCGGGGATATCCGGGATAAAACCATTTCCGATGGCGTTGAAGGTGTCGTCGTTGATGATGATCGTGCCAGTGGCTTCGGTCACAACCAGGATCGCACCGCGATAGATCAGCCAACCTGCCAGCGAGGCGACGAAGGAGGGGATCTGCATTTGCGCAACAAGGAAGGCAGTAATGAGACCGGCAAGAATACCAAGTGTAAGAGTCATCGGAATGACCACGTACACCGGCAGATTCATGCCTGCTGCGATGACGTTCGAGTCTGCCATACCGAGAGCCGCGATGGCGCCCAGGAAGCCTGCGAGAAAGCCCACAGACAGGTCAATGTGGCGGATGATGATGATGAGCGTCATGCCGATCGCAAGCACGGCGATGTATCCGGTCTGATTGACCAGGTTCACGATGTTTCTTGACGAGATAAAGGTGCCGTTCGTTGTGATCGTAAAAATGATCATGATGACGAATAAGGCAATATACATGCCATACTCGCGGATGTTTTGCTGCATAAGTTTTCGAGCAGTGCCAAAGAAACCCATCTTCTATTCTCCTAGTTCGTCGCAAGATGCATGATTTTTTCCTGCGTTGCTTCCTGCGCGGATAGTTCACCGGCTATCCTGCCGGAGGCTACAATATAGATCCTGTCACTCATTCCCAATACTTCGGGAAGTTCAGAAGAGATCATGATGATGCTCATGCCTTGACGAACAAGCTCTCTCATGATGGTATAGATCTCGAATTTTGCGCCAACGTCGATGCCGCGGGTGGGTTCGTCAAGGATTAACACATTCGGTTTGACGAACAGCCATTTCCCCAGACAAACCTTTTGTTGATTGCCTCCGCTCAAGTTGGAAACTTTTTGTTCGACGGTAGGCGTTTTGATATTCAACTCAGTCTTGTATTTGTTGGCGATCTTGATCTCGGCATTGTTATCCACAACGAGTCCTTGAGATGCGAGTTCCTTTAAGTTGGCAAGTGAAATGTTCTGCTTGACGTCCTGGATCATAATCAACCCGTCGCCTTTGCGGTCTTCAGAAACATAAGAAACGCCAGAGTCTATCGCGTCCCTCGGATGATTGAATTTGCGTTGTTTGCCATTCAGATACAACTCGCCTTTGATCTGATAGTTATCCGGGTTGCCAAAGATGCTAAGCGCCAGTTCGGTTCTGCCGGACCCGATCAGTCCAGCCAATCCGATGATCTCTCCGCGATTCAGCTTGAAATTGACATCCTTCAAAATATCCCTGCCGAGGGCGGGGTTTCTGGCATTCCAGTTTTTGACTTCGAGAATGACATCTTTTGTGGGGATGTGCTTCTTGGGCGGATAGATATTATTGATCTCACGTCCCACCATGTTCTTGATGAGCGCGTTTTCAGAGACTTCTCCAGCCTTTTTGCTCAACGTGCAGATAGTTTTTCCGTCTCGTAACACGGTGACAGTATCTGCGATCGAGATCACTTCCTTTAATTTGTGGCTGATCATGATGCTGGTCACGCCCTGATGTTTTAAGTCGCGAAGTAATTGAAGCAGGTTTTCACTATCCTTTTCGTTCAAGGCGGAAGTAGGCTCATCGAGAATCAGCAGTTTGACGTCTTTGCTCAATGCCTTGGCGATCTCGACCAACTGTTGCTTGCCGATGCCCAGTTCTATGATCTTTGCCGCCGGGTTGATGTCCAATTTGACCTTTTGGAGCATGATCCCAGCTTGTTTGATGGTCTCATTCCAATCCACCACAAAGCCATTCTTGATCTCGTGACCGAGAAGGATGTTTTCGTATACGGTCAATTCGGGGATGAGTGCAAGTTCCTGATATATGATGGCGATGCCAGCTTTTTCGCTATCGCTGATATGTCGGAAGTGTTGCTCTTCACCATTAAATAAAATGTCGCCTTCGTAGTTCCCGAACGGATAGACACCACTCAGGACTTTCATCAGCGTCGATTTTCCCGCACCGTTTTCACCGACCAGACAATGAATTTCACCCTTCGTCACCCGAAAGCTGACATTATCCAGCGCCTTCACGCCGGGAAATTCCTTGGTAATGTTTCTCATTTCTAATAGGGGAATGTCCATGGGAACTCCAGAGAATAAGATTGTCTTCTCTACCCCTTTAGCGAGCCAGCCAGCAAACCACGCAGGAAGTAGCGACCCAGGAAAATGTAGACCAGCAGGGTAGGAAGCGCTGCCAACAAAGAGCCTGCCATTTGAACGTTCCAGGCAATGATCTGGCTGCCAGCCATATTATTCAATGCCACGGTGATGGGCCATTGTTCGTTTCCGGTCAGGATGACTGCGAAGAGGAAGTCATTCCATGCCGAGGTGAACTGCCAGATCAGCACCACCACAAAACTGGGCAGGGAAATGGGGATAAGGATATGGCGGTAAATTCCCAACATGCTTGCGCCGTCCATCTTGGCGGCTTCGAGAAGCTCCTGCGGCAGGCTGGCATAATAATTGCGGAAGGTGAGCGTGGTGATGGGAATGCCGTAAATGATATGCGCTAACGCCAGGCCAGGTAGACCGGAAACCCCAACCCTGTTCATGAACTGTACAAGCGGGATCATGATGCTTTGATAGGGGATGAACATTCCAAATAGAATAAAAGGGAAGATCACATCCGCACCGCGGAACTTCCACTTGGCGAGGACAAATCCATTCAATGAACCAAGAGCCGAGGAAATTAATGTGGCTGGAATCACCATCAGGAAGCTGTTTCGCAGGGACGGCGAAAGTTTTGCCCACGCCTCGATGTAATTGTCGAAAGCGATCCCTTGCGGAAGAACCCACATGGTTTTCAGGTCCACTTCTGCAAAACTTTTGAACCCCGTTATCAGAATGACATACATTGGAAGTATATAAAAGATCGCCATTGCGACCAATGGAATATAAAGCCAGTATTTCCCAAAACGGAGATTGTTTGTCATTGTTGCGCCTCCGTTTTCAGGGTGTAACGAATATATGGAATGATTAGAATTGCAACACTGACCAACAGAATGATGCCAATGGCAGCGCCTTTTCCATAGAATAAACCATCAAACGTGATCTGCCACATGTAAATGGCAGGAACATCCAGGGGGAGCTGCTTCCCCGCAATCGCGATAATCAGGTCAAATACTTTTAATGACATGTGCCCAAGAATAATAAGCGCCGATAGCGTGACGGGCGACAACAACGGCAGCATAATGTAACGATAGATTTGAAGTTGATTTGCCCCGTCAATTTGAGCCGCTTCTTTTAATTCCGCCGGGATCGCTCTTAATCCAGCCAGATAAAGCGCCATGGTGTAACCAGACATTTGCCAGATCGCTGCAAGCCCAATGGCTGCTATCCCCCAAACAGGAGTTCCATACCATGTGTTGGCAAGAAAATCCAAACCCATATTTTGGAAAAGCACGTTAAACCCGGTAACGCGTGAACCTACCATGGCGGGATTCATTAACCAGCGCCATACCGAACCGGTCACAATATAAGAAATCGCCATGGGGAAGAGGAACAGACTTCGAAAAAAACCCTCACCTTTGAGTCCTTGATCGAGCATCACGGCAAGAATGAACCCGAGGACCATGCTGCCGACAACGAAGACTCCTGTAAAGATCAGTGTGTTACGGACATCCACATGGAAGCGCGGGTCTTTGAATAATTCAAGATAATTGTTAATGCCATTCCATGTGTAATCTGCGTTTAACCCCTTCCATTTACTTAATGAGACACGTACAGACCAGCCGATGAAAACATAAACAAAAATAAATACAGCCAGGATGGACGGCGAAACGAGGAGAATATTCAGAAACTGGTCTTTGTCTCTTACCATGGACTACCTCTCAAAAAATGGTTGAGGCTCCAGATAGAGCCTCAACCATTTTAACATTAAGTCTTACTTGCAGGGACCGGAGCTTGTGCAAGCCGCAACGAGCGCAGCCTGGAAGCCGTCAACATCACCATCGGCGAGGTATAAACCGAGGGCAGTGTCGATCTCGGTCTTCCATGAGTCATTGGCGACCACACCGTGGGTGAGGGAGCCGACGACCGTGTTGGAAGCCCAGTCATCCATGGCAGACTGCAGATATTCGCCGAAGAGTGAAGGATCGCAGTCGGTGCGGGCACAGATGGAGCCCTTGACGGGATTGAACGCTTCCTGACCTTCCTTGGAGCCGGCGATCTTCAGCCAAGCAGTCGCGCCCTCAGGATCGGGAGCGCCGACCGCGAGAACGAAGGAGTCAGACAGGAACTGGAAGACGCCCACGGAACCAGGAACAGGAGCCCAACCGTAATCGGTATTTGGAGCCTTGCCGAGTTCGCGGAAGTAGCCCTCAGCCCAGTCGCCCATGACGTTGAATGCCGCATCGCCGTTGACGACGAGTTGAGCGGCATCCTGCCAGGAGAGGGAGGCAGAGTCGGCGTTGGCGTAGGTCAACACCTTGGCATAGTTATCCAACGCAGCCTTTACTTCGGGGTTGCCCCAGTCGGTGGTGCCGTCCCAGAGGCCGTTGTAGGCATCCGGTCCGAGCGTGCCGAGCAGAACGGTTTCCATCAAGTGCATCTTGGTCCACTGTTCGCCGAGGGCGAGGGGTTGAACACCGGCGGCTTGCAAGGTGTCCATGGCGGCAAACCATTCGTCCATGGTGGTGGGCACTTCAACGCCATTCGCTTCGAGAACGGCGGGGTTGTACCATAACACGTTGGCGCGATGGATGTTCACTGGCACGGAATAGATATTGCCATTGTCAGAAATGAGCGGAATGAGAGTTTCGGGCATGACTTCGAGCCAGCCTTCGGCCTCATAAAGGTCATTGAGCGGTTCGATCTGACCACCAGCAACATAGGTACCGATCAATTCCTGACCGGCGTGTCCCTGCCAGCTATCGGGCGGGTCGCCAGCCTGGAGGCGGGTCGCCAGCACGGCGCGGGCATTGGTTCCAGCGCCACCGGCAACCGCAGCGTTGATGAACTCAACATCGGGATATTGCGCACTGAACACACCCATCATGGCTTCGAGACCAGCAGCTTCGCCGCCGCCCGTCCACCACGAGAAGACTTCCACCTGTCCAGCAACTGCAACAGGTTTGGAGGATTCACCGAGGCCGGTGAAGTCAGAGGCAGAGTAGTAGCCAGAGTCAATCAACGCAGACTGAACATTGTCCTTGTCCACGGTGATGACCACGGTCGGGTTGGCGGGAACGTCGATCTTGCCGTTGTTGTAGCTATTGGTCGACTCAGGTGTACCGCCTTCGAGGAAGGTGGTGGCAGCCTTGATGGCATCGTCCACGAGAGTGCGGACGTCTTTGAAGACGGTCATGGACTGCTTGCCGTCGATGATGTACTGGACGGAAGCCTTCTCGGCATCCTGACCGGTGACAAAGTAGCTGGTCACATCGGCGTCAGCACTAAAGGCATCGGCGATCGCGCGGGCGGTGCCGTCATTCGGGGCGAGGATGAAGACATCACCCTTGGCATCGGAACCATTCGCAGTGAGGTTGGACTCAGCGAGAGTCTTGGCGGTGTTGAAGTCCCAGTTGGTGGTGACCTGGTTGATGATCGCGGACTGTTCGTCGCGGGTCAGGGTCGCCTTGTCTTTTAGTGCTTCAGCTTCGGAAGAGTTCGCGATGACGAAGGTGCCGTCTGCGATCTTGGGCTGGAGGACATTCCAGGCGCCTTCGAAGAAAAGGAAGGCGTTGTTATCGGAAGCAGCACCGGCGTAGAGATAGAGGGGCAGGCCGGTTCCTTCAGCATGGTCCACGAGGTACTGAGCCTGGGCAGCGCCGACGGAAATGCTGTCGAAGGTGACATAGAAGTCAACAGCATCGGTGTCGAGGATAAGGCGGTCGTAGGCAATAACCTTTACGCCAGCTTCGCGGGCTGCTTCAGCAGCGGCAGCAGCAGCGGAGCCATCCTGCGGGGTGAGGATAATAACCTTGACGCCATTGGCGATCAGGGATTCCACATTGGCTTTTTCTTTGGCAGAATCACCCTGGCTGAAGAGAATTTCCACATCGTAACCAGCGGCAGTCAGGGCTTCCTGGAAGCGGGCTTCATCTTGCACCCAGCGCGGTTCGTCTTTGGTCGGCAGAACGATACCAACAGCCAGCTTATCACCGGCAGCGGGTTCGGCTGCGCCACCACATGCTGCGAGCAGCATGGAGGCCAGAACGAGCATGCTCAAAAGAGCAAAAAGCTTCTTATTCATTCTTCTCTCCTTGTGAGAATTTAGGGTTGAGTTTCAGGTGTGTAGTACGGTTCCAGGACTTTGGTTTTAGACAATCACCTCCTTTCCAACGGAAAAACAAAACGAAGCATTCCATTGGGTAAGAATGGAGATGCTTCGTGAAAGAAACGAGCCTGTTACGCAATTTTCCATGGGTATTTCCAGGAAGGACAGGGAAACCAACTCTTATAAAAAAGATTAGGTGCTCGATTGTAAAAAGCGGGAAGTGACCGTAAATATATCCTCTTAGTTTATTTTTATTTGAGGGAGAAGTAAATTGTCGAACCCCCCTTTTGTTAATGAGCAATCCCCTGTTTTGAATAGGGGGAATCCCCTAATTGTTTGTTGCGTTTCAAAACAAACAACTTCTTGTAGATTAATTTGAAGGCATAGGATACGGGCTTGGAATTTCCACCTGCAAGATCGTACCATTGCCCTGCGAAGACTCGATGTTGATCGTTCCGCCCAGGAGCGCCACTCGTTCACTGATGCCCACCAACCCAAAGTGCTTATCATTGGCAAGCGACCTCAGATCGGTCGGTTTGGGAAGCCCTTGTCCGTCGTCTTCAAGCCGCAGGAGCAAATTTGTAGAGGAGGTGCGCTGTAAGGAGATGCGCACGTGATGCGCGGCGGCATGTTTGCGGACGTTGCTTAGCCCTTCCTGCACGATCCGAAAGAGCGAGAGCTCGATCATTTCGGGGAACCTTCCCAGGTCCGGGTCAATTTCCAGGTGAACTTGAATATCGCTCCGTTCCGACCATTCATTTGCCAGCGAATTGATCGCCGCCGAAAGCCCGTGATGATCGATGGTGGGCGGGCGCAAGTCGCTGCACATCTGGCGCAGTTCCTCAACCAGACTTCGAATTCCGCTTCGCACCGCGCCGACACCTTGTTTCATCCCTGCGGAGCCAGCCTGCCCTTCGATTTCTTCCAAATGATAGATCAACCCCAACATATCTTGAATGATCTGGTCGTGCAGTTCGCGCGCCAGCGCCTTGCGTTCATCTTCACGTTCGGTGATGAGACGCCGCTGGGTGGCTTGCAAGGCGGCGTTGAGCTGGTCCAGCGCCAGGAGTTGGTTGCTTAATCGCTCCACGAGTTGACGGTTCATGGATGTGCGCGCATTCAGGCTTTGTTGCAGTGATGCCTGTGTGCGGCGCAGGTCTTCGGTTTGCTGCTGAGCGGTATGGTAACTTTCCAATGCCCAAATTAAAGGCGAGACCTGTCCGTGCGCGGTGGAACCGACCATCAACTCCACGATTTCGCGTGGCGTGGACTCGGATGTTTTGCGGTCTGCCACCAGCCTGCCTTCGAATAAAACGACGATGCGGTCCGTGACGGTGAACAGGTGCTTCAAGTCGTCGCTGCTGATGATGACCGATGTGCCCTGTGCGGCAAGTTTTCGGATTTTCTCCAATAAAATATTCTGGCGGTTGAAACTCAAAATGGGGATGATGTCGTCGAGCAATAACAACTGACATGGACGGGACAACATGCGCAACAACAGAACAACTTGCCTCTGCTCGTCACTCAGGTTTCTTACTTGTTCATGGGCGAGTTCTTTTGGCAGGTCGAACTCTGCCAACAAGTCTTGGGCTATCTCGATCATTCGATCCCAATCCAGAACGCCCAACCATGGCAGCTTCGTTGCTTCACGCCCTAATAGCATATTTTGGGTGACGTTGAATTGCTCCACCAACCCCGAAGTGTGCCTGGAAAGTTCGACGCCCGCGTCCCGGTCCAGGAATACCTGTGTGGAAAAGTCGAAGCGGTTGATCAAGCTGGAGGTTTGATAAACTGTTTCGATGCCGAGTTTTTGCGCTTCGAGCCGGCTGGAAAAGCGACGTTTAACGCCCAGGTAATGAATTGCCCCCGAAGAGCTGGGAATAGCCCCGCCCAATAAATGCAACAGGGTAGACTTTCCCGCTCCCTGCCGCCCGACCAGCCCAATCACTTCCCCCTGATCGATTGAAAAGGAAACATCCTTCAATACCGGCAGGCGGTCAAAATTCTTGGAAAGGTTTTCAGCTTGCAATAGCGGATTACGCATGATTTATTTTACCCTGAAGACCAAATTATCTGACTTATTTTGTGCAAGGGGGTGCGCTAAAAGTTTGTAGATGACCTGCTCCCTTCGCCGTCCTCGGCGAAGGATTTCCTCGCAGAACGCCGCCGTCCACAGGATGCTTCGCAAAGGACGGCGGCTTGAGCCAAACTACTAACAGACTTTGAGTGCTCCCGTAAGGGTCACCCAAAGCTTGTTAGAAAAAGACTCTCGTTCTGTTCAGTTTGCATCACTTACGGCATAATTGACACATGTTTCCTGTACGAGTACTTTTAGCGGACGACCATACCGTCGTCCGCGCTGGTTTGCGAAATGCGTTGGAAGTTTTGCCAAATCTGGAAATCGTTGGTGAGGTGGGTAACGGCGTAGAGTTGATGGATGCGGTTTCACGCATGTCCATTGATCTGTTGGTAATGGATGCCAGCATGCCGGACTTTGAGCCGATCTCTGCTGTGCAACAGATACGAGAAAAGCACCCCAGCATCAAAATTTTGGTTGTGAGCGCGCATAACGATGAGGCGTATGTAGTAGGGCTGCTTAAAGCGGGCGCCAATGGGTATCATCTCAAGGATCAGCCATTGGCAGACTTGCAGTTGGCGGCTCAACGTGTGCTAAACGGAGAACGTTGGATCTCCAGCAACTTGATCGACCGTCTGCTCAACCGGCAAGCGATAACGCCGCCCCCGAATATGCCATATCTCACGCGCCGACAACGCGAGTTACTGCGTCTCATTTCCCAAGGCGCTGATAACCGCAACATTGCCCAAACCCTCGACCTTAGTGTAAAGACCGTTGAAAATCATCTCACTGCGCTTTACAGGGTTTTAGGTGTGGATAGCCGTTTGAAAGCGCTCAACTACATTTTGCGCCATCCTGAATTGTTGGCTTCCACCGGGCAGGAAATGGCAGAGACTCACACTTCCACAAAGGGAGGGCAGGAACTGGTCCTATTGATAGTGGATGATAATGCGCGCTACCGTCAACAACTTGGCAGGTTGGTCGGGAAGATATACCCAGCCGCCACCTTGTACGAGGCGGAAAATGTCGCTGAGGCATTATCGCTCAGCAAACAGGTCCAGCCGCAATTGGCGTTCATTGACGTTGTATTGGACGACGAAGATGGAATCCAATGCGCGCGCAGGGTGAGAGCCGCTTCACCCCTCACACGGGTTGTGGTCATCAGCGCTTACCCAGACCGCGAATTCAGGCGGCAGGCGTTATCCGCCGGGGTGGTGGCGTTTCTGGATAAGAAAGACTTGGACACCGAATCGATGCGGCAAGTCATCGAAGATGCACTTCGCTAATTTTCGAGTTTTCTGGTGCGCGAAGGCGAGCTGAGAATATAGTCTGCCACGGTGGCAACAGCACCAATCAGGCTTGCATCCGGTCCGAAGGGGGAAAGGCTGATCTCCACCTGTGGAAAAACACCCGGCATCGCATGTTGTTTGACCGTTTCCTCGATGGCGGGCAGCATATATTCCCCGGCAATACTCAATGAACCGCCGATGATGATTTTCTCCGGGTTGAAAATGTTGACCAGCCCAGCCAGCCCCTGACCCATGGCGTGCCCCGCCTCACGGAACGAATCGATCGCTTCCTTATCGCCGGCATCTGCCGCCTGTTTAATGAGCGGAATGCTCAACAACGCGCCTTGTTCCGCCATCAGTTTTGGAATGATACTGGAGCGCTTCACTTCCAAACGCGCCTGTATGCGTTGAATGATCGAATACTGGTTGGCATATGTTTCCCAGCAGCCGCGGTTACCGCAATGACAGACATTCTGCGAAGGCTCTGCCATGATGGGAGAGTGACCGATTTCACCGGCATAACCGTTCTTGCCGCGATACAGCTTCCCGTTCAGGAACAACCCGCCGCCAATGCCGACCCCGGCAAAGACAAATAGAAAGTCCTGACTCTGACGAGCCGTTCCAAAAAGATGCTCGGCAATCGCCGCCGCGTTCGCGTCGTTCTCGACGAAGACTTTAAGTTTTGTTTGTTCGGAAAAGATCTTTAAAAAAGGCACATTGCGCCAATGCAGATTGGGCGCAAAGATCAAGACCCCTTTGGTTACATCCACCGTACCCGGTGTGGAAAGCCCCAGCCCCAAAAATTTATAGTTTTTCCGCTTACCGGCTGCCATCGCATCCTTCACGATCTGCAGTGTCTGGTTGATCATTTTTTCCTGGTCGTTGGATGGGTCTGCATCTTCGCGCCTCCGCCAGAGGATGTTCCCAAGAATATCCGTGATTGCAACGGAAACAAAACCCACGTCAAGTTCTACTCCGATGATGCAGCCAGCCTGCGGGTTGATTTCAAGCAGGGTGGCGGGGCGGCCCGTGCCGCCGGTGTTGCTTCCGGTTTCATACACAAGCCCGCGCTCGATCAAATCGTCCATCAGGCTCGAAACAGTGGACTTGTTCAATCCCGTAATAGCCGCCACTTGCGCGCGCGATAAAGGAGCTTGATTGTGGATCAATCTCAACACCAACGAGAGATTTGTCTCGCGAACAAAAGCCTGATCCGCCGTGTATTTGATGCTCATGAATTTTTATGATTAGTATGTTGGGACAACGAACTAATTATAAGGATTTGAAGAAGCTTGTCAACTTAAAATATTTACAGGCTCAAAGTCCGCTTCAAACCGGACCTTGAGCCTGTTCAGTCACAAAAGCTTTTTCTTAATTTGAGTTTATGGCAAAGACACCCCGATCAATTTGCCAATCCCAAAGACCGTTATTTCACTCTCAGTGCTTCCCAGCCCGCGTACTTGGCAATACTGCCCAACTCTGCTTCGATGCGCAGGAGTTGATTGTATTTCGCCACACGGTCTGAGCGGGCAGGTGCGCCGGTTTTGATCTGCCCGGTGTTCAGCGCAACCGCGAGATCGGCGATGGTGGCATCTTCCGTCTCGCCGGAGCGATGTGATGTGACCGCTCTCCAGCCGGCGCGGTGACAGAGGTCTACCGCTTCGATGGTTTCGGTCAATGAACCAATTTGATTCACTTTCACCAACAGAGCATTCGCCGCATTTTCCTTGATCGCCTTGCGGACGCGCTCCGGGTTTGTGACGAGTAAATCATCACCGACGATTTGAATCTTGTCACCTAATTCCTTGTGCATCAATTTCCACGATTCCCAATCGTCCTGAGCGTGGCCATCTTCGATGGATACGATGGGATAGTCCTTGACCCACTTCGCCCAGAATTCAACCATTTGTTCGCCGGTCAATTCTTTGCCTTCTTTGCGAAGATTGTACTTTTTGGTCTTCTCGTCATACAGTTCAGAAGCGGCAGGGTCGAGAGCGATCGCAACCTGCTGACCGCGGCCCGCTTTGAAGCCCGCTTTTTCAATCGCGGCGAGGATTAATTCGATGGCTTCATTGTTCGCCTTGAGTGCAGGCGCATAACCGCCTTCATCACCGACGAGGGCGCTGTAGCCTTTTTCTTTCAAGACCGACTTGAGCGCGTGATAAATTTCCGCGCCCCAGCGCACACCCTCTGTAAAGGATGGCGCGCCAAACGGCATGACCATGAATTCCTGCATGTCGGTGCTTTGCCAGCCCGTATGCGCGCCGCCGTTCATGATGTTCATCATCGGCACAGGCAGGACGTGCGCATACACGCCGCCGAGGTAACGATACAGCGGCATGCCAAACGAATTCGCCGCCGCTTTGGCAGTTGCCAGGCTGACGCCCAAAATCGCATTCGCGCCCAACTTGGACTTGTTATGTGTGCCATCCATCGCCAACATTTCGGCGTCGATGCCTTTCTGGTCGGAGGCATCCCATCCAAATAGGGACTCGGCGATCACGCCATTGACGTTCGCCACTGCGTTCGCCACGCCCTTACCAAGATAGCGCTTTTTATCGCCATCGCGCATTTCCAACGCCTCATGCTCACCCGTGGATGCGCCCGAGGGAACGGCAGCGCGCCCCCATGATCCGTCCATCAACAGGACTTCCACTTCCACAGTGGGGTTCCCGCGTGAGTCGAGAACTTCCAACGCGGAAATGCTTTCAATAGTTGTATCCATTATGTGCTCCTAAATGAAGGCGACGTTTTTTGCTTGATGGTGTTACAACCCAAGACAGGTCGCCCCTGATTTTTAATCTTGGCCCAAGTATAATCCCAAACATTGGGAGATGAAATCTTGACAGAAGTCTCATTCCTTGACCCGCGCGATAAACTCCATTTTGCTTTTCGCGCCACATCCTTTTGTAAATTCATCATCTTTGCTCTTGGCAATCTCTTCAAACTCGTCATGGACCGCGTTATGTTCACTCTTGCTAAAGAACTCCCCGAAGACATGCGCGGAGTCTATGCCGAAGTGTGCAAGCAAACCATGTCAGGCAATTCGCTCCCTGCGCCGTCCCCGGCGCAGGATTTCCTCGCAAAACGCCGCTGGGGACGGCGGCTTGAGCCGTAGCGGTGACAACCCTTGCTTGCACACCTGCCGAAGTGCCAAAGGGATTTGGATAATGGTTACGATATAATTTCGAAAATTTGTAAATCGGAGCAAACATCATGGCGCAAGAATCGAAAAATGACAGCAACGTCAAACAGAGCGACAAACCGTTGGGCAATAGGCTCATTCCGTTTCTTTCCTATTCCAAATTAAACAAAACGGCTGCGCGTGAGTTTGCAGGGAAGTTGAAATCCCAAGGCTGGATCGACCCCTGGTTCGATGAAGAAGATATTCTTCCGGGGCAGGTCTGGGAGGAGGTTGTCGCCAACGGCGTGCGGAATTCCCATGCGGTCATCATCCTTCTTTCAAAGAATGCGGTTACGTCCGAGGGCTTTTTCCAAAAGGAGATTCGGCTGGCGTTGGATACGGTTGCCGAAAAACCCGATGGGACGATATTCATCCTGCCCATCCGCTTGAACGACTGTGAAGTGCCCGAGATGTTGAAAAAGTACCAATATGTGGATTATTTCGGTGGCGTAGAACAGAAAGAGCGAGTGTATTCAAGTTTGATCGCTTCGTTGAAATTACGGGCAGCAAATTTGGGCATCAAGGTTTAGGGTATTCAAAGGGCTTCCAATCAAAGGAAGTCCTTTATTTTATCTAAACTCATTTTTTACGTTTAAATCCGAATCGTGCTTTCATTTATAATCATTTCTGTTGCTAATAGTCGATGAAACGAGGTAATCTCAATGATACTAAATCGAAAATTCTTATTGCTGTTTGTAATAGCGGCGCTTTCTCTTACTGCTTGTGGAGGGTCCGCTGATGAAGACTCAGACCCGAACGCTGTCGGAACGGGGGCAGTTGAAACTTTAGTCGCGGGCTTCTTTGCCACGCAAACTGCCATGGTCACGCCCACACCGTTGAGCACCAACACGTCTTTGCCAACGAATACATTTCTGCCAACGCCAACTACTGCCAATACGATAGCTCCTCTCGCAACATGGACACCGGTGGTGGTCTACTACAGTGCCACTGCAAATGTCGCGCTGGTCCCGACTGTAACGGGCACACCTCCCACAGCTACGCCGAACACAGGCGCGTTGGGATTTGGCTGTAACAACCTTGCCCTCGTCCGCGATGTGAACTACCCAAGCGGCACGACGGTCAAAGCAGGAGAGACCATCACAAAGACATGGAAGGTCCAAAATACTGGCTCCTGTAATTGGGAAATTAACTATGCGCTGGTGATTATTCAAGATGAAAACTTTCGTTCTACATGGAGCAGAATTGGTAAGGTGGTGGCTCCTGGAAGCTGGGCGGAAGTTTCCGTGGTGCTGGAAGTGCCCAAACACGATGGCACCTTCGCTGGTTCGTGGCGTCTAGCGGATGCGGGTGGAAACGCCTTCGGCGCGACTCTGAGTGTGTCGATTGTGGTGGTAGAGTAAGCACGAACAAAACATATAACCAACAGAACGCCCTCCAAATACAGAGGGCGTCTCTATTTACCATCACCTATTGCCTACTTCTTCGCCTTTTCCTTTGCCGCCTTCAACAACCCCACAAATAATGGATGCGGCTTCATCGGGCGGGACAAGAACTCAGGGTGGAATTGACTCGCCACCATGTAGGGATGATCTTTCAACTCCACGATTTCTACTAAGCGACCATCGGGGGAAAGACCGGAGAAGACCATGCCGTGCTTCTCGAACTCTTCACGATAATGATTGTTGAACTCCCAGCGGTGACGATGCCGTTCGTCCACGTTGGGGATGCCATAGGCGTTGGCTGCCTTCGTCCCTGGTTGGAGCAGGCACGGGTAGAGTCCGAGGCGCATGGTTCCGCCCATGTCGGTGATGGAGCGTTGGTCCACCATCAAGTCAATGACGGCGTGCGGCGTGCTACGGTCGAATTCGGAAGAGTTGGCATCCTCATGTTCGAGCACATTGCGCGCAAACTCGATGCACATGGTTTGCATCCCAAGACATAAACCAAGATATGGGACCTTGTTCTCGCGGGCGTAACGGGCTGAAAGAATCTTGCCTTCCACGCCGCGCGAACCGAAGCCGCCAGGCACGAGCACAGCATCCGCCTGCTTGACGATATCCCAGCCCTTGTCTTTTTCGAGGTCAGCCGAATGCACCCAGCTAATAGACACCTCCACACCGTTGGCAAGCGCGGCATGTTTCAACGCCTCACGCACAGACATATATGCATCCTGCAGCTCGACATACTTGCCGACCAGCGCCACATTGACCGTGGGCTTTTCCTTTTTGACTTCTTCCACCAAATTTTTCCACGGGCGCATATCCGGCTTGCGCGTGGCTTTCAACTCGAGCTTTTTGAGCACCAATTCGCCGACGCCGAGTTGGTCCAACAACAACGGCACTTCATAAAGGACGCTGGCGGTCTTCATCGGAATGACCGCGTCTTTTTCCACATCGCAGAACAGGGCGATCTTGTCGCACAGACCCTGGTCAACATCCTGATCGGCGCGGGCGATGATGACGTTGGGCGAAATACCAATGGAGCGTAATGCCGCCACGGAATGCTGTGTAGGTTTGGTCTTGATCTCGCCCGTCGCACCGATGACTGGCAGCCAGGTGACATGAATGAACAAACAATTCTCGCGTCCTACTTCGTTTCTCAATTGACGCAGCGCCTCAAGAAACGGCTGTGACTCGATATCGCCCACCGTGCCGCCCACTTCGAGAATCATGATCTCTGCGCCAGTCTCTTTCGCTGCCAACCCAATGCGACGTTTGATCTCGTTGGTGATATGCGGAATGACCTGGATCGTCCCGCCGAGATAATCGCCGCGCCGTTCCTTGGCGATGGTCTCCGCATACACCTGCCCGGTTGTGAAATTGCTGACACGGCTCAGGCGGATATCAATGAATCTTTCGTAGTGACCCAGGTCAAGGTCCGTTTCTGCGCCGTCATCGAGCACATACACTTCGCCATGCTGATACGGCGACATCGTGCCGGGGTCCACATTGATGTACGGGTCCAGTTTCTGAACCGCCACTTTGAATCCGCGTTCCTTGAGCAGCAAGCCCGTTGCCGCTGCCGTCACGCCTTTGCCCACCGACGAAACCACACCACCAGTAAAAAATAAATATTTAGTTGTCATTCGTTTCTCCTCGTCATTGCGAGGGCGCTCTCCCTGGCACCGTCCGCCAGGGCAGGTGTGCTCTTTGCCCGAAGCGTCGCCGTGGCGCTGTGCGACACAATCTCCGTTTAATGTGGAAGTTGCTTCGTCGGGGAGAGCATCCTGCTCGCAACGACATGACTAATATACAAAGAGAATGGGGAGGGCGTTATGCCCTCCCCATTCGGGGTTGCTTCATTTTGAGGGAAAGTGATTTTCCGTTTCATCCGACCAGTTTCACCAGGTCTTCGGCGGCGCGCCTCATTTCGAGGAAGACCATGCCGAGTTTCGCTTCCTGACGTGCCATCGCGGTGAGGACAGCTTCTTCACCGATAGCGGTCAGCACAATCGAACCTTTATCGCCTTTGATGTAAACCTGTTCGAGAGAACCGCGACCCAATTCACCGGAGATGCGCTCGCCAAGACTCAGCATCGCCGCAGACATCGCGGACACACGATCTTCTTCCACGCCCTGTTGCAGGGCAGATGCCATAATTAACCCATCCACCGACACAATGGCAGAGGCTTCGATATCGGGGGCGGCGGCTTGCATGTTGCGAAGTCGTTCCACGAGTTGTTCAGCGCGGGATGGTGCCATAACTTGAATCTCCTAATAAACGTATACTTGCTTTGAACGGCTAGAGTTTACCAGAAAAACGTTTATTCGAGAATTGCCCCCACATTTCAATTCATTTTCAATCTCTCGTTATTACAAAAAGGCTCTCCTGTACTTAACGGGAAAGAGCTTAACCACGAAGGGCACGAAGTACACAAAGGAGGGAAAGGCGGCTGATTTTGCGAGCATTGTGTGCAAGCAAAGGTTGTCAACGGCTAGTGCTCAAGCCGCCGTCCCCGGCGCAGGGAGCAAGTTACCTGACACCTTTTGCTTGCACATCGAGCATTTTTCCTCACCGCACTGGCGTGCGGTGCAAGTGTCGTGACCTTTGTGTCCTTTGTGGTAAGAATGGTTTTCCCGTTAATAACGGGAGAACCTACAAAAAGAAAAGGAGAGAACACAAAATAAAAAGCTCAAAGCCGCCGTCCTTTGCGAAGCATCCTGTGGACGGCGGCGTCTGATGAATAAGTCCTTCGCCGAGACTGGCACTGAGCCTATCGAAATGACGGCAACGGGAGCAAATCTATAACAAACTTCAGGTACGCCCAAAAACAGCCAAAATTTGACCTCGCTCCTCCTTCATGTTAAACTTACCGATTGCCATGCTCAAGTTATTTTTGATTCTTGCCCTCTTTTTTCAAAACGCCGCACCTTCGATCACCTCTCCACAAAACGGCGAAACCCTGCGCGGACAAGTCCAGATTCAAGGGCGGATGGACATCCCGAACTTTGCTTCAGCGGAACTGGCTTTCACCTTTGCCGCTTCCGCTTCAGACCCCGCCGCGAGCTGGTTTCCCATCCAAACCTTTTCCCAGCCGGTCACAGATCCTGCCTTTGCCACCTGGGACACGACTGCCGTCACCGATGGTGATTACGCCCTGCGCTTGCGAGTCTTTTTACAGGATGGTACTTCTCAAGACGTGCTTGTCAACGATTTGAGAATCCGCAATAACGAACCGCTTCCAACGGCTACCATCACACCCACTGAAGCAGTGTTCAATTTTCAACCTCTCAATGAAACTCCCGGAGCGCCCGGCGGACAAACCCCAACGCCTGCTATCGCCTATCTCACATCCACGCCATTGCCAGCCAACCCAGCCTCATTGACCACTTCCTCCATCTTCACCATCTTCTGGCAAAGCGCCCTACTGGTTCTTGTCCTGTTCGCCTTTTTCTCTCTCATCCTCCGCCTCCGCAAAGACACCTAGCTACTACTCACTGATTACTGACCACTGTTCGCTGCTCACTAACTAACTGGAACCTACCCATGACAGACTCCTACCTCATCATTGGTCTCGGTAACCCGGGACGTGAATATAAAGATACCCGCCACAACATCGGCTTCATGTTCGTTGACCACCTCGCTGAGAAGATCGCCGCCCGAGGAATGAAAGTGCAATCCAAAGCCATTGTCACATCCGGCTTGTACGAAGAACGCAAACTTATCCTTGCCAAGCCGCAGACATACATGAATCTCTCCGGTCACTCTGTGCAGGGACTTTTGCATTTCTACAAGATTCCGCACACGCATTTGCTCGTCGCTCACGACGACCTGGACATTCCCTACGGCACGATCCGCATCCGTCCCACTGGCGGACCGGGCGGTCAGCGCGGCATGGCGAATACCATCGAACTGCTCGGCACCAAAGACTTTCCGCGCCTGCGCCTTGGCATTGGTCGCCCGCCTGGGCGCATGGACCCGAAAGACTACGTTCTGCAAGACTTCTCGAAGGATGAACTCAAACTCATGCCTGAACTCCTCGTCCGCGCATCTGATGCCGCTCTCGAATTCGTGATGCATGGACTGAACGCCGCGATGAATAAGTACAATGGCGGGCTGGATTCCTGACTTTTACGCACTACGCATTACGTAATGCGTAATGCGTAACTTGCTTCTCATCACTAGACTCGAATGCAACCTCTTCTTGCCCATCTTCACGCTCTTTCCTCATATCAGCACCTGCTGAGTGAACTCACCGCACGTAAACCTGTCTCTGGATTGGGCTTGCCGCGTTCTGCGCGTTTACCTGTCCTCGCCTCCCTCCACGCGGACATGAATCAGCCTATCCTGCTTATCACCGACCGCGCCGACCATGCGTTGTCGATGTTCGATGAATTGGGGTTTTGGATCAAATCTCCACGTTATTTGTTTACGGAGCCCAACCCGCTTTTTTATGAAGATGCTGCTTGGGGTGTCACGACCCGCCGCGAACGCCTGCAAACGCTTACAGCCCTCTCCAATTACCACTTACCATTTACCAAAAAGCCTGAAACTCCGCCCATCATTGTGGCATCAGTCCGCTCGTTAATGACACGCACCCTGCCGCGGAGGGACTTTCTCAAGGCGTGCAAAAAGCTATCAGTCAACCAGAACAACCAACCCGACGGTCTGATGCGCGAGTGGGCGCGGATCGGTTACCAACGTGTCAACACGGTCTTGGAGCCGGGTCAATTCTCCGGGCGTGGTGGTATCCTCGATGTGTGGGCGCCCACGGAACTGAATCCCGTGCGCCTCGATTTCTTTGGCGACGAGATCGAAACCATTCGCAGTTTTGACCCCGCCACACAGCGCACGCTTGAAAAACTTGAGTCGATTCTCGTCACACCTTCGCGCGAATTTCTTGCGGATACGACCGAATCTGAAGCGCAACTTTCCGAATTTCATATACCACTGCTGCATGGGCAGCCTGCATCGTTATTGGATTATCTGCCGCAAAAAACGCTTGTGTTGGTGGATGACGTTAGCCTCATCGAAGTGATGGCGAATGAAGTGGAGGAACAGGCGGTTAAGTTTCGGCAGGAGAGTATCAACGAAGGCACGCTCTCATCGGACTTCCCCGTGCCCTATGTGCCGTGGTCTGAGTTGAACGACAACCTAAGCGAGTTCGTTCATTTGGAACTTGGTCACTCTACCGAAGAGGAAGGTGGTGTTCAACTCGCCTCTTACTTTGGTCACGACGAACGCTTCGGTGGACGACTCAAACCGTTTATCGATTACCTTGCGCCCATCGTTGAGAACGGCGAACAAGTCTTCATCGTCTCGCGTCAGGCGCAGCGCTTGCGTGAACTTTGGAGCGAGTATTATCCCGAATCCGAACACCCCAACCTCGAATTCACTGAAGCCTCGCTCTCGGAAGGCTTCACTCTCAAAGACCAATCTCTAATCTCTATTCATCTTATTACTGATTCAGAAGTCTTCGGTTGGGAGCGCCCTCAGCCGCGCACACGCCAGCGCCAAGCCGCGGATACGCCCGAGTCGCTGTATGCGGATTTGCAAGTGGGTGATTACGTTGTCCATGTCGATCACGGCATCGGGCGTTTCGCGGGTCTTATCCAGCGACGGTTGGAAGGACACGAACGAGAGTATCTCACCGTTGAGTATGAGCGCGGCGATATTCTCTACGTCCCCGTCCACCAGGCGGATCGGCTCACACGCTATGTCGGCGCGGATGGCGGCAAGCCGTCGCTGGATAATCTTGGCGGGCAGGCATGGGCGGAGACCAAGGAGCGAGTCAAAGAGGCGGTGCAGAAAGTCGCCGAGGACTTACTCGATCTGTACGCGCGTCGTCAAGTAGTGGTAGGTTATGCTTTCTCTGAAGATACACAATGGCAAAAGGAACTCGAAGACAGTTTTCCATATGTGGAGACCGAAGATCAGAAACGCGCCATCATTGATATCAAACACGATATGGAACGCGCCCGCCCGATGGACCGTCTCTTGTGCGGGGATGTGGGCTATGGCAAGACCGAAGTCGCATTACGCGCCGCCTTCAAAGCAGTGATGAGCGGCAAGCAGGTGGCGGTGCTGGTGCCGACGACTGTGTTGGCGCAGCAACATTTCGAGACCTTCTCTCAACGCCTCGCTGCTTTTCCTGTTAATGTAGAAATGCTTTCGCGCTTTCGCACCCCGCGCGAACAAACAGAGATTCTGCATCAACTTTCCATCGGTGAAGTGGACATCATCATCGGGACGCATCGCCTCATCTCATCCGATGTCCTGTTCAAAGATTTGGGCTTGGTGGTCATCGACGAAGAACAACGCTTCGGCGTGACGCATAAGGAGCATCTCAAAAAACTCCGCACCGAAGTGGATGTGCTGACGCTCACCGCCACGCCGATTCCGCGCACGCTTTACATGGCGTTGACGGGCGTTCGCGATATTTCGAACCTCAACACGCCGCCCGAAGAGCGCTTGCCCATCATCACCCACGTCGGACCGTACTCGCCGCGTTTGGTGCGTCAAGCCATTCTGCGTGAACTGGAACGCGGCGGACAAATCTTCTTCGTCCACAACCGCGTGCAGACGATTGACGCGATGCGAGCGCATCTTGAGCAACTTGTCCCCGAAGCGCGGGTAGATATTGGCCACGGGCAGATGGCGGAGAACCAACTTTCGGCGGTCATGCATCGCTTTGGCAATGGCGAGATCGACATTCTGCTTTCCACCACCATCATCGAATCTGGCTTGGATATTCCCAATGCCAACACCCTCATCGTAGACCGCGCCGACACCTTCGGCTTGGCACAACTCTATCAACTGCGCGGACGTGTCGGGCGCGGAGCTATGCGGGCATATGCTTATTTTTTCCGCCACAAGAAACTCACGCCGACACTGGAAGGTCAGCAACGCCTTGAAGTCATCGCGGAGAATACTCAGCTTGGCGCGGGTTATTCGATTGCCATGCGCGACCTTGAAATTCGCGGCGCGGGCGAATTGCTCGGTACGCGTCAGCATGGGTTCATTCAATCAGTCGGCTTTCATCTTTACACAAGAATGCTGGCAGATGCAGTAAGGCGCTTGAGAAGAATCGCCACGGATGTTTTGAAAGTTGAAAGTGGAAAGTGGGATGGAGCTTTTTCCACATTCAACCTGCCGCTTTCCATTCCTGTCAATGTTGACCTTCCTCTTGCAGTTGGCATTCCTGCCACCTACATCTCCGATCAAGATTTGCGCCTGCGCCTCTACCGCCGCATCGCAGACTTGCGCGACGAAACCGAACTCGATGCACTCGGTTCTGAGTTCCGCGACCGCTTCGGTCAACTGCCGGAGATGGTCCAGAATCTCTTTTATCAAATTCGCGTCAAATTGCGGGCTGAAGAAGCGAGTCTCACCTCGGTCAGTTGGGAAGCGGGGCAGATTCTGCTCAAGTATCCCGCACCCGTTGAAGGCGCGGAGGCGAAGCGTCTGCCTGATTTGCCGAATGGTGTGAGAGGCGGAAAAGGTCAATATTGGGTCACGGTCACGAAGGAGGAAGTCTGGACTGCAAAGCTGTTGGATGTTTTAGCCCAATTGGGGGACGGGAAATAAACCCATTTGCAGTGTTATAAACAACAAACATAAAAAGGAGAGATCGATGAAGAGAAAAATTTTGTTCTTGTTTGTTGTTTTGGCTATGCTGCTCTCAGCGTGTGGCGGGCAACCCGCACAGGATATCGATGCGATCGTGCAAGCCACCTTTCAAGCGTTGACAGCGCAGGCTCCTGCGGCGACACCTGTTGCACAGACAGGCAGTATTTCCGGCGAGCTGTCCTACCCTTCGGAGGGAATTCCGCCGCTGCTGGTCGTTGCTTTCAACACGACAACGGGACATTACTATTGGGTACAGACGGCTCAGAATCAATCCACTTACCAAATCGATAACCTACCGGTTGGAAAATACACCGTTTTTGCGTATGCCCTGCCGGATGGAAAACTGGTTGGAGCGTATGACCAGTTCTATGTCTGTGGGTTGCATCAGGGTTGTAACGATCTGTCTTTGATCGAAGTGGATGTCGTGGCAGGTGCCATAACCCCCAACATTAACCCCGGCGACTGGTATGGCGACCCGACGCAATGGCCCCCCATGCCGAACGACCCGAGTATCCCGAATTTGGGTGTGGGTGGTGAGTCTGTTGGTACTGGCGGTATCGCGGGACAATTAAGCTATCCATCCAGCTTTATTCCAGCCATGATGGTGGTTGCGTTTGATGTGAATAGCCAGAGCTATCAATATGTCCTCACAAACGAAAATTCCTCCACCTATCAAATTGACGGTCTCGCGCCGGGCACTTATTTCGTGGTTGCATATCCTTCCGATAATTCATCTTACCCCGGTGGATATTCTCAAGCCGTTCCATGTGGGCTTCTTGCCACTTGTACCGATCACAATTTAATCCCTGTGGAAGTGAAGAGCGGGGAAGTTGCTCAGGGAATCAACCCCGGCGACTTCTACGCCCCGCCTGGGACCTTCCCCGCCGCTCCGGCTCCTTAACCCGCCGACGTTTGATTCAGTTTTCTGAAAAATTTTCGCCCCGAGAGTTTTTGCTCCCGGGGCGTTTTATTTATTCACTCACCTTACGCACCCAGCCGTGTCACCCTGAGCGGCAGCGAAGGGTCTCTGGGGTAATCGTAGTGGTTCTCACCGCACTGCATCCGCAACGCGGTGCATGTGTCGCTTTGCTCAGAACGACATTGCGTAAGGTGAGTTATTCATCCACTTATATGGAAATCTTAATCCTCTCCAAACACTTGAATTCCATAAAAATTGGAATAGCACTCATTGACCCAGTGATTGGGATTGTTATTTAATTGATCCATGCCAGCCCAATTAGGCACGGTCTTCACTATGATTGTTTCTTTCCCTTCGTTTTTTGCGGTTTTAATGATCGTGTCTATTTCATCCCACGCGTGAGCATACTCAATGTATCTAGTTCTATCGTCATACAAGCTTTTTGAGACGATCCACGCCGATCCGATCAATAAGATATGCATCCCAACTAACAGTGATAACCGAATAATCTGTTTGTTGGCAATGTGTAGTTTTAGAAGATTTCCGGTCCAAAAACCCGCGGACATTAATAAGGAGGTGAAGATGAATATGGCGATAATTAAAACCCGATCAGGCGGGGCGTCGCTATATCCATACACGCCAGGGGGAAAACAGGCAAATGATAGGAGTACAGCCAAAGTAATAAACAGCAGGATCTTTTTCCCGTGTGAGCTAAAGTCTCCTTGCACCGTTGTGCCGACCCATACTGCGGATAGTATCCCACCCAAGACAGCCATTAGTTTTTGCGGAGTGCTCCAAATGGTATTCAGAAAGTTTATGTATGATTTCGCAGATATGGCAATTAAATCAAATAAGCCTGGCGGAGGCGGAAAGTACTCCTGTCGCACAGAATTTCCGGGCGCAGTAACTATCACAGCAATCGCGATCCATGACCCAACCCACCCAGCGAATAACACGGACATTGTTCTGTCTACTTTTGTAGGGTGTTCGACCAACCAATAATAGCCAATCGCGAGAAGAAATAAAGCAAATTGAAAAGCTGCAAAAGTCTCACTTAATCCGCCGCCTAAGACCGATAGGGAAAATGCGATAAACACAGCAATAACGGTCCGGGCTTTGGTATTAACCTTGTCTATGAATAAATAGTATAGGATCAGGTAAACCGCCAATATTATTATTGGAAGCGTATAGGCGCGAAACCCATCGATCCAATAAAAGGATTGTTGAATATATAGGCTGGCGGACAAGGTGATAAAAACAGATTCTGCGCCAAGCAGTAATGCGGCTGGGATCATATTAGTATTTGGGGATTTTTTCTTTAAAATAAGGAAAAGAGCCCAGGTATTCAGGAATACCCAAATAATAAGAATAACGGGAATAAATAACGGCACACTTTGTGGAGGAAGGATTTTCGTTAGCAGCCAGTCAAACCCGTAGGCAGAATATCTTCCGCTCCATATCAACCGCCAAAACCAAATGGATCGTAACAACCCCAATCTTTCGGCGAAATAATAAGAACACAAACTGTCGCCCATAAGGCGGTTGAATGTCCCAATGTATGCATATATTCCCAAGGCAAAGACCACAGACAGCAGAACGAGACTGATTGGAAGGGTAGTTTTATAGGTTTGTTTGAAGTTCATCGATTTTGTACTATGCCTTGCTTGAGGGTTATTTTTTCTAATGTAACTGATGTTACACGATTTCTACTTTCTTGCGACCCTCACCCTTCGACTGCGCTCCTCGACGTTCACTCGTCGCTCCGCTCAGCGCGGCTGCCGCGCTGAGCGGAGCGCGAGTGCGTAACATCAGTAATGTAAAAATTGTACCATTTGCGATTTCCAAAGCAGTACTTTTGAAAGAGAAGCGAAATCAGCCTGCTTCTTGAATATCTTTGCGGTAAAATAGAACACACGTTCCCTTAATTTACCGAAAAGATAAACCATGGAATTCAAACTTCAAGCACCCTTTCATCCGATGGGCGACCAGCCCGAAGCCATTCGCGGACTTGTGGATGGCGTAAATCGTGGTCTTAAGCATCAGGTATTGCTCGGGGCAACTGGCACCGGGAAGACCTTCACAATTGCGTCGGTGATCCAGGAACTGCAAAAGCCTGCCCTTATCATGGCGCACAACAAGACTCTTGCAGCGCAGTTGTATGCCGAGTTCAAGGAGTTCTTTCCACAGAATGCCGTTTCATATTTCGTCTCGTACTACGATTACTATCAGCCAGAAGCTTACGTGCCGCGCCATGACCTTTTCATCGAAAAGGAAACACAGATCAATGAAGAGATCGAACGCATGCGGCTCGCCGCAACAACGGCGCTGATCTCGCGGCGTGACGTTATCATCGTCGCTTCGGTATCGTGCATTTACGGCTTGGGTTCGCCGGAGGAATTTGGCAAAGGGACAGTCACCTTCAAGACCGGCGAGATCTATCGCCGCAATGCGCTTTTACGTCAGTTGATTGAAAGCCAATATCAGCGCAACGATATGGAGCTGAAGCCCGGCACCTTCCGCGTGCGCGGCGATACGTTGGAGATCGTCCCGGCATACGAAGAAAAACGCGGGTATCGGATCACTTTCTTTGGGGATGAAGTGGAACGCATCATGCAGTTCAGCCCGTTGACAGGGGAAATCTTCGAGGAACCGCAGGAAGTGTCGATCTATCCTGCCAAGCAATTCTTGACGGATGCAGATCGCTTGAAAGAATCGATCCTCAATATCGAAAAAGAACTCGAAGAACGGCTTGCGCTATATAAGAGCGAAGGAAAGTTCCTCGAAGCGCAGCGCATCGAACAACGTACCCGCTATGACTTGGAAATGTTGAAAGAAGTGGGTTATTGCTCGGGCATCGAGAACTACTCCCGCCATTTGGATGGGCGTCCGATCGGCTCGCACCCGTGGACGATGATCGACTTTTTGCCCAGTGATTACCTGCTCATCATCGATGAGAGTCATATGACCGTGCCGCAGATCCGCGGCATGTATAACGGCGACCGTGCCCGTAAAGAGACGCTGGTCGAGTACGGCTTCCGTCTGCCTTCGGCGATGGATAACCGTCCGCTCAAGTTTGATGAATTCGAACAGGTGATGGGTGCGACGATTTATACGTCCGCGACGCCTGCGGATTATGAGATGAGGAATGCCGAGCAGGTGGTCGAGCAGATCATCCGCCCGACGGGTTTGGTGGACCCCGAGGTCATTGTCCGTCCGGTCAAGGGGCAGGTCGATGATCTGGTCGGAGAGATCAAGCAGCGGGTAGAAAGAGGCGAGCGCATCCTCGTCACGACTCTCACCAAGCGTATGGCGGAAGACCTTACTACGTATATGAAAGAGTTGGGAATCAAAGTCAATTATTTGCACTCGGAAGTGGAGACGCTTGAACGTGTGGGCATCCTGCGCGATTTGCGTCTCGGTAACTTCGATGTGTTGGTAGGTATTAACCTGCTGCGTGAAGGCTTGGATTTGCCCGAAGTGTCGCTCGTAGCAATTTTGGATGCGGACAAGGAAGGCTTCCTGCGGTCAGATACGGCGCTGATTCAGACCATCGGGCGCGCGGCTCGTAACGTGAATGGACGCGTCATCATGTACGCCGACCGTATGACCGACTCGATGAAACGCGCCATCGAGGAGACCACCCGCCGCCGTGCCAAGCAGGTGAAATATAACGAAGAGAATGGCATTGTGCCGTTCAGCATCACCAAGGCGATCCACGACCTGACGGAGGAAATGTCTGCGAAGGCTGTGGGCGAAATGAGGGGTGAGTACAAGGTCAAGAATAAGGGTGATATGCCGCGCAATGAACTGCGGCAGATCGTGCATGAGATGGAAAAGCAGATGAAGGAAGCGGCGAAGAATCTTGAGTTCGAACGCGCGGCAGCTCTGCGCGACGAGTTGTATGAGTTGAAGAGTCTGTTGGCGGAGGATGAAAGTTTGAAGCCGTGGGAACGGATCAAGTTGCTCTCTGGTGAAGAAGAATAGATATAGAGTGCGTCGCATATCATCCCCGAATGGGGACCAGACTTAAGTGGAATCGTCCACAGTTTGGACTCTGCCAATTAACAAGAAAAATTTACCCGTGTGGTGCGATGCACCCGTAGGAGAAATTCATGCAAACCGACCCCGCCTCTCTTGACCCCGAGGAACGCCTCAATAAATTCTATGCCTTACTCTCTGCCGGGTTTGGAGTTTTGAGCTTATGCGCTGGGTTGATTCCCCTGGCGGGGACCGTGTTGGGAATCGCAGGAATCATTTTCGGCTTGTTAGGCAGGCGTTCGGAAAGTAAACGGATGGCGATCGCGGGGATTGTGCTTTCCATCATCGGCGTGTTGACCGCCATCATCTATTCGATATTGCTGTATCGCGCAAAATACTCATGAATGAAAAGTCCCGAAGTTTTGCTTCGGAACTTTTGTTTTATGCACCTTGCGCCTTGACTAAATCCACGCCGAGGCGGGTGAGTTCGTCTAATTTATCTGGAGTAAGCGTACCCTGGGTGGCGATATGGACTCCTTTTGGACCAAACAAGACGACGATCTGACTGAAGCGCCCACCAGATTGAAATTGTTGTAGTGGATACTTCGCGCCCCAATCTGACAACGGCTGCTGTGTCCACGGGTTGAGAATTTGCCTCGCCTCGGCTTGGTTGCTGGTAAATGCCATGAAGTGTGCATCCAGCGCGGGGGAGAGGGAGGCGTAGGTTTGCGCTGTTTGGATGTTCGGCGCGTCGGAGGCGCCGAATCCATAAAGCGAAATGGATTGTTTGAAGAGAGTCGCACCCAGCGAGGCAAGGAAGCCGGTGCTGGATTGCCCGGTTGCTTTTTGGGCGAGGAAGAGAAACCCACTTTGAGTTTTGAAATCGGGGGAGTACCAACGAGTGCCGGGAGTGGCACCCATGCCAAAAGATTGCAACTGCCAGTTGACACCGTTCGTGTTGCGCATCTCGGCGTTGGAGCCGGTCATCGCCTCCTGCTGAGTCTGGGAGGCTTGTGCCCCAACCTGCTGTGCGGCACGGAAGATGCCCATGGGCGTTTCATCAAGGGCTTCGCCGAGATTGAGGAAGGCTCGTAATTGGTTCGCCCATTTTTGGTGTTTGAAGAAATTACTGGAGTGATACGAACGGAAGGGAACGACATCTCCGCTTTTCAGAATTGCTTCGACGCGATAGTTCGTGCTGCGCCCGCCTTTGCTGCTGCGGGTCGTGGAGCTATCCACGCGGATGGTTTGAATTTCGTTGAGCGGAATTTCCTTGACGGAGTGCAGGAGGATTGAGCGATAATCGAGGGTGAGCATGCCGGTCTGTTTATCGACAGTGGCGGTGAGAGCGTAACTGAAGAGCAAAAAGAGCAAGCCAACACCCGCCGCGATCAGCGCGTTGAAATTGAGAGCTGGCAGAGTAGTGACGATGGCATACCCTCCCCAGCCGATGCCTACAAAACCGAAAATCCACGAAAGGATGGGGTAGTCTTTGAGTTTCAGTTCCTGATCCATGTTGTGCTCCTTGTTTGAGACAATTATATGCCCGCAGATATGGAAGCGGGACATCGCATTGACCAGCCAATTCACCGTTAAATTTCAGTTCGGTGGGTTCATCTTTGAGCAGCAAGTTGGTTCAATACTTCTTCTCAACATCCTTCACCCCATCGAGGTCTTTGAAGTGTTCGTCCTGTGTCCATAGAGTGGCATTATGTAATTGCGCCGTAGCCAGGATGATACTGTCAGCCATGGCGAGTTTTAGCTCATTGGAAATTTTTGCCGCATTGATGGCAATCTGACGGTCAAGATCCACAATTGTTCCAGATGACATTTGCCCGACGATCCTTTTCAGCTTCGAGGTAGGCTTGTCTTTGGGTATGGTGGGTTACCCCCCTTCCGGCTTCCCCTAAGGGGGGAAGGGTTGGTATTGGTTAAATCGGGTTGGCTTGCTTGGTGGTTGATTTTAGGCATTTAAAGACCTATTTTCTTTTAGCCATGTCATTCTTGCGCTTTTGTCCGATGAAATATTCAGAAGCTCTTCGCTTTGCATCTTCTATATTTTGTGCAGCTAGCCCTGAAGTGACTGCGCCTCGTCTCTCACAGGATGGGTTTTTACAAGCAAATGCGAAATATTTCGATCTATCCACCGTATTCACCTTTTGGGAGGGTTCCATTCGTGTAGAGCAAGTTTTGCAGAATGGACCATCGACCTCATCGTTCATTTGATTTATTTCCCAAATTGCGTCAAAAGCTTCATCTCGTTTTATTTTCTTTGCTATATTTTTTGGATTTGATCGCCTTCCAAGCGAAATACCAAGGATCATGGCAAACAAAGAGGCAACAAAAATGGTCCAAGCGGGAACGGTGGCGGTTAACCCCTTCTGTGCAAAAACGATGAATGCCCAAATAATAGGCGTAATAGTTGATAGTGTTGCAATTATCCCTATGACTAATCCAAAACGATCAATGATTTTCCAGAATTGGTTGTCTTCATTTGACTTGTTCATCGTAACATTCCTTAATCAGGGGAGTCTTTTCAACTTCGAGATAGGCTTGGTCTTTTAGCGTGGTGGGTTAACCCCTCTGCCTCTATCGGGGCATCTCCCCTAAAGGGGCGAGAGCAGTTGTTCTAGCTAAAGTATTGTTCATATCAAGCTTCATCTAGGGATGGGAATTTGAGCATTGTGAAAATCTTATTTGCTTCTTCATAGATAAGCTGTGAACTTTCCATGTTTTTTAATTTAACCTGTTTCTTCTGGTCGTATATTAAGAAGCAAATCACATTAAGGGATTTACATATAGTATTAACCTCTTTTTGAGGCAATGCTAAACCGAATTGCGATAAGGCTATGTAACCGGGTATTGCATGAGATTTTGCTCGGAGGTTTGATCCTTTTTGACGTAATGTGTTTGCAACTTCATCAATCTTAGCTCGTTCGAAGACATCAGAATTCTGGTATATCAAGCTATAGAAAACTAAAGCATCAATAATTTCCCCGATAGCCTTTCTTTGTTCATAAATCGGCTCAATAATGAATTTAGTTAGGATTTGACTCAAAGCATACACTGTTATGCCAATTATTACTGTGGTTGCAGCGGTTGATAAAGTTTCCATATTACAAATACCTCCTTATTTCTTTTCGGCTTTGAGATAGGCTTGGTCTTTGGGCATGGTGGGTTAACCGGGGAAGTTGCAGACTGGTTGAATGGAAAGTTGGGATGACCGTCCACGAATGAGACCACGAATAAACGAATGGCGACGTTGCGTGTTCGTGAATTCGTGGAAGATTTTATTCGTGGATGGTTTTCGTTTGGTGTTGCGTTCTGGAAGATGATGTCCATGCTGGATTACGCCCTTTAGCTCCTCCCCGCTCGGGAACGCGTACCCGAAGCAAAGCGAGTGGTAGGCAGGGAGGGGTTTGCTCTTTGCTTTACACCAACCCCGAACTTTCCAACGCTTTATCCGACCATTCCTTCGCCAGCGTGGAAAGTACAACCCGCTGAGTCGTATCTTGAAAAGCATTTTTCCACGATTTTTGCCAAAGCGTGATCAATCGTTGCATTTGTACCAATTCGGCAGCGGTTTCAGCTTCTGCATCTGCGGCAGTCCATTCTATGTAATGCTTGGCTTCGTCTAGTAGATTCGCCACGATGACTGGTGATTCTGAATTGCGAGCGCTGGACGAAATCCGCGCAAGGGTGGCGGCGAGTCCGCCGAGGCGTTTTTCGAGTGGGTCGCGCAGGAAACGTTGTCGCTTCTTTTCTTTGTCGGTCATTCTACACCTCCAAGGATGGATTGGGTCACATCTTCTACCTGTTTGCGAAGGTTTTCGTCTTGCAAAATGACACTGCGATTTCCCATGCGCGGGCGGATATTGATGAGCGATTCAAATTCAATGCGCTGTTCTGATGGATACCAGTTTGCGCCCCAAAGATCATCTTGTTCGCTTCCGTTTTCCAGTAATACAGACTCGCAATCCGCGTGCATCTCGCCGCCGCCAGATAAAATCCGCTGGCGGATGTCCACTACGATTTTGATCATGCTATCGTACTCTTGAAGCATATCTTTTATTTGATTTGAAGAGGCTTTTTGTCGAAGGGTATGTATCATTGAGATTCCTTGATTTTCTATTCAGTAGTGAACTTATTTTATTCCACTTCCTCTATTTTTCCCGAATCAAAAAGCCTCCCAAGTTGACCTCGGAAGGCTTTTCCTCATTTCTTATTACTCGTTACTTCTTTTTCTTAGCCGTTTTCTTCATTGTTTTCTTTGCTACAGCCTTCTTCACAACTTTCTTCGCCGCCACCTTTTTAGCTACCGCCTTCTTCGCCGGAGCTGCCTTCGCAACCTTCACCGAAGTGTGGATCTGCTCATGCATGTAAAGCGGCAGATAGTAGTGACCGCCAGCGTTCTTGCCGCTGGAGCCGGAGCCTTTCCAGCCGCCGAAGGGTTGGAAGCCGGGCCACGCGCCGGTCGATGCACCTTGCGGGCGATTGGCGTAGGTGACGCCTGCTTCGATCTTGTCGAAGAACCATTCGGTTTCGGCGGCATTGCCGTAGAAGCCAGCGGTCAGACCGTAGTTGACGTCATTGGCAATTGCCATGCCTTCTTCGAGGTTCTGTACCTTGCCGATGGTGGTGATGGGCAGGAACATTTCATGCTTCCACAAGCGGTGTTCGAAGGGCAGGTCGGTGACGAAGGTGCTTTCGCAGAAGAAGCCCTTGCCGTAGTCGCCATCCGTGCGGACGTGACCACCGGTGAGGAAGGTCGCGCCAGCCTGACTGATCTCTTCGGTGAAATTCTTGAAGTCGTTGTAGGAGCTCTTGTTGATGACCGGTCCGTTATAAACGGTGCGTTCGGTCGGGTCACCGAGGACGAGTTTGTCGGTCATTTCCTTGAGGCGGGCGACCATATCATTGTAGATAGGTTCTTCCACCAACACACGCGAGGCGGCGGAACATTTTTGCCCTTGCAAGCCGAATGCCGAGCGAACGATACCGACTGAGGCAGTTTCGATGTCCGCGTTCTTTGAGACGATGACAGGATTTTTGCCGCCGAGTTCGAGTACCATCGGGTGTACAAACTTGCGCCTGGCGTAATCCTGATACATCTTCATGCCGACATCGAAGGAACCGGTAAAGGTGACGCCGTTCACTTCGGGGCTGTCGACCAAAGCCTGCCCCAGAGTCGAGCCGGGTCCGGTCACGAAGTTGACCACGCCCTCGGGGATGCCCGCATCGCGGAAGCAGTCCACTAACAGGCGCACGATCCAGGCGGTATCGGTGGCAGGTTTGATCACGAGCGTGTTGCCCGCAACGAGCGCCGCGCCCGAAGGTCCGCCCGTGAGCGCATGCGGGAAGTTGAATGGCGAAACCACAAGCCACACGCCATAGGGTCGCAGCACAGACACATTGCGGGATTCATAACCGACCAGCGGGTCGCGTCCCATCTCCACAATGTAACCGTTGTTCTTTTCCATTTGATAGCAGGAATAATAAATAAGGTCGGCGGTTTCCTGCACATCGCCCATAGATTCCATGCGGTTCTTGCCGACTTCCATTGCCATGGCAGCGCCGAGTTCGAAA
>JACPVC010000210.1 GCA_016191955.1 Chloroflexota bacterium
ATCAACCCTTTTTGGACGAGGTATTCCCCCAAACGAGGAACAAGCATCTCCGGCGATAATTTAGGCGATTTGGGTTCCATGTATTCCATCCAAATTTCTATAGTTTCCTGTTCAGTGTGCCTTCGTCTTACTGAATGACCCACTCACCATCTATCATGACAGCAGACGGGGACATTGTCAACAGGCTGGCAAGGGCAATCTCAAACGGGTCTTCGTCCAAAACGATAAGGTCTGCCAAATAACTTTCGGCGAGCTTGCCAAGGCGGTTTTCTGCATTGGCAGTGTACGCCGCGCCGAAGGTGTAGGCAGATAAGGCTTCGGCGAGAGTCAACTTTTGTTCGGGGTGCCAGCCTTCGGCGGAGGGTGAACCGTCTGCTCGTTGGCGAGTGACCGCGGCATGCAATCCTAAGAACGGGTTGGGCGACTCCACAGGTGCATCCGATCCAAACGCAAGTGTCGCGCCGAAGTTGAGTTGGTCGCGCCAGGCATACGAAAACTTGGCGCGGTCGCCCCAGTAGCGATCCGCGGCGAACATATCGGAGGTGGCATGGATCGGCTGCATGGATGCAATGACGTTGAGTTTCGCAAGCCGCGGCGCATCATCGGGATGAATAACCTGCACATGCTCGATGCGATGACGTAGATGTGGCAAATGATTTTTCTTTTCATACTCGCGCAACTGCTCGAAGGCATTTAACACTTCATGATTGGCGCGGTCGCCGATGGCGTGGACAGTCATGCTCAAACCAACATCCGCAGCCTTGCGGGCATGTTCGAAAAGTTCCTCGCCGTCCATGTTAAGGATGCCTTTATTACCGGTCTCGCCTTCGTACGGCTGGAACATCGCCGCCGTGCGCGGACCGAGCGCGCCATCCATGAAGGCTTTGACCGAACCGATCCACAACCACTCATCACCGAAGCCGGTGCGCAAGCCAAGATCGTTCGCCTGCTCCACACTTTCAACGGGGATGTTTTTGCACACCCTTAATTTTAATTTATTCTGCGCGTGCAAGGATTGCAAAGCCATGAAAGAATTGCGGCGGTCAAAATCATGGACGCCGGTGATGCCCATCTTCCACAACACGGATTGGGCGTTGAGCATCGCCGCCTCAAGCTCGCCGAGAGTTGGTTCCGGCACCGCAGCATTGACCAACGCCATAGCCGTTTCGAGCATGATCCCAGTGGCTTTCCCGCTTACATCGCGTTGGACCGCGCCGTCTTTCGGGTCGGGCGTTTCGTCCATGATATTCGCCAACTTCATCGCAGCCGTATTCGCCCACGCTGCATGAAGCGACTTGGCGGTTAGGTAGACAGGATTATTCGGCGAGACGGCATCGAGTTCAGCAGCTGTCGGGAAGTTTCCACCCCAATCGTTTTGCTGCCAGCCATGACCCAACACCCATTCGCCGGGTTTCGTATTCCGCGCCCGCTCCCCCACCCGCCGCAGACATTCTTCCTTCGTCTTCGTTTCGCAATCAACTCTGGAAAGCCCCATCGCATAAAGCTGCATATGGATGTGCGCATCGGTCAGACCCGGCAGGATGGTCTTGCCTTTCATATCTTGCTTTTCAAGCTTGCCATGCGCCAGACTTTCGAGTTTGATCTTGTCACCGATAGCAATAATCCGCCTGCCTGCGACGAGAATCGCAGAAGCGCGCGGATTGGAAGAGTCGAGTGTGTGAATATTGGCGTTGTACAGGAGTTTCATGAAGAGAATTATAATCCCCAAACCATCCACGAATTTTTCACGAATGCATGAGCGTGCAAGCAAAGGTTGTCAGCAGCTAACGCTCAAGCCGCCGTCCCCGGCGCAGGGAGCAAGTTACCTGACACCTTTTGCTTGCACACATGCACGAATAGGACTTTTGTTACGATGATTGACTTGCCAAGTACCCTCGGGCTCTCTCCAAAAACTCTCGCGCCTGCGAAATCCATTCTCTGACTTCTTCGTCTTCAAACTCGGTGCGAAGAGCGTAATCGCCCACCATACGGCTATTGAAGGCCGCGATCAGCCAATAAAAATATTTCTGGTCTAATATTCCTGTTTTGACATAGTGCTCGGAGAAAGAACGATGCACTCCAATATGCTTTTTGAAGGTCAACCCTTTTTCAGCGAGTAAGGCTTCGGCTGTGTAAAACATCGCATAGTAAGCACGCCCAACGGCAAAATCCCGGTAGCCATCGCGTAAGAGACTCTCCGCCGCGCCGATTGCCTGTTCGGCTTTATCAAGAAGGAAACCTGCATTTTCATTCATACTGCAATTCCGTCCGCGCGGATGTTCATTAAAAGCGGAAGTTTGTCATGTTTCCATTCTTTTTCACGGGAAAAAACAACGCTTACTGTTACGCCATACTCCAATGACAGACCACCCACCAAATTGGTTGTACGGCGAAGTTCTTCCCCATATTTTTTGAAATTAGCAAGCACAATCAAGATATCTATATCGGAATCTTCCGTATAGTCGCCGCGCGCATGAGACCCATACAGGTATGCCTTCTTGAATTTTGCCCCGTAAATCTGCTTGAGTCCTTTTTTTAGTTCTTTCAAAATCGGTTTAATCTCTTCGGGCATATTACTTTACCTATTCTTATCTTACCACTTTCCAAACTTACGTCATCTTCTTCAACAAGGCATCCAATTCCTCATCGGAATAATAATAGATCGTTACCGTACCACCCTTCTTGCCATGCTTGAGCGACACCTTCGTGCCGAGACTGCGCTGCAAGCGTTTTTCCACGTCAAGCACATCGGCGCTGACTGTTGCCTTCTTGACCTTGACCGGGCGGTGACCCGTCAACTTGCGGATATATTCCTCTGATTGGCGC
>JACPVC010000057.1 GCA_016191955.1 Chloroflexota bacterium
AAAGGGTTTGAAAATCCTTGTTTCTTAGGAGCGGAGCGACACGAAGGGTGACACGGTTGAGTGCGTAAGGTGAGTAATTAGTTGAAAAGACCTCCCAAACGGGAGGTCTTTGGTTTATCGAAGAGCTTGTTCGAGGTCTGCGATCAGGTCATCTACATTTTCGATGCCGACGGAGATGCGCACCAAGCCGGGGTCCACTTCGAGTGTGGAGCCTTTTGTGGAGAGATGCGTCATCGCCGCAGGGACTTCGATCAGCGACTCGACGCCGCCAAGCGACTCTGCCAGCGTGAATATCTTGGTGGATTCCGCCACCTTGGCTGCCGCCTCGCGCCCATCTTTCATGATGAACGAGATCATCCCGCCGCCATTCTTCATCTGCCGCTTCGCTATTTGGACCTGTGGATGGCTCTCATGAAATGGGTAGATCAGCCGTCTGACGTTTTTTTGCTTTTCCAAAAACGCCACGATCTTCTCAGCATTTTGGGCATGCCTGTCCATGCGGATGGGCAGGGTCTTGATGCCACGCAGCACGAGGAAAGAATCCATCGGTCCTTGTATGCCGCCGATGGCGTTTTGCAGATACGCCAGTTTTTCGCCGAGTTCTTTATCTTTGCCGATAATTGCGCCGCCGACCACATCCGAGTGACCGCCAAGATATTTTGTCATCGAATGCACGACCAAATCCGCGCCCAATTCGAGCGGACGTTGCAGATACGGCGTTGCAAAAGTGTTGTCCACTACCAGAATTGGTTTGTTCGGGTGATGTTTCACAACCTCCGCAACTGCGCGAATGTCTGACACTGCCAATAGGGGATTAGTGGGAGTCTCCAACCACACGATGCGCGTGGACGGGGTTAAGGCTTCAGCGAGGTTTTCAGGATCGGTCGTGTCGGCAAATGTAAAGTCCAGACCGAAGCGGCGCAGCACTTTGTCAAATAAACGGAAGGTGCCGCCATAGACATCATTGCCCGCCACAACATGGTCACCTTGTCCCAACATGCGCAATACAGTATCGGTTGCCGCCATGCCAGATGCGAATGCCAACCCCCACTGTCCACTTTCCAATTCAGCCAGACAATCCTGCAATGCTTTTCGAGTAGGGTTCAGTGTGCGCGAATATTCATATCCCTGACGCGGTTTGCCGATGCCGTCCTGCTTGTATGTTGATGTGAGATAGACGGGTGTCATCACAGCGCCGTTGTTTGGGTCGGGTTCCTGTCCCGCGTGGATGGCGAGAGTTTCAAATTTCATTCATGCTCCTTTGGTTGGTTTTCGTGATTATATGTTTAAATATACGTCGGTGGTCGAGTAGCCGAAGGCGTATCGAGACCACCAGTTATTGAAAAGTTCTTCGCTAATCGGGGTCTCGATACGCCCCTCAAAAAACATTCGGGGCTACTCGACCACCAGAGTAGGGCTTAAACTACAAGTCTTCCCGCTGAACCCCATCGAACTGCAAAATAAAATCTGCGCCATAGACTTTGCTCGGGGTTTGAAAGCCGGGTTTGAATTCGGATGCAAGAATACGCTTCATGATCTCCACCGAAGTGAGCGCCGTCAGGTGATACGCTTCCGGCGTCCGTAATTTCGCGCGGACGGCTTGTTGTTTTCCATCCGTCACCTCGACGATCATCAAACTGAAACCGGTTTTATTCTTTTCCCGTGATGGACCCGGTGCAAAGAAAATGCCGATCAGCCATTTGATGAAATTTTTTGCGGCGCGGGTGTAAAGTACCGGTCCTGCAATTTGGGTGAACTTCATCATCTCGATCATCGCTTTTGGAAAGCCCATGTACGCCGTCACATTCGGGATGCCCGTGCTGTGATATGCCGTGCTGACGTCGCCCCAGCCGATGGACACCACACGCGAGGGTCCGCGCCCGAAGTCTATTTCCTTGCTGTCCCATAAATTTTTCACGCTCACGATTTTCCCGTCGCGGCGAATGCGTCCCTGTCGATGACTGTTCTCGATACCCGAACGAGCCGTGCCGCGCGAGACTCCGCTGCCGATGCTTTTGATATAAATCTTCAAGTCCGTCGCGCTTGGCAATTTTCCCGCTGTGTATGCGATCAAACAATCGGACGGCGCCACGTCAAAGCCGCCGCCGGGCAACAACATCACACCTGCGCGTTTCGCTTCTTCATCCATCGCCGCTAACGCTTCGAAGCCTTCGATCTCACCGCTGATATCCACATAATGTTTTTTGTTGCGGATGCACGCCTCCGCCATCTGCCGAAACGTCAACACGAACGGACCGGCGCAATGCAGCATGGCATCCACTTCTTGCAACGCCGCGTCGAGCTTGGCGGTATCTTCCACCGAAAAAATACGAAAGTCCAATTTGTATTTTTCCGCCTGCGCGCGCAAGCGCTTTTCATCGCGCCCACCGAGGATCAATTGCAAACCTGTTTTCATAGCTTGTTCAACGATCAATTCCCCTGTGTATCCATACGACCCATACACCAGAATTTTTTTCATATTCTCTCTGTCCATGAAGGATGCGCGTATTTTTCCTTGACGAGTTCTTCCGTTCTTTGGATTTCGGATGCAGACATTTCCTCACGCTCAAACTGGATTCCCAACTCCGCCTCAAACCCGCGGACGAAAGCCTGGGCTGCCCGTTCCCAATCGATTCTCACGCCGAGAACGGATTCGACAGTGGTTGCCCGAGCCAGCAATCTTTCTTTTGCAGATTGTCTCGCGGATTCATTCTCAAAGATCAACGCATCGCAAATGCGAGTAAGGTCGCCGGTCAATGGAAGCGAACCATGTTGTAGCACGCCTTCCTTCTTGCGCGCCTGTGCCGAGCCGATGAGTTTCTTCCCGTCGACCGTGATTTCATAGGTAGAGGGAACTTCAAAACAAACGGGATTTAAATTTTGCCGTGTATGCCCATCCTGATGTTCTTTCATTTCAACAGGCACGCTCAATGATTGAACTGCATATAACAATGCCTGCGCCAAACGGTTGTACGACTCAAGCACTCCGCCTGCGAGGACAGGTTCTTCAGCGGAGCCGGTCACAGAGTAGGTCAATTCATCGGTATGCAGAATCGCCCGTCCCCCCGTTACGCGGCGGACGACGTCCCAACCTTGAGCGCGGAGTCGATCCGCATCCACATCTTTGATGGATTGAGCATGCCCCAACGATAGGCAGGCTGGATTCCATGAGTACAAACGCAACGTTGGTTTCGACTCGCCACGATAGATGTGTTCGAGGATTGATTCATCGGCAGCCATGTTCCATGCGCCGGTAGATGGGGGAGTGTAGATTAATCGCCAAGTGTTCATATCGCTCAGCCGCCGTCCCCGGCGGCGAGGACGCCGCCGAGAGCAAAATTATCCGATCTTCAAAAATTTCTCCGCCGCGTCTTCCAGTATTGCCACATCCACACTTTCCAACGGCGGGCGGACCGCCCAATGCGGCAGCCCATGTACTTTATGAAGCAAGCCTTTGAGGATCGGCACGATGGGGGCGTATTGTTCCAGAAAATGCCGTTGTTCGGTAACCTTCGCTTGCACCTCAGAGGGGTCTTTGCCTGCTTGATATAAATCCCATATCTCGCGCAGATTATCGGAGATGAGATTCGCAGGGGCGGTGATTGCGCCTCGTGCGTTGTTTTTTAAAGCGTGGTGAAAATAAGAATCCGTTCCATTTAGGATAAGCAATTCTTTTCCAAAGCGTTGACCTACTGCCGCGGCGAAGGTTTCATCGTGCGATGAGTCTTTGATGCCCGCAAATTGATTCGGGTATTTTGTTTTGAGTCGTTCGAGCAAGTCCAATGAAAAACTAACGCCCGTCATAACAGGGATGTGATAGCCGAGCAGATATTTTCCTTCGGGGACGGCTTGCTCGATCAATTCGCTGAACCAGCGGAACAAGCCTTCGTCTGTCGCTTTGCGGAAATAATACGGTGGCAGGACGACCGTCCCATCGTAGCCGAGTTCGAAGGCGAGTTTGGTCAACTCGATGGTTTCGGCGAGGCTGGGTGTGCCTGTTCCAACCAGTAACTTGAAATCTCGCACCTGATGGCGGATAACGCGGATGGAACGAAGCAACGCTTCGCGTTCTCTTGGTGAAAAAGAAGGACCTTCACCTGTTGTTCCAAATAACAACGCCCCATGACATCCGCGCCCGGCGAGGAAGTGTAGGAAGACCGCCAGCGACTCAAAATCGAAGGCGGTATCGGGTTTGCCCTCCGTTCGGGGTTTGCCGAGATAAGGCGTGACGGCAGCGGCGTACACGCCTGCGAGGGGATGAAGAGTTGACATTGATTTCCTGTAGGTTCTGAATTTGGACGATGGACTGAATTACTTACTTTACGCAGGAATGCCTTCTACGCCATTGTCCGCGCGGGGATAAACCCCGGCGCTATTCTTACGAAGCCACCTGCGGCGGCTCTTCGTAAGAGTAGCCGCGACGTTTACGTCGGGGCGGAGCCGGCAAGAACGTAATCTCATTTTGCAAAAGAGTTTTTGTATAAGATGAATTACTCGTTCTCTTCAATGAATTGTTTTGCGGCTTTCTCCGGCGGCTGCAGCGGCTGACCTTCTTCTTGATAAAGATAATGCTGGTGATCGAGCGTCCAGAGATATAAGTCGCCTTCGGTCTTGTCGGGGAACTCGTCGAGCAAGCCGCTTTCGCGGATGATGGTTACAATGGGCAGGTAGACCTTGTCGTACCAATGTGTGACGGCTTCCTGTTCCGAAATATCGCGTTTGAAATCGATGCCCATAAAGTAACGATGTACCGCAATATGTTCCAGCATGCGTGTAAAGCCATCGGGGATGTTCAGTTTGATATTGGCTTCGGGGCGAAATTTGTCCAAGCCGGTGCGTTCGAGAAAGTCCACTTTCGAGCCGAGAATTTCGAGGTCTTCCGGGCGAATATCCGGCGTGATGTTGATGCGTGTGGCGCATTCGCGCACTTCGGCTTCGATGAATTCCTGTCCCTGCTCGCGAGCAACTGAGACGCGGTGATGACCGTCCACCACGAAATACACTTGACCAACCTTATACAACACAACGGGCGGCAGGTGGATGTCTTCGTAAAAAGCGCGGTCGACTTTTTGCCAGCGGTTGGCGAGTTGGTCTTCCTTGGGGAGGAAGGCACGGTCAAACTCATGATACCGGTTCAGACTCCCCGCAATCTGATCCACGCGGACGGTTTTCATGCCCCTGTAAATGGGACCGCCGATGCGCAGCTTTTCCTTTATGTCATCGTACGAGAGCAGGTTATTGCGTTGACCACGGAGGACGGAGAATACCTGGTTGATAAAGGATTTAAAGCGCGCCCGGCTAAAATCTGCGCGTATTCTTGCTTCTATTTCGTCTGACATTTCTTTACTCTCTTTACTTCTTAATGAACGGTAGGTAGTTCGTATTATATGGGCTACGGTAACATGCGAGTTATCGCAAGGTTAAAGTTTGATCTGTTTTACATTACTCACTTTACGTGCCTATGCTTCGACTACGAGCGGGACGAACATCCGCTCTCCGCTCACATCGTCCCGGTGTATTTCGGGAGCGCGGTAGCCGCCCTGAGCGGAGCAACGAGTGAATGTCGAGGAGCGCAGTCGAAGGGCAAGGGATGCAAGAAAGTGAAAATCGCGTAAGGTGAGTTACCTTATTCTATTTCAACGAGCTTGTAAGGATAGACATTGATGATCCTGGTCGGACCGGATGTTGTTACGTTGTCGGCGATATTGCTCCGGTAGAAATGAGTATGCCCGTGAAAATGATAACGGGGCTTGGCAACGTTGATCAACCAGTTCAAGGCTTTCAATCCGTGGTGGGCGTTATCGGTATCGTCGTGGATGCCGAACGGCGGAGAATGGCTGATGAGGATGTCCAACGCGCGCCCATACTTGATACGGTTCAACAACAGACCGGGCACCATATTGAACGCTCTCAGATAAGCTTCTGATTGCGTGTACTGGTTTGCCGCACTGGGTCGGTAGCGGATGGACCCGCCAAAGCCGCCGATCAGGCTTTTTTTGTGGCAGACCATTCTAAGGTCCAGGTTTGAGCCGCCTTCGGCTTTGGAGCGGATGTCCCGCAAGTCGAAGCTTGGGTCATGATTCCCTGGTACATAGAACATCGGCACGCTCAGAACGGTAACGAGGTATTCCAAATAAGTATAGGGCAGGTCGCCGCATCCGAGAATAAGTTCGGCGCCCTTGAAATGCCCGCTTGCACACAGAGAATAGACGCGGTCCACGACCTGGTCGCTTACTGCCAATATCTTCACAGATGCTCATTGTGCCGTAGAAAACGTTCGATTGCAAGCCCAAAACCCCGGCTCCTTCTCAAAATTGGAATAGCCAGCACAGACAAATACCCTTATAATTCATTAAATTCAGATTTAACACGAATGGAAACAAAAAACATTACTTCTCCCACCGGTTCCTATGGCTCGGGTTCAGGCTCTGGCGAACAGCCGGGGCGCCAGCAATTAATGGCTGGCGTGACCCTTGTTAACCGATACAACATTCAAGATGTTATCGGTATTGGGGGTATGGGGTCGGTGTACCGCGCGCGCGACATGCATTTCCCGAACGTGGTGAAGCTGGTGGCGGTGAAGGAAATGATCAACATGGCGCCAGATCCGTTGGTGCGCCAGACCATTGTGCAAAATTTCGAACGTGAAGCGAATCTGCTGGCTACGCTGCACCACCCATCCATCCCGCGTATTTACGATTATTTTTCGCATGACGACCGTTCGTATCTTGTGCTTGAATTCATTCAGGGGCGAGACCTGGAAACGGTCATCAACGAAACGGGCGGTTTCCTTGCGGAAGACCAGGTCATTAGCTGGGCGGTTCAGCTTTGTGATGTGCTGGAATACCTGCATGCTCACAAGCCAGACCCGATCATCTTCCGTGATATGAAGCCTTCGAACGTGATGATTAACCAGAGTGGGGATGTGGTGCTGGTGGATTTCGGCATCGCAAAAACATTCCAGACCGGCATCAAAGGCACGATGATCGGCACCGAAGGATATTCTCCGCCCGAACAGTATCGTGGAGATGCCACGCCTCTTGCGGATGTGTACGCACTCGGCGCCACCTTGCATCACGCGTTGACCCGGCGCGACCCCCGCCTCGAACCGCCCTTTACCTTTGCCGAACGCCCGATCCGGCGCATCAACTCGAATGTTTCTTTGGAATTGGAAGCGGTGGTAAACACCGCTTTGAATTACAACCCAACAGAGCGCTTCTCAACCGCCTCGGCGATGAAAGAGGCTTTGATGAATGTTGCTCGCAAGACGGGGACACTTTCAAAGCTCAGTTCTGCGTCCTTGCCGGCGGCAGTCAGCGGCGGCGTTAAGGCTATTTGGGATTTCAAGTGTGAAGATGAGATCCGCGGTACGCCCACGTTGAGTCAGGGTACGTTATATATTGGTTGTTACGATAACAACCTCTATGCCCTGAACGCTGCCGACGGAAAATTTCAGTGGAAATATCCCACAGATGGCGGTATCGTTTCGCGTCCGCTGGTGTTTGAGAATAATGTTTTCTTCTGCTCGGAAGACCAGCGCCTGCATGTGATCGGTGCGCGTACGGGAAAGTTGCTCTGGACGTATTACACGGAAGGAAAGATTTATTCCTCTCCGCGCATCTCAGATGGGCACATCTTTTTCGGTTCTGACGACCAGGACCTGCATGCCGTAAACGTCAACAGCGGCAGGGCGGTGTGGAAGTTTTCCACCGATGGACCGATCCACTCCACGCCGTTGGTCGCGAATGACATGATCTATTTCGGAGCAGAGTCAGGTTCTTTTTACGGGTTGGATTTCCGCGGCGCGTTGAAATGGCGCTTTGCAGCAAAACGCGGAATGACCTCCTCGCCGGTTCATAAAGGACAGGCCGTGTACACCGCTTCGCTGGATGGCACCTTGTATGCACTCGATGCCAAAAGCGGCTGGGCGATCTGGAAGTTCCGCCTCGGCAAGGGGACCGTTTGCTCGCCGGCGCTTGCCGATGATTTCATCTTCATTGGCGCAGCGGATGGCTTTGTGTATTGTGTCGACATCCGAACCTCCAAGGAGGTTTGGCGCTACAAGACCGATAACCAGGTGAGCAGCTCGCCTGCTGTGTATAAAGACTCGGTTTATATCGGCTCCGTTGACGGTTCCATGTATTGCCTCGAATACCGCACGGGCCGCCTGCGCTGGAGATTTGAAACGGGAAGTCCCATTACCGGTTCGCCGGTAGTTTTCGATGACATTGTTTATTTTGGCTCAACGGACCATCACGTCTATGCGTTGTTTGCCTAAAAGGAGAGCTTGTGGCTGATTTCTTTAAAAAACTATTTGGTTCAAAGGAGGAGACAAAACCCAGGCAGGTGGATTCTGTCACCACGGCTCCGCTTAGCGACCAACAGCTTCAATCCATCCTTTCCAGCCAGGCGCCCAAGTATGAGATCAAACAGCTTATCGCCGGTGTGGGGCAATCTGTGGGAAAACAGCGCGACCATAATGAAGACAGCGTGCTTGCGCTAACATCCACGATCTCGGGAAGTGCCGAAAGCGTGCCATTTGGTTTGTACATCGTTGCCGACGGCATGGGCGGGCATCAATTCGGTGAAGTGGCGAGCAATGCCGCCATCCGCATTGTTGGCGGAAATATCACCAAAAAATTCCACTCGTATTTATTTAAACTTCCCACACAATCCCTGCAAGAATCCCTGCAAGAGGTGATGGAATCTTCCATTTTGGAGGCGCATCAATACATCCAGCGCGAGGCGCCGGGCAGCGGCACCACTATCACAGCCGCCCTGGTGCTCGGTCAGCAGGTCACCATTGGTCATGTGGGGGATAGCCGTGCTTATGCCATTTACCCTGATGGCAGGATGGAACCGCTCACGCGCGATCATTCCCTTGTCAAACGCCTCGAAGAACTCGGTCACCTCAGCAAGGATGAGGTCGATAACTTCCCGCATCGTAACGTTTTGATTCGCGCTTTGGGGCAGGGTGAAGTCCTTGAAGCCGATATTTTCACCGTGCCGTTTCCGCAGCCCGGGTATCTCATGATCTGTAGTGACGGCTTATGGGGCGTGGTCAACGAACAGGATGTCATTCGCATCATCAGCGAAGCGCCGAATTTGCATCGCGCCTGTCAGAGCATGGTGGAAGCCGCCAATGCTGCTGGTGGTCCAGATAACATCACCGTGATCCTTGCCCAAATCATTGGGTAAATTTCCACATGTCTGCCAGCAAGCCGGACCTTTACTCCGTTCTTGGTGTGTTACGCGATGCCACGCAGGAGGAAATTAAACGCGCCTATCTCGATGCGGCGCAGCGATTGCATCCAGACAAGAACGTGGCTGCCGGCGAGACCGAACTTTTCCTCGATATTCAACAAGCGTATGAGGTGCTTTCCAATCCCAAGCGCCGCAGTCAATACGATTTAACGCTTCCTGCCGAAGTCGCCGACAAGAATCAATTTATTCGTCACAAAGTTCTATACAGCCGCTCCAGTCTGGTCCAGTTGAAAGAAGACCAACTTTTGTATGTATTGCTTGAGATCGAACCCACACAAAAGCAATCTGCCAGCCTTCCCACTCCACCGTTAAATCTTTGCCTGGTCCTCGACCGCTCCACATCCATGCAGGGCGAAAAGATGGACACCCTGAAAGCTACGGCGGTTCAGTTGATTCGCAACTTGCGCCCGCAGGATGTGCTTAGTATTGTCGCGTTCAGTGACCGCGCCGAGGTGATCGTCCCTGCTGCAATCAGTCTCGATAAACGGAAACAGGAAAGCAGTGTTCAAATGATCCAGCCTTCCGGCGGCACTGAGATCTTTCAAGGGCTGGAAGCCGGGTTGAAGGAAGTCCGCCGCACCCTCGACCCATCGCGGGTGAATCACATCATCTTGCTGACCGACGGAAATACCTACGGTGATGAACAAGCTTGTTTGAAATTAGCGGAACAGGCTGCCGCTCTCAATGTCGGCATTACCGGCATGGGCATTGGGCACGAATGGAACGATATCTTTTTGGATGCCATTGCCGGAAGGACCGGCGGCTCGTCCGTTTATATTTCACAGCCCAGGGATATTGAACGCTTTCTGATCGAAAAGTTCAAGGCGCTCACCAGTATCTATGCCGATGAAGTCACCCTCGAACTCAGGGAGCTGGAACACATCCGCCTCAACTTTGCGTTTCGCATTCAGCCCGAGGGCAGCCAGGTCGAATCGAAGTCGCCCCTGCGGCTGGGTCCCATCCTTCGGGATACTCCTTTACATGTTCTGCTGGAACTGATCCTGAGTCCCGATGCGTTGACGAGTAATACCGTGCCGGTGCTGGATGGACTCCTGAAAGCCTCGATCACTTCCAATCCGATTCCCAGTTCTCCCATCCGCCTCCGGCTGACCCGTGACCTGCATCAAGATCCCTCAGCCGATGCCCCGCCGACACAGATCCTGAAGGCGCTATCGCGCCTTACCCTGTACCGCATGCAGGAACGCGCACAAGCAGCCGCCAAAGATGGACAGTTCGATGTCGCAGCCCGGCAATTGCAAAACCTGGCAACTCATCTGCTTTCACAGGGTGAGAACTCCGTTGCAAAGACCGCCTTGTTGGAAGCGCAAAGCCTTGAAAATATGCAGACCTGGAGTGAATCGGGGAGCAAGGATATAAAATATAAAACACGAGCGCTGTTATTGGGCAGTGGCAAGGAGAAGAAATTATGATAATCTGTTCCAATTGCAAACATGCAAACATGACAGGCGCAATGTTCTGTGCGGAGTGTGGTGCCCAGTTGATCGGTAGAGATACATTGATTACCCAGACGATTGCCTCAGATAACTTGGGGAAAGTAAGCAAACGCGCTACCAACGAACTTACCCAGCCTGTTGAAGGCTCAGATGCATGGGCAAACCTGCACCTGCTGGATACGGGACAGGTGCTGCCTCTCTCTTCCCGTGATGAGTTCACTATGGGGCGCATCAGCGAAGGTCAACCCATCATGCCCGATATCGATCTTTCCCCGTATCAGGCATATGCTGCCGGGGTGTCGCGCCTGCATGCCGTCATCAAACGAAGCGGCTCTTCCATCATCTTCATGGACCTTGGCTCTGCGAATGGCACCTTTCTCAACGGCAGCCGCCTCGCCCCAAATATGGAACAGACCCTTAATCACGGCGACATTATTTCACTGGGCAAGATGAGAATTCAAGTGCTGATCGATAAAAGTAACTAAAAGGAGATCAACGGAAATGTCATTCACCGTTATTTTACATATTGCCAATGAAGCATCCGTGGCGGGTGAAGTGGAAGAACTTCCCAAGCCGACAGACAACATCATCGTTGTCTTAAATCCGCGCCAGAAAGACGGCAAAGACCTGCATTACATCGATGCGGGAACCGCCAAGGTCATCTGGCCACTTGCCAAGGTGAGTTTTATCGAAGTCCTCGGCGACTCGGAAGACGAAAAGATCATCGGTTTTGTGAGGGAATAGCATGACAGATATGGACAGACGCCGCATCCTTGTGGTGGACGACGAAGAACGCATGGTGCGTTTCATCCGCATGAACCTCGAGCACGATGGCTTTCAGGTGGGGGAGGCGTTCAACGGCAAACAGGCGATCCAAAAGATCCGCGACTTCACCCCGGACCTGATCCTGCTCGACGTGATGATGCCGGATATCGACGGCTTCGATGTGCTTGAAACCATCCGCGATTTCAGCAACGTGCCGGTCATTATGCTGACCGCCAAAGGTGAGGAGGATGACCGTGTGCGCGGACTCGAACACGGCGCTGACGATTACATCACTAAGCCTTTCAGCCCGCGCGAACTCGTCAGCCGCATCAAAGCTGTACTGCGCCGCACCGAAGGCACCAGCGGCTCGATGCATGGATTGATCGAGATCGACAAACGCCTTAAGATCGACTTTGAGCGCCGCGAAATTTGGCTCGAAGGCAAACTCGTCAAATTGCGCCCGACCGAATATCGCCTGCTCTATCACCTTGTTCAAAATGCGGGTTGGGTCGTCTCGCACGATCAGTTGCTCCAAAAAGTATGGGGCTACGAATACCGCGACGAACCGCACTACGTCCGCCTATACATCAACTACCTGCGGCAGAAACTGGAAAAAGACCCTGCCAACCCGGTCTACATCCTCACCGAGCGCGGAGTTGGCTACCGCTTTGTAGATTTCAAGAGAAGTAAGGAATAACCTTCGCTATTTTGAGGCTTAGCCCCCAACATAGCTTTATCCCTCTTACAAAACGAATACAAAACGCTTGCGTTTTTTTAACGCAGGCGTTTTAAATTAAGGGGCGTGAGACAAACCCCACTTACCTAAAGGAGGTAGCTATGTCAAACTTAATTCGTTGGGAACCCGCTCGTGAGATGATGACCCTGCGTGAAGCCATGGATCGCCTCTTCGATGACGCGTTCACCCGCCCGCTTAGCTTATCCGGTAACAACTGGTCCATCCCCGCGGTGGATATGTACCAGACCGACAACGAAGTCGTTGTGAAAGCCGCACTCCCCGGCATCAAGGCGGATGAAGTCCAGATCAATGTCACCGGCGAGGTGCTCGCCCTGAAAGGTGAGACCAGGCAGGAGAACGATAAAAATGAAAAGGCATACCACATTCATGAACAGCGTTGGGGAGCCTTTGAGCGCTCGATCGTCTTGCCCGTTGGAGTCATTGCGGACAAAGCCAAAGCTGAGTTCGAGAATGGTATCCTGACCATTACGCTCCCCAAGGCGGAAGAGTCGAAACCCAAGCTCATCAGCATCAAATCGAAATAACAACGTAGGGCGACATTCATGTTGCCAGTCTAAACAGGAGTCGAGACACCTCAACTCCTGTTTTGTTATATGATTGCTCTGACAGGGGCTTAGCCCCTGTCAGAGCTTATTAACTTCAGGAGACTTTGACTCATGTCCCAACCCTTTTCCTCTCTCCGCGTCGACCCGGACCGGATGCGTGAATCTTTCAACCAGTTAGCCTCCATCGGTGTGACAGCTGATTCGGGCGTGGATAGACCAACCTTCAGTGATGCACATCTCGCCGCCCGCAAATGGTTTCGGGAACATATTGAAAAATCAAGCTTGGAATTTCACACCGATGGCGCGGGAAATCACTCGGCAGTATTACCCGTCATTGCAAGGAGCGATAGCCCCGAAGCAATGACGAAGACTCTGATCCTTGGCTCACACCTGGACTCTGTCCCAAACGGCGGTCGCTTTGACGGTGCTCTCGGCGTGATGGCAGCGCTTGAGGTGTTGAAAACGGTCCGAGAAAACGGGATCAGGCTCAACGTCCATTTAGAGGCGATGGACTTTACGGATGAAGAGGGCACGCTGGTTGGACTCCTCGGCAGCGCAGCACTGGCTGGACATCTGACTCAAGAAAATTTGCAAAAGCCGCGCGGCGGACGAGATAAGTTGGTCGAAGGAATGAATCGCGCAGGCTTGAGTGATTCCAGCATGTTGAGTGCGGCACGGAAAAAGGAATCGCTGGCGGGATATTTGGAATTGCACATCGAGCAGGGCAAGCGGCTGGAGCGTACCAAAACGGATATTGGTATTGTGACTGCCATCGTTGGCATTTGGTCGTATCGCCTGTCTTTTATTGGAAAGGCGGACCACGCCGGTTCGACGACAATGGAAGACCGACGCGATGCTTCATTGGGGGCGAGCGCGTTCACGCTGGCGGCGCGTGAAATGGTGATGCGTGATTTTCCGAACTGTGTGGTGAACGTCGGCAACATGGATTTTGCGCCGGGCGCGTTCAATATCGTCCCTGCGCAGGTGGATGTGTCGCTCGAATTCCGCTCACCCGATGAAGATGAATTCAACCACTTGGACAAGGCACTGTTGGAGTTGGCAGCGAAGGAATCCGCGTGTTTCGGCTTGGAGTTGAAAACCGAATTCCTCGGCAAACACTCACCCAGTTTGATGGACGAAAAGGTACGCAGTGCCTTCGCAGAATCTTGTGATGCTTTGGGCTTGTCGCACATGTCGCTGCCTTCCGGCGCCGGACACGATGGCCAGTCTCTCGCGGATTTGTGTCCCGTCGGAATGATCTTCGTCCCTTCGGTGGATGGAGCCAGTCATTCGCCGCGTGAATTCACCAAATGGGAAGACTGCGTCAACGGCGCGAATGTGCTTTTGCAGGCAGCATTGCGGTTGGCAATGTAGGTCACGCTTTCAGTGTGACGATTTTGAGATGAAAAGTGTCACGCTACAAGCGTGACACTACAGGGTAAAATATATAGACGAAAAGGGCATTCATGAAAAACTTCGACTCCAAATACAACTCTATCCCCAAGACAGAAATTCATTGCCACCTCGAAGGCGCGATCCGCACGCAGACCATCATCGACGTGGCACGTGAGTTCAACATTTCCCTGCCTTCCTATGAAGTGGGGGAGTTGGATAAGCACGTCAAAGTCCTCGACCAAATGAAGGACTTGCAAGCTGTTCTGGAAGCGTTCGACATTTTCCAGCGCACCATCACATCCCCAGCGATTTTCGAGCGTATTTCATGGGAACTGTTCGAAGATTGCGCCAGGCAGAACATCAAACTTTTTGAAGTGCGTTTCTCGCCCGATTGGGCATTTCATGGGCATAACCTCGATTGGGATGCCTGCCTTGAAGGTCTGCTCCGCGCGCAGGCACGCGCCGAAAAAGAACTTGACATGGCAATCGGCATCATCGCCATCACCTCGCGCGGCATGGGCGCAGACTCGTGCGTGAAAACCGTGGATTGGGCGATCAAGCACAAAAAATACATCCAAGCCGTAGACCTTGCTGACGGCGAAAAACTTTACCCGGCAAGCGATTTTATTAAACCAATCCTCAAAGCCAAAGATGCCGGCTTGAAAGTGACCATTCACTCTGGCGAAGATACGCCCGCTTCGTATGTCATTGAGACCATTAAAAACTTCAAGCCAGACCGTATCGGTCACGGCATTCATAGTATCGAAGATATGAAGGCGGTTGAGATGATTATCGAGAAGGGGATCACGCTTGAGGTGAATCCCTGGTCGAATTTTTTGACCAACTCCGTCCCGACGATTAAGGCACATCCGCTCAAAAAGCTATTCGACCTTGGCGTGCGCGTAACCATTAACTCAGACGACCCCGAAGTCCTCGAAACGAACGTCAACAACGAATATCGCATCGCATATGAAATCCTCGGCATGAGCATGGAAGACATCCAGACATGTAATCGCTTCGCCTTTGAATCTTCATTCATTGACCCCGCCAAGACCAAGCCCATTTGGGATAGGTATTTTGCCTAAAATCCAAATTGACCGATTCGCACCCCTTAGGGTAAAATAATGCGCTGTCCAACTCAAAATACTCATCCCGTTGGGGATTGTGTAATCATTTCTTCAAGAAATAAAGGAAGACTTTCGAATGGTTAAAAGAACGTATCAACCCAAGATCCGCCGCCGCGTGCGCGTGCATGGCTTCCGCTCGCGTATGGCAACTGCCAATGGACGCGACGTCCTTAAGCGCCGCCGTCTGAAGGGCCGCTATAAACTTACCGTTAAATCCAACGAGCACGTCAAGAAGACTCGTTGGTAATCTCAGCGTCATTGACGCGGAGATGACATGAGGTGCGGGTGCAGAGACGATTTCGACTGTCCCGATCCGAAGATTTCAAGCGGGTGCGGCGAACAGGCAAGTCCTATGCCCATCCGCTTGTTGTGTTAGTAACACAAGCCAGCGAAACGAAGGATCGTTTAAAGATCGGCATTACGGCAGGCAAGACGACTGGAACCGGCGTTCATCGCAATCGCGCAAAGCGACTCCTGCGGGAAGCCATTCGCAATCTCATTCCTTCCATCGCTTCCGGCTGGGACCTGATCCTGATTGCCCGACCCGCGCTTGTCACTGCCACCCTGGCAGATACCCGCTCCGCGCTCACAAACCTCCTCAAACGAGCCAAACTGCTCTCCGCAGACGAAACTCCCGGATGAATTACGAACCTGAACGGCAATTTCACCTGCACGATTATTCCCATGAACCGCGCCTGCGAGACATGCCGCGTACGCTTGGGAATATTCCACGTATATTGGTCTTGTCCGTCATCCGTTTGTATCAGATGATCATTTCCCCCGGTTTGCCAGCCAATACCTGCCGTTTCTATCCGTCCTGTTCTCATTATGGATACCAGGCGGTTTATAGACACGGCGCCCTCAAAGGGTCGTTTATGGCAGCCTGGCGTGTCTTGCGCTGCAACCCCTTCAACCCCGGCGGGTATGACCCCGTCCCATAATGATACGTATTTCTGGCAAAGGCATGTCCTTTGCTGTTTTTCAGGAGTAAATCCAATTTCAATATGAAAAAGATAAATCTTGTTATTTTGCTTGCGCTTGGCGCTATTTTGCTGAGCGCCTGTTCAGGCGGACGCGCCTCCCTTGTCAACACCTGGCCCGGTCTTGCTGCGGATGACGTGCAGGCGTATCTCGCTTCCGGTTCCCACATTTACGCCGTGGATGTTGTAACCGGCAAGGAAGTCTGGCGCTACCCGGCAGAAACCGATAGCAATATCATCTTCTATGCCAATCCCATTCTCACCAGCGATGGACAGTTGTTGGCGGGTAGTGAAGGCAATAACCATGAACTGGTAAGCATCGACCCTGAGACCGGCAAGGATAATTGGGCGGCACCGTTCACTGGCGCGGAGGGAAAATGGGTGGGCTCGCCTCTTATTTTCAATGGGGCCATTTATGCCCCAAATTCAGACGGCTTCCTCTACATCCTCGATATGAATGGGGAACAGGTTTCAGACCCCATCGAATTGGGCGGAGCGCTCTGGTCTGCCCCTGTGACGGACGGCAGCTACATTTACGTCACCGCGCTCGACCATCGGCTCCATATTATCAATCCGGCTACCGGAAGTGCAGACGAACCCATAGACCTTGGCGGTGCAATCCCCGGCAGCCCGGCAGTGGGTGAGGGCGGAGTGTATGTCGGCTCCTTCTCTTCGAATATTGAATTCGTCAGCCCCAACGGCAATCACGAAGTGCTGACAACCGCCTCCAATTGGATCTGGGGATCGCCAACATTGGATAACGGCACGCTGTATTATGCAGACCTTGATGGTACATTGTATTCCCTTGACATTGCCTCAGGCAAACAGAATTGGGATGCAGTGAAACCGGATGGTCCCATCGTCGCGAGTCCGCTTGTGGTGGGCGACCAAATCTACGTCGTGACCGAGTCGGGCTCCGTCCTTGCTTTGGACCCCGATGCAAAAGTCATCTGGGAGAAAGCCGTCGGTGGAAAGCTTTACACCAACCCCGTCCTCTCAGGCGAGACTCTTCTTGTTGCGCCCTACAAAGCTGAATTTGCCCTTGCCGCTTACGATGCCACAGGCAAACAAGCCTGGACGTTTACCCCCGAGAAATAAGGAACCCTACCCATGTGGGAAACATTTATCATCCAACCGATGGTCAACCTCTTGTTGTGGATCTATGACATCCTTGGTCATGGTCCGCAGATGTTTGGTCTTGCCATCATTCTGTTTACCATTGTCATCAGGGGCATCACCTGGCCGTTGAACGCTTCGCAGGTTAAAGGCGCTCAAGCCATGCAGGAACTGCAGAACGACAAGGAATGGCAGGACATTCAGAAGAAATACGCCAAAGACCGCGAAAAACTGGCGCAGGAACAAATGCGCATTTACAAGGATCGAGGTATCAATCCCTTTGCATCCTGCCTGCCAACGCTGATTCAATTCCCCATCATTATCGGTTTATATCAGAGCATCATTCGCGCCATGGCTGCCACTCCTCTGGACATGCTCAACCTTGCGCGTACCGTTTATCCCTTCCAGAATGTGGCGAACATCATCCCACTTAACAGCACTTTCCTATGGATGAACCTTGGTCGTCCTGAAGGCATTCCCCTGCCGTTCGATGTTTCCTTCCTGCCAAACGGCTTCCCACTTCTGGCAATCGTCGTGGCGCTGACCACTTACGTTCAGACCAAACTGACCATGCCAACAACGCCGCCGAACCCCAACGATCAGGCTGCCTCACAGACAGCCGCCATGAGCAGCAGCATGGCCATTTACATGCCGCTTATGCTTGGTTGGTTTGCCCTTACGTTTGCATCCGGCATCTCGGTTTACTTTATTACCAGCAACCTGTTGGGCATCGTTCAATATGCTGTAACCGGACGCGCCAATTGGCGCAACCTGCTGCCCGGCGGTAACAAATCAACACCGACCAAAAAATAGGGAGGCACGACCATGAGTGAGCGGACTACCTTAGAAATCATCGCTCCAACCGTTGAAGAAGCGATCCAACAGGGACTCGATCAACTCGGTCTTACTGCGGATGCCGTCTCTGTGGAAGTTTTAGATTCCGGCTCCAAGGGATTGTTCGGACTCGGCGGCCGCCAGGTGCGTGTGCGCCTCTCCGTGAATCCGCCGCCCGCGCCGGAAGCCCCCGCCTCGCTCCCTGAGCCGAAGGCTGCTCCTGCAAAAAAAACAGAGTCCAAGCCGAAAGCGAAGGAAGCCAAACCGCGTCCTGAGAGGAAGCCGGCTGAACTCAAAACGGAAACAAAACCGGAACCCAAGCCCGAGTTGAAACCTGCTCCGCAAAGACCGACCAACGTTGAGCATGATGTGGTCTTGAATACTGCTGAAGAAGTCGTTTCCAAATTGATCCATCACATGGACATGACCGCTCAAGTTTCTGCGCACTACGGTGAATCGGACGGGGACGACCACCGCACCATTCAGGTAGACGTCCGTGGTGACGACCTCAGCGCGCTGATCGGACGCCACGCTGAAACCCTGGCTGCCTTCCAGCATGTTGCATCACTGATCGTCGGCAAGCAGACCCAGCAATGGGTGCAGGTGGTTGTGGACGTGGAAGGTTACCGCGCCCGCCGCGAAAAGCAGATCCGCCAGCTTGCTAACCGCATGGCAGATCAGGTCACCAAGACCGGGCGCAGAGTGACGATGGAACCCATGCCCTCGAGCGAACGCCGCGTCGTCCATATCGAACTGCGTGGGCATCCCGCCGTCAAAACCGAAAGCACCGGCGAAGAACCCTATCGTAAAGTCGTTATTCTGCCGAAGGAATAAGCTGGACCATAGACAATGGACCGTGGACGAAAGTCCGCGGTCTTTTTTTATGGTCTACGGTCTATCGTCCGCCGTCACGGTATAATTCGTCCATGTCTGCCCTCAATTCCCTTCAGCCTGTGGATTATCTTCTCATCGGTCACGTGGCTGTGGATTTGACTCCCGTCGGCAAGCAACTCGGCGGGACGGTTTCCTACGCAGCGTTGACTGCAAAGGCGATGGGATTGCGGGTTGGGATCGTAACCTCAGCGGGTGAGGATGCTCCCTTGCATCTTCTCGATGGGGTTCAGATTTTCAACGTCCCAACCGGGCAGAGCACTATTTTTGAGAATGTAAAAATCGAAAACGGCCGCAAACAGACGTTGCATCATCAAGCTGCGAGGATCGCGTTTGAGCACGTCCCACAAGTTTGGCGGGATGCGCCCATCGTACATCTCGCTCCCATTGCACAGGAAGTGGACCCGGCAATGACAAAACAATTCCCTTCCTCGTGGGTGGGCGTCACACCGCAGGGATGGATGCGCGGCTGGGACGAAAAGGGTTCGGTGTTTGCCACGGCTTGGGAAAACAGCGAACAGGTTCTCGGTCAGGTGGGAGGCGTGGTGATGAGCGTCGAAGATATCAACCGCGACCTGGAACTCGTCGAATGGATGGCGCATCACACAAGTCTGCTTTGTTTGACGGAGGGGGAGCAGGGCGCGGTGCTGCATTGGCACGGTGACCGTAGACGCTTCCGCGCTCCTTCTGTGAATGAAGTGGATGCGACGGGTGCGGGTGATATTTTTGCGGCGGCGTTCTTTGCGCGTTTGCGCGCCATACGTGACCCGTGGGAGGCGGCGCGTTTTGCAACCAACCTCGCGGCTCATTCAGTAACGCGCGCGGGTTTGCAGGGAATTCCGACCCACAAAGAAATCGAACATTGCAAGATGGAGGTTTTATCTTGACGAAGATCTACACATTAGTGAATCAAAAAGGCGGCGTGGGCAAGACCACATCCACGATCAACCTGGCGGCGTATTTGGCGAAACTGGGTCAACGTGTGTTGGTGGTGGACCTCGACCCGCAGGCGAACGCTACATCATGTTTGGGCGTGGATAAACTCCTTGTGGAAGGCAGCACTTATGACGCCTTGTTGGGCGAAGAGGATATCTTCCCGTTCATTTTATTGAATGAGCGTTTGCAGTTGTCGCTGCTGCCATCTTCGCCATCTTTGGCGGGCGCAGAAGTGGAACTGGTGGATGAACTTGCGCGCGAGTCGCGTTTGCGCAAGGCGATTCTGAAAGTGGCGGACCGCTACGATTATGTGCTCATCGATTGCCCGCCCTCGCTTGGTTTGTTGACCGTGAACGGTCTGATGGCGGCGATGGATGGTGTAGTCGTGCCGGTGCAGTGTGAGTATCTCGCGCTCGAAGGCTTGGGACAGTTGACCGAGACCATTGAACGCGTACGTTCGGCTCTCTTCCCTGAAATGAAAGTGCGCGGCGTGGTCCTGACCATGTTCGATAACCGCACCAACCTCTCTGCGGACGTGGTGCGCGAAGTGAACAAGCACTTCCCGAATCAGGTCTTCAAAAGCATCATTCCGCGTAATATCCGTTTGGCGGAAGCGCCTTCGTATGGCTTGCCCATTTCGGAATACGCGCCGCATTCTCCTGGCGCTGAGGCGTATGAAACGCTGGCGAAGGAATTGTTGAAAGGCGATAAAGCCTAAAGAGCATTCCCCGCAGAGAACACGGAGGACACTGAGTCTTTTCTTTTCCCTCTCTCCGTGGTCTCTGTGAACTCTGTGGTTAACAAGGATTTATCATGGCTCAACGAAAAGGTCTTGGCAAAGGATTGGATGCGCTCATCCCCGGCGGGAAGTCTTCTGCGCCGCCTGTGAGCGGCGGACATGGCGGCGTGCAGCAGGTGGCGGTGGAAGCCATCAAGCGCAACCCGCGTCAGCCGCGCGTGCATTTCAAGGAAGACGAACTTGACGAACTCGCGGCATCCATTCGTGAACACGGGGTTATCCAGCCGTTGATCGTTTCTCCCAAAGGAGATGGTACCTTCATTTTGATCGCCGGGGAACGGCGTTGGCAGGCATCGCAGCGAGCTGGCTTGCAGAAAGTCCCTGTGGTTACGCGGCAGGCGAATAACCAGGAATTGCTCGAACTGGCATTAATCGAAAACGTCCAACGTGCAGACTTGAACCCGATGGAAGAAGCCGAAGCCTATCACCAACTAGCGGAGGATTTCGGTCTCTCGCATGAGATGATTGCCAGACGTGTCGGCAAGAGTCGTGTGGCTGTGACCAATACCATGCGTCTCACCAACCTCGCAGATGCCGTCAAACAGGCGTTGGTGGATAACAAGATCACCGAAGGTCATGCCCGCGCCCTGCTAGGACTCTCCACCCAAAAAGCGCAGACCTCTGCGTTGCAGACCATCATCAACCTTCAGTTTAGTGTGCGCCAATCAGAGGAATATATCCGCAAGTTGACGGGTCACCGCCCGGTCAAGGTCAAGAAGGCAACAGTCAGCGCCGATGTGCTTGACGTGGAAAAACGCTTGCAGCGCAGTCTCGGCACGAAGGTGTCGCTCAAGCATGG
>JACPVC010000182.1 GCA_016191955.1 Chloroflexota bacterium
CTTTTCGTCTATGCCGCTGAAGAAACTGGAGCGGAAATTAATACCCACCGATTCGATGAACATGCCAATGGCGGTTTTACGCGTCACCAGCCAGGTTAGCGCATATACAAATGCAACCAGATATAGCGAAAAAGGAAGAATCATCCAGCCCTGCCCGATGAATGAGTAGGGTTCATAGAAGATTTGAATCCTTACGCCGTTCGTTATCAACTGGGCGATTCCACGCCCGGCAATTGCCAGAATCAAAGTGGCCACCATGGGTTGAATTCGTACATAGGCAACCAACACGCCGTTCCATAAGCCGCAAATGGTGGCGACAAGCAGTGTGATCAGAATGACCACCCAAAGCGGTTGAAAGGTGAAGTTGGGGTCGTTGATCAGCGCGGCGAGGTTGGGCGGCAACTCTTTTGCCAGCACATAGGGATTCATCAAAAGCGCTGCCACAGAAGCCGCAATAGCCATGGTGGTTCCCACGGATAGATCCACACCCGCAGTGGCGATCACCAATGTCATTCCAATCGCGAGTAGACAGACGGTCGAACCATTTCGAAGGATGTCGATCAGGCTTCCATATAAATTACCGTCGCGGGATTCCATTTTGAAAAAACCGGGGATGAAGATCAAGTCCAAAAGCAGGATGGTCGCCAGGGCAACGAATGGAAAAAATAGCCTGCTTTCCGTAAGACTTCTCAACGCAAGGGATTTATTATTTTTTTTCATTGTTCGCTGCCTGCCATGGACCTCATGATCGCCTGTTCATCCACTTCTCCACTGAATTCCGTGATCTTCTGGCGTTCCCGCAGTACAACGATCCGATGGGAGGTCCTCAACACCTCCTCCAGTTCGGAGGAAATGAACAAACAGGACTTTCCTTCATCTGCCAGGGAGAGCACCAATCTTTGTATCTCAGCCTTGGTACCCACATCGATGCCGCGGGTGGGTTCATCTAGAATAAGCAGTTGTGGATTTGCCGCCAGCCACCTTGCCAGAATGACTTTTTGTTGATTCCCACCGCTCAGATTTTTAACCGGCTGGTCGGCAGACGGAGTGGCAATGTTCAACAATTTAATATATTTATCAGCAATCTCGTATTGTTGTTGCAGGTTCAAATACTTAAGCCAGCCCTGATTTGCCTGGATCGCCATGATGATATTTTCACGGACGGTCAGATCGTCCAGGATTCCCTCGGCTTTTCGGTCTTCAGGGCAAAGAGCTACACCGCGTTTGATGGAGCCGATCGGGGAATAATCCTGCACATCCCTGTTATTGAAAATGATCGAGCCTGTATCGGGCTTTTCAACACCGAATAAAATTCCTGCAATCTCCGTACGCCCCGACCCGAGCAACCCAGCCAGCCCCACCACTTCACCGGGATGCAGATCCAAATCGAAGGGTTCGATCAAACTAGCCCGACCGAGTCTCTTTGCCTGTAATAAAGCTTCTTTTCGGATGTGTTTCCTGGTTTCCAATTTGATCTTCGTCATCTCGTCGAATTCAGCGAGGGAACGCCCGATCATTTTGGCGATCAACTCAAGGCGCGGCAGAGAGGCGGTCTCGTAGGTCCCAACCAGTTTCCCGTTCCGAAGAACAGTGATCCGGTCCGAAATCTCGTATACCTGACCGAGAAAATGAGTAATAAAAATAATTCCAACGCCATCGTTCTTGAGCTTACGCATCACTTTAAAAAGCTGTTGAGTTTCGTTGATATCCAGGCTGGAAGTCGGTTCGTCGAGAATCAATATCTTTGCAGAAACATTGTCGAGCGCGCGCGCAATCGCAACCATTTGTTGTATGGCAACCGTATAGGACTCAAGCGGTTTGGAAACATCGATATCGATGCCCAAGATGTTCTGAAGGATTTCTCTTGCCTTGTCGTTTGTTTTTTTCCAGTCGACGCTTCCCAGTTTTTGAGGTTCGCGGCCTAAAAGGATGTTTTCTGCAACACTGAGATTCATACACAGGTTGACTTCCTGATATACCGTGCTGATACCCAGGGACTGGGCATGTTGAGGAGACCGGGCATGTATTTCCCTGCCGTCGAGAATGATTTTCCCCGAGTCTGGAGAATCGACGCCGGTTAATACTTTAATCAAGGTGGATTTTCCGGCTCCATTCTCTCCCATCAAACAATGTATCTCTCCCGCCTTCAACGTAAAGTCGACGTACTCAAGCGCCTGCACGCCGGGAAAGGTCTTGTTGATCTCCTGCATGTTGAGCATATACTGATCTGATACAACCATGCCTGCCTCTTGGAAAAAAGATTTTTATTGGGAAGCGGAATGAAATCCGCTTCCCAATTTATTAACGATGAAGGTCTGCTACACGTCTTTCGTTAGTATGTGCGACCGTCTGTGATCTCTTGCAAGTTCGGGTCGTCGGAGCGGAATACGCCTTCCTGTGAGGGAACCCAGGCGGGCAGTTCTTCGCCATTGGCTGCGTTCAGGGCAGCTTCGTATACCTGCGGCGCAAGAAGCGGGTTGCATTCCACGGTTACATTCAATTCACCAGCCAGCATTGCCTTGAAGGCGCCAGCGGTCGCGTCAACCGAAAGGATCTTGACATCCACACCCGGAACGAGACCGGCTTCCTTGAGTGCTTCGATGGCTCCAAAGCCCATCTCATCGTTCTGAGCGAAAATGCCTTGGACATCCTTGCTTTCCTTCAACCAGGCTTCGGTCACCTGTTTGCCTTCGGTGGCGCTCCAGTTACCGGTCTGGCTGTTGACGATCTCGATTCCGCATGCGGTCATTCCTTCGCGGAAACCCTGACCACGATCCTTGGCGGCGGAGGAACCAACGTTACCGACCAATTCCCAGACTTTCTTGCTTTCGCTGCCTTCGAGGAGTTTGCACATTTCCTCGGCGGCTTTACGTCCCTCGAGGGCGAAATCGGAACCGATATAAGTGGAGTACAGTGTCTCGGGAGCGTCGATGCGGCGGTCTTCAATGACCACGATCTTGCCAGCATCCTTGGCTTCCTGTAAAACTTCCTCCCAACCCGTGGTTTCGAGAGCGGCAAGGACGATAACGTTCACTTCGGGATCCTGAATGAACTGATGGAAACCTGCAACCTGTTTCGCGAGGTCATTCTGTGAATCATAGAATTTCAATGTCAGGCCCAACTGCTCAGCAGTTTCCTTGAAGGATGCCGTGTTGGCAGCGCGCCAGCCTCCTTCGGAACCGGTTTGTAGGAAACCAATCACCAGGTCCGAATATTGACAGTTTGGCGCGCAGGCAAGCCCGGCTGTAACAGGCGCTTCCGTTGCGGCAGGCGCTTCAGTCGCGGCGGGAGCTTCGGTTTCTGCGGGAGCGGCAGGGGCTTCGGTCGGAGCGGAACCACATGCCGAGAGGATCAAACTAGCCAGCATCACAACAGCTAGAAAGTTGAAAAGCAACTTCTTGTTCATTTTCTTCTCCTTTTGGAAGATCGGATGTTATGTTGGCGTTATAATCGGATATGACAGAGTACCCCATCTATGATGGGTTGCTTTGCCAGGAAGCGTGCACCCAGACGCCAATCTACCGGTGTGCGCTTCCTTCTTTTTGTGCTTTCAATTTCTTCTCTTGAGGGGTACCTCCTTTTGAATTCTGTTTCCATTGGCTCTCAAAATTTGCAGAGACAGGATAATGGAAACGTCATTGAAGCCGCTGTAGTTTTCGTAAGAATGGGGGATGGTTGAAATTTATCGCTGACTTTCCTTTTCAATTTAGGATGTTATCGATAACAAGACGAACCATTGATAGAATACGATTCCACGCCATGAAAATCCATGATTTCTTTTTAGAAAGAAGTTTGTTTTTTCATTATGTGAATCGATAAAAAATTCGTCACCCATTTGGGTGACGAATTTTTTTAGAAAAGAGTTAAATTTCTTTCGATGAAGACTTTTTATGACCCAATCAGTATGGGAGCACTCAAAGTCTGTTAGTAGTTTGGCTCAAGCCGCCGTCCTTTGCGAAGCATCCTGTGGACGGCGGCGTTCTGCGAGTAAATCCTTCGCCGAGGACGGCGAAGGGAGCAGGTCATCTACAAACTTTTCGCGCACCCAATCA
>JACPVC010000058.1 GCA_016191955.1 Chloroflexota bacterium
AAGAAACAAGAGCTTCAGCCGCGGATTACGCGAATTTTCGCGAATTGGTTTTAAAATCAGTGCGAATTCGCGAAATTCGCGGCAAAAAAGGGTTTGAAAATCCTTGTTTCTTAGTAGCCTAAGCGAAGAATCTCTACGTCTCCAGGTAGAGATCCTTCGGTCGCAAAGAACGTTCCCTCAGAGTGACATGCGTAAAAAGAGCCGCAGAATGAACTGCGGCTCTTTTTGATTCAACAGACCTCTTGTAAAAGTTAATCGTAGGTCAGGCTAAAAGCCTGACACTTCCTTGAATTTTGATGAATGGCAGGTTGAAAACCTGCCCTACAATCACTTATGCAAAAAGTTTAATTAATCCGCCGAAGCAGGAACGGAGACTGTCTCAACTATTTCCTGTGGCTGCGGCTTCGCGGCAAGCTGGAAGCCGATGTACATCAAAATGGCGGAAAGCAACTCGCCGAGATACAAGTATTCACCATATCCAAGCCGGGTGAGTGTGCTCGCAAAACCGATCAACAGCGCACCGGCAGCGATCAAGACGTTCGCAATCACACGGTTGGGCATGACACGCTTGCGCCAGAACAGGAAGGCAGAATAGATCGCGCCGCCGACGAGAGTCAGCAAACCATAGATGTTGAAGAAGGGAGTGGTCAGACGCACCGACGTACCGAGCGGCAGCAGCCCGCGGACGGCGGTCACTTCTTCGCCGCGATAGGTTGTGCTTATCGTTTGCGCACCTTCAGGAGCGGATTCACCCGCATCCAACGCCTTGGTGCCGTATTGTTCGCTGACAGGTTTGCTGGTGGTGAAAATCGATTCATCCAGTTTTGGCATGGCTTGCAGCATGAGATACCCCGCGAACAAACTACCGATAACGAGCAAGGCAGTTACGACATGTACCCAACGCTTGCGAACCAGCAGGGATAACGTCCCATGACCAAGCCAGGCAGCATTCAGCGCCGCGCCGAAGAGATACCAGGCGAAGAAGACCCACTTGTTCCACGCCAGGGCAAGATAGGCTTCGGCAAAACTCCCCGCACCGAACATGGCAAGCCCGATGCCCCAGAACAGAAAATGCGCCTGACGGCGCACAACATATCTCTGCAAGACGCTGATCGTAAATACCAGCATGACTGCCGTCGAAATAAAAGGAAGAATAGTATTGAAAGACATCATTATCTCCTAGACTAGAATTTGACGAGCCCAAACAAAACGCCCGCGGCAAAGACGATCAGCCCGAGCGTGACAATTCCCATAATGACCAGCGAAGCGGGAACAACCCTCTCGAAAAAAAAGAGTCTTTTGGCATATGTGATTTACTATTTTTCTCGGTCATGATTCACCTCAATAAGATATAGTCCTATTTTCTCTTGTTCGTGTGGAATCGCAACAGAGGTTGTAAAGGTTTCGATTAAATGAATATAAAGATGGTCTGTTTTGTTCATGATGCATGTCACCTGTTTTGTGAACATTCATCACTCAGTCATCCCCCTAAGAGAGCGTTTCTTAAGTCAATTAGTGGCTAGTTTCAGCATACGGCGAATACTGGCGATATAAACGACGCTCTCACTGGAAGAAACAGTATGCTCAAAATCACGGGAGAGCCGCCGATAGCGACCCAGCCAGCCAAAAG